>NZ_OZ246003.1:600000-900000 GCF_965230365.1 Oricola sp. | reverse complement strand
GAATGATCCGCTCCGCCAAAACCTTCTCGTCGATCGCGCGCACCATCTCGGTGCCGATATAGCCCGGGCAAACCGCGTTGACGGTGATCCCGGCGCGCGCGCCTTCCTGCGCCAGCGCCCTTGTAACGCCGATATCGCCAGCCTTGGCGGCCGAGTAGTTGGCCTGCCCCGCCTGGCCCTTCTGGCCGTTGATCGACGAAATGTTGACCACACGGCCGAACTTGCGATCACGCATGCCGGGCCACACCGGATGGGTCATGTTAAAGACACCGTTGAGATTGGTCGAGATGACTTCGTTCCACTGTTCCGGCGTCATCCGGTGGAACATCGCGTCGCGGGTGATCCCGGCATTGTTGACCAGGATCTCGACCGGACCGAGATCCGCTTCCACCTGGGCAATCCCTGCCTTGCAGGCGTCGTAATCGGCAACCGACCACTTGTAGACCGCAATCCCCGTCTCCTCCTTGAACTTGGCCGCGGCCTCGTCATTGCCGGCATAGTTGGCGGCCACCGTGTAGCCGGCATCCTTCAAAGCCTTCGATATCGCTGCGCCGATTCCGCGCGACCCTCCGGTGACAAGTGCAACCTTGCTCATGCGTATTCCTCCCTTTCGCTGAGATATTCAGCGGCCGCGCGCCTTTTCTGTCGCGGCCGCCAAAACGGACTGCGGAAACTCGCTCCCGCTGAATTACATCCGTTCCAGGCACATCGCGACGCCCATGCCGCCGCCGATGCACAGTGTAGCCAGCCCCTTGTTGGCCTCGCTGCGCTTCATCTCGAACAGCAGTGTATTGAGGATGCGCGCGCCAGACGCGCCAACCGGATGGCCGATTGCGATCGCACCGCCATTGACGTTGACGATATCGGTGTTCCATCCGAGATCCTTGTTGACCGCGCATGCCTGTGCGGCGAACGCCTCATTGGCCTCGACAAGATCGAGATCCTCGACTGACCAGCCGGCCTTTTCCAGCGCCTTCCTGGACGCGGGGATCGGTCCGGTGCCCATGATCGCCGGGTCGACACCCGCCGTTGCCCACGAAGCGATCCGGGCCATCGGCGTGAGGCCGCGGCGCGCAGCTTCCTCTTCGCTCATAAGCACCACTGCGGCGCCGCCATCGTTGATGCCCGAAGCGTTCGCCGCCGTAACCGTGCCCTCCTTATCGAAGGCCGGACGCAGGCCGGAAACCCCTTCCATCGTCACGCCGTGCTTGATGTATTCGTCATTCTCCACGACCGTGTCGCCCTTGCGGCCCTTGACCGTGTAGGCGACGATCTCGTCCTTGAACTTGCCCGCTTTCTGGGCCGCTTCCGCCTTGTTCTGCGACGCGACAGCAAACGAGTCCTGGTCCTCGCGGGTCAATTGCCACTGCCGCGCGACATTCTCGGCGGTGTTGCCCATATGATAGCCGTTAAAGGCGTCCATCAGACCGTCCTTCAACATGGTGTCGACCATCTTCAACTCGCCCATCTTCACGCCGCCGCGCAGATGCGCCGCATGCGGCGCCATCGACATCGATTCCTGCCCGCCGGCAACGATGATGTCTGCGTCACCCGTGGCGATCTGCTGCATGCCGATGGCGACCGTGCGCAGACCGGAGCCGCAGAGCTGGTTGAGGTTCCACGCGGTCGTTTCCTGTGGGCAGCCGGCAGCCATCGAAGCTTGCCGGGCCGGATTCTGGCCTTCCCCGGCGGTCAGGATTTGTCCCATGATGACTTCATCGACTTCATTGGCGTCGACCCCGGCCCGTTCCAGTGCACCACGGATCGCTGCCGCCCCAAGCTTATGCGCCTGGACATTGGCAAATGCACCGTTGAAGGATCCGACCGGCGTACGCGCGGCACTGACGATTACGACTGATGTCATGGCGACTTGCTCCTCGTTTCGCAGTTTTCTCAGATCGCGATCATCTGCCGCGATCGACGAATTCACGACGTTCGTGGTCCGTTTTCGGTTTCTTTAAAGCCTATAAGATGACGCAAGGCTAGAGGCGCAACCTTTCTGTTTCTGCATAGCCGTGTCCCGCCCAGCGAATGGATCGCAGCGCACAAAAAACCGTGAGCCGTTGACGCTACGGAAAAGCTGCACTGCAACAAACGCTTTGAATTGGATGAGCTTTGAAAGTAGTATTTCAAAAACCACAGACGACACAGCCGGCGCAAACCCTGCGGAGGGCATACCAAATGGCAAGCAACGACCAACCGACGGTGATCAAGAAATATGCCAACCGGCGCCTCTATAACACCGGCACAAGCACCTATGTGACGCTCGAGGATCTCGCCAATATGGTGAAGGACGGCGAGGATTTCGTGGTCCATGATGCAAAGAGCGGCGAGGATCTGACACACGCCGTCCTGACGCAGATCATCTTCGAGCAGGAAGGCAAGACCGGCCAGTCGATGCTGCCGATTTCCGTCCTGCGTCAGCTGATTTCGTTCTATGGCGACCAGATGCAGATGGTCGTGCCGAGCTATCTCGAGCATTCCATGGCCATGTTCGCAAAGGAACAGGAACGCATCCGCGAGCAGATGACCTCGATGGTCGGCAAGACGCCAATGGACCTGGTCACATCGGGACAGCAGATGGTCGAGGAACAGACGCGACGCAACATGGAGATGTTCCGCAACGCAATGCAGATGTTCTCCCCCTTCCCGGCGACGGGAGAGGACGAGGCTGCCGAAGAGAAAACGGCCCAGACATCCCCCGACGAACTGAAGTCGATGCGCGAGCAGATTGCCGCGATGCAACGCAAGCTGGATTCATTGGAAAGCTGAGCTTTACGTCAGCATATGCTTACCAACCGATAGCACATCCATCTTTTCGCGGATCGGAACCTGCGATCAGAAAACCCGTGTCACGGTCGATCACGATTGCTTGGGCGCCGCCAATAGGCTTCGGTGCACGACAGACAGAGTGACCGCGCCCGGCGAGCTCGGACAAAACAGCGTCGCAGACACCGCTTTCCGCCATTATCGTCCCGGTCTCGTCCCAGAACACTCTTGGCGCGTCGATCGCGGCCTGCGGATCCATGCCGTAATCCAGCATGTTTGTCAGCACATGGCAGTGACCTGTCGGCTGATACGCGCCTCCCATCACACCGAATGACACCGAAGGCAGACCGGCACGGCAGACCATGGCCGGAATTATCGTGTGCAACGGTCGCTTCTCAGGCGCGATCGCATTTGGATGGAGCGGATCGGTGACAAAACAGGATCCGCGGTTCTGCAGCACAATCCCGCTTTCCGGAGTAACGATCTGCGAGCCAAAGTCGCCGTAAAGCGAGTTGATGAATGAGACCGCGGTCCGGTCCTTGTCAACGACCGACAGATACACAGTGTCGGAGCGAGGTTGGTCGGGAATGGTCAGCGTTTCATTCCGTGAATCCGGACGGAACTGTGCGGCCAGAGCACGCGCGTATTCCCTGGCGATCATGGCCTCGGCCGACAACGGCATGTGGTCAGGGTCGCCAAGCAGTGCATCGCGCACCGAGTAGGCAAGGCGTGCGGCCTCAATCTCTGCGTGCAAGCGGTCGGGGCTATCCGGATCGAAAGCCCGGGCACCGATCTCGTCGAGAATGTTCAACATGATCAGGGCGATGACGCCCTGGCCGCTCGGCGGTAACTCGAACACCGTGCTTGAACGGTAATCGACCGAGATAGGGTCGACGAAACCGGTTGTCACCGCTGCAAGGTCCTCTTCGTCGAGAAACCCGCCCTTGGCTTGCACTGTTTGCGCGATCTCGGCTGCAATCGCCCCTTCATAAAACGCTTTGGCGCCCTCCGACGCGATCGCACGCAAGGTTGCGGCGAGCGCCGGCTGGCAATGTCGTTGCCCGACCACCGGCGCAACGCCACCTGGCAGCAAATGCCGGCTCGCGCCCTCGTCCTTTCGCAGGGTTTCCACCTGGCGCGCCCAGTCCCACGCGACACGCGACGCCACCGGGTATCCGCCTTCCGCATATCGGATCGCGTCTCGCAGCAGGTAATCGAGGCTTCTCTTACCGGCGACGGCAAGCAGGGTCTGCCACGCCATTACGGCGCCGGGCGCCGTCACCGCATGGGCCGAGTGCGCCCCAATCTCGCTGAAACCGTTTTCGACATACCATTCCGTGCGCGCGCCCCGTGCGGCCCTGCCCGCGCCATCGACACCGAGGATCTTGCCGTCCGCACCGGCGACGATGGCGAAACAGTCGCCGCCGATCCCGGTCATCTGCGGCTCCACCACGGCCAGTGTTGCGGCTGCGGCGACGGCGGCATCGACCGCGTTACCGCCTTCCTTGAGGACTTTGAGCGCGGTTGAGGAAGCCAGCGGATGCGATGTTGCTGCCATTCCGTTTTCGGCGATCACCGCCGATCGGCCCGGGGCTTGGAAGTCTCTCATGATCGGCTGCTCACTCTGCTGACGGGACGCGTCGCGTTTCAATCGCGACATGCACTCAGTTGAATGACACGTCCCGGCCCGCAGATCGGATCGAAACCGAAAAGCCCGCCATCAGGTCGATCAGGGCCATGATCATGAGCAGGAAGAAAACCGAAGTCGCCGCCCCGGGAACGACCAGGAACTCGACCAGGAAAGCCACGAACACGAATGTAGAAAGCAGATGGTCGAGCACCGATGCGTTGGAAGTGCGCGTCGATTTGAGGATTTCAAAGAACATGAAGACAAGGCCGACCAGAAGCAGCATGTCTCCCAGTGTCATGCGCCAAACACCGCCGGAAATCAGTGTCATCGCCCATATCTGGGCGTCCCATACGCCCCCGCCGGAAGACCCGAACAGACCCATGGCGCCGATATTGTAGAGGATGAAGGGAACGATAAGCAGAGGAATATGCGACACCGAATTGGTTCTCCCGTGAATTGCGGTTTGGTCAGAACGCGTCGCAGCTTTCAGCGATCCTGTCTTGCTCCGACACGGCGATCTTCTGGCCCGAGAAGGTAAACACTTCGCGCGTCGTGTGCTCGTTGTCCACGAACATGTAGCAGACGATGGCCGCCCGCTCATTCGCGATTGCCGGCGAAGCGGCTAGCCAGAGCAGCAACACTGCAGCAATTGCTCTCTTTCCCATCGAGCCGCCGCCTAGGGTCCGCCCGGGGCCGGGAAAGCGGCCGGATCGATCGCGGGTACGAACTCGCCGGTATCCGCATCGAAGACCCAGAGCAGTCCCTCGGAAATATCCAGCCACGCACCGTGCAAGGCGAGTCGGCCATCTTCTTCCCGCTCGCGGACATATGGAAAGGTCCGCAGGTTTCCGAGCGATTTTCGAACCGACATGCATTCGACGGCGGTTCGCTTGCGATCCGCCGGATCGTCGCCGCAGGCCGAGCAGCCTTCGCCGATATGGCGGATCGGATCGTGGCCCTCGCCACTCTCCACGGCTTCAATCGCCGGGTCGATCAAGCTGATCCAGTGACCGATCGCATCGCCCTGATCGGTCGCACCGCGTTGTTCGTCCAATGCCGCCGAAACGCCGCCACACCGGCCATGCCCCATCACGACAATGTTGCGCACGCCAAGATGCACCGTCGCGAATTCGATGGCTGCCACCGAAGAACGGTACCTGCCCTCGGCATTGTAGGGCGGCACGAGGTTGGCGACATTGCGAAGGACGAAGATTTCGCCAGGGCCGGTGTCGAACACGATTTCGGGTGCTGCACGCGAGTCGCAGCACGCTATGACCAGCGTCTCGGGCTTCTGGCCGCGCTCGGCAAGCTCGCGAAACCGCTCCGACCGTTGACGGAACGTGCCATAGACAAAGCTTCGATAACCATCGAGCAGGCGATCGGGGAACTTGCTCATGGCAGAGGCCTAGCTGCAAGTGCGCGATCGTTCAAGGTGGATTGTGTGCTGCCTTCGTTCAAGCAAGCCTTGGCGGATGAGCGACGGCCATCTGCCGCACCTGAACCATCGCCATCGGTCTGGACAGGCAGTCGGCGTCCGTCTCCAGCATCAGTTCATCGGCACCCCGTTTGCAGGTGCGCGATACCAGTTCGTAAACGGACGCCGTAGCCCTTTGCAGAGCCTTCTCGGAGGTCTGTCCGGCGAGAACGTGGCCGGTGAACAGTGCCGCCGTCAGATCGCCCGGACCGTTCGGCGGATTGTCGATATGCCGGTGTTCGGCAAGCAGCGCCCGCCCGCCGTCCACCAGCAGATTGCCGGTTCCGCCAGCCAGCAGCGAATAAGCGCTGGTGACAAGGACGGTCTCGGCTTGCGCGCGCTCGGCCTCGGCGACGATCTCGCCGTTCGTTTCCATCCGCCGCCCCGCCAGCCACTCGAACTCGTAGCGGTTTGGGCTCACGATGTCGGCGATCGCATAAAGCCGGTCGCGTATCGCGGTCGCGGTCTCCTCCGGCACGTAAAGACCGCCCGCGTCGCCGATCACCGGATCGCAGACGTAAAGCGCATCCGGATTGGCTTGCCTGACCGCGCCGACAAGCCCGGCGATCGCGTCCGCCTGTGCCGGCGACCCGAGATAGCCAGACAGCACGGCGCCGACCTCGCCCACATAAGGCGAAGCGGCCAGCGCGCCCATCATATCCGCGAACGCATTGTCATCGGGCACGATCCTTGGCGCCGGACCGTGCCCGGGATGCCACGGCAACGTGACGGTCGGGATGGCCCAGACCGGGAAGCCCAGCGTCTCCAGCGCAAACACCGTAGCGCGGTTGCCGACCGTCCCGCGGGCGACATGGCTGGAGATCACCGCCACGGTGGTTTTCGTGCTTCGCGCCCGCTGCATCATCGCGCCAGATAGGAGAGCAGCCAGGCCGCCAGGCCGATGAACGCGACCAGGCTGAGGCCACGGCCGACGCGGCGTCCCCACACCTCGACCGGGTCGGCGGGATCCGCATCGTCGGCTGCCATATGCGACCGCGCCCGGTCGACGGTGCGCACGAATGACGAGTGCCCGACGACTTCCGATTCGCGCGCAACCCGTTCGAGCGCACGTTTCGCCTCGTCTTCACGGGCCAGATCGTCGGGGTGTTTTTCTGCCATTCGACGGGTCCGGGAAAAGGCGTTTCAGCGACCCGCCGACACTATCTCGCCAACCTCCCATCGGCAACCGCGGCATCGCGGCGAACCGACATCAAATTTATGAAGTTTTGTGCTGCAAGGGATTTCCCGTTTGTTATGCTGCCGGCAACCTGAACGGGACCACCGCGGGAGGTAAGCATGGCCAAATCTGCGCATGCGAATGCATCGGCGAAACGTCATATCGCCCAGGTTGTCGACCATTTGGAGGACGCCGGTCCGCAGGTCCAGGAATTCGCCAGCGCCCTTTTGGGCGACAGCCATCACGAAGACCTGACCGCGCTTGACCCCGCGCTGCTGGCCGCCGCCGTCGAGAAGACCGCCGCCGCGCTCGCCAGCCACAAACGCGGCGCATCGCAGGTCCGTGTCGAGCCCGTCGGCGACGACGACTGGTGCGTGGTTTCGGTCGTCAACGAGAACATGCCGTTCCTGTTCGATTCGGTTCTCGGCGAGATCAACGACATGTCCCACAGCGTCGGGATGGTGGTGCACCCCATCTTCGACGTGACGCACGATGCGGAAGATTTCGCGCTGGTCGACCGGGCTGACCAGGACACCATCCGCACCAGCGTCATTCACGTCCTTTTGCATGACATGACGGATGAGAAGGCGGCCGCCCTCGAAACGAGCCTGCGCGAAATCATCGAACAGGTGAAGGCCGCCGTGCGCGACTGGCGCCCGATGCTCGACCGGCTCGACGCCGTGATCGAGGGGCTGAGGACGGGCATCCTGCCGGTCAAGAAGTCCGATGCCAACGAGGCGTTGGCATTCCTGGAGTGGTTGCGCGACAACAATTTCACGCTTCTCGGCATCCGCGAATACGACTATCGCGGCGGCGAAGCCCGCGGCCGGCTGGTTCGCGCCGATGCGCCCGGGCTCGGTATTCTCTCCGACCCGGACGTGCGTGTGATGCGCCGCGGCGACGAACCGGTCACGACCACGCCCGAAATCCGCGCCTTCCTGAACAGCCGCAGCGCCCTGATCGTCGCCAAGGCCAACATCAGGTCCAAGGTGCACCGCCGGTCCTACATGGATTACATCGGCGTCAAGAAATACGACGCCAAGGGCAAGCTGGCCGGCGAGATCCGCATCATCGGGCTGTTCACCTCGACCGCCTACACCCGCTCTGTCATGCGCATCCCCTACATCCGCTCCAAGACGGACGCGGTGATCAAGCGCGCCAAATACGAACCCGACAGCCATTCGGGAAAAGCGCTTCTCAACGTGCTGGAATCCTATCCGCGCGACGAGATGTTCCAGGTCGATGTACCCACCCTGACCCGCAATGCGCTCGCCATCGTCGCGCTGGCGGACCGCCCCCGGGTGCGGGTCCTCAGCCGCATCGATTCCTTCGACCGCTTCGTCTCGGTCATCGTCTATGTGCCGCGCGACCGTTACTCGTCGACCGTACGCGGCGAGATCGGCGATTACCTCGCGGAGGCCTATAAGGGGCACGTCTCGGCCTATTATCCGGCGTTTCCCGAAGGCGCACTGGCGCGCGTCCACTACATTATCGGGCGGCGCGAGGGCAAAACGCCCAACCCGGCCCAAGCCTCGCTCGAGGCCGATATCCTGAAGATCAGCCTGACCTGGGAAGATCATTTCCTGGAGGCGATCAACGCCGCGGATGTCGATCCGCAGGTCCGCGCGCTCAGAAAAGCCGATTTTCCCGAGACCTATCGCGACACCGTCATGCCCGCGCAGGCGGTCGAGGACCTGCGCCGGATTTCCGCCCTGACACCCGACAAGCCGCTGGCTGTCGACTTCTTTGCCCGCCGGTCCGGCGCAAGCAAGGAGGTCGGGCTGCGCATCTACCACTATGGATCGCCGGTCCCGCTGTCGGAGCGCGTGCCGCTGTTGGAGAACATGGGTTTCCACGTCATCAGCGAGCTGACCTACGCCATCGACGTGACGGCCAATGTCGGTAATGTCGTCTGGCTGCACGAAATGCAATTGCAGAGCGGCTCGGGCAAACTTGTGCCGTTTGACGACAATGGCGCGGTCTTCGAAGACGCCTTCCAGGCAGTGTGGAACGGCATTGCCGACAATGACAGCTACAACGGCCTGCTGCTTGCGGCCGGGCTGACAAGCCGCCAGACGACGGTCCTGCGCGCCTATGGCCGCTATCTTCAACAGACCAACATCCCCTACAGCCAGGACTATATCGCCGACGCACTGGTTCGCCACCCGCTGCTCGCCCGACAGCTCTACGATCTCTTTGCCTGTGTCTTCGATCCCGCCCGCAACGCCGACCCGGTCGAGGACACCCAGGTCACCGCGAAACACATTCGCGCTGCGATTGCCGACCAGTTGGCCGAGGTGCCATCGATCGACGACGATCGCATCTTGCGTTCCATGCAGGCGGTGATCGATGCGACCCTGCGCACGAACTACTTCAATCCGGGTATCGAGGGCCGACCGCGCGAATCGCTGGCGTTCAAGCTCGATCCGCGCGCGATTCCCGCCTTGCCGGATCCGCGGCCGTATCGCGAAATTTTCGTGTTCGGCCCGCAGGTGGAAGGCGTTCACCTGCGCTTCGGACCGGTCGCGCGCGGCGGCCTGCGCTGGTCGGACCGCGCACAAGACTATCGCACCGAGGTGCTCGGCCTCGTGAAGGCCCAGCAGGTCAAGAACTCGGTGATCGTTCCGGTCGGCGCCAAGGGCGGTTTCTTTCCCAAGCGCCTGCCGGCTGGCGGAAGCCGCGACGAGATTTTCGAGGCTGGCCGCGCCGCCTATGTGACGTTCATTTCCACCCTTCTGTCGATCACAGACACGCTGGATGGCGACATGATTGTTCCGCCCGCATCCACCGTGAGGCTGGACAATGACGACCCCTATTTCGTCGTCGCCGCCGACAAGGGCACGGCGACATTCTCCGACACCGCGAACTCGATCTCGCAGGAGATGGGTTTCTGGCTGGACGACGCCTTCGCGTCGGGCGGCTCCGCCGGCTACGACCACAAGAAGATGGGAATCACCGCGCGTGGCGCCTGGGAAGCCGTGAAACGGCATTTCCGGGAGATGGACAAGGACATCCAGAACGAGCCGTTCACCGTTGTCGGGGTCGGCGACATGAGCGGCGATGTGTTCGGCAACGGCATGTTGTTGTCGGAGCACATTCGCCTGATCGCCGCATTCGACCACCGGGATATCTTCATCGACCCGGACCCCGATCCCGCCACGAGTTTTGCCGAACGCAAGCGGATTTTCGAACTCGGCCGGTCGAGCTGGCAGGACTACGATACCGGCAAGATATCGAAAGGCGGCGGCATTTTTCCGCGCAACCAGAAGACCGTCACCCTGTCCAAAGCGGCAGCCGATGCCATCGGCCTCGGCAAGACCAAGGCGGCGCCAAACGAGATTCTGACGGCCATCCTGAAAGCGGACGCCGAACTGCTCTGGTTCGGCGGCATCGGCACATATGTTCGCGCGTCCGGTGAAACCAACGCCGAAGCTGGAGACAAGGCCAACGATCCTATTCGGATCGCCGCCAGGGAAGTCGGCGCCAAGGTTGTCGGCGAAGGCGCCAATCTCGGCATGACCCAGCGCGCGCGCATCGAATTCGGATTGCACGGAGGACGGTGCAACTCCGACGCCATCGACAACTCCGCCGGCGTCAATTCGTCGGACGTAGAAGTCAACATCAAGATCGCGCTGAAGCCGGCGATGGACGACGGCACCCTGCCGCGGGCAAAGCGCAACAAGCTGCTGGCCAAGATGACCGACACGGTGGCCGAGCTTGTTCTGCGCAACAATTACCGCCAGACGCTTGCCATCTCGATCGCCGAGCGGCGCGGTGTGGAAATCCTGTCGCTGCACGAAAGGCTGATGGAATCGCTGGAAGAGCGCGAACTGCTCGACCGCGAGGTCGAATTCCTGCCGGACGACGATGTGCTTGCCGAACGGCGCAAGGCCGGCCTTGGCCTGACACGCGCGGAAATCGGCGTCCTGCTGTCCTATGCAAAGATCGTCCTGTTCGACGACATCGTCAGCAGCCCATTGCCGGATGATCCGCATCTCGAGACCGACCTGCTCGACTATTTCCCGCCGCGCATGGTCAACGATTTCTCAGGCCAGATCCAGGCGCACCGGCTACGCCGCGAGATCATCGCCACCGAACTTGCCAATCAGGCAATCAATCGCGGCGGCGTTTCGCTGATCAGCCGTTTCGAGGACGCAACCGGCATGCTGCCGAGCGGCATAGTGAAGGCTTATGCCGCGGTGCGCGACGCGTTCGGGTTCCGCGCCATGTATGATGCGGTCGACGCACTCGACAACAAGCTGCCCGGCGCGCGGCAGCTTGAAATCTACGAGGATATCGGAGAATCGCTGCGGCTCGCTATCGGGCAGTTCATCAAGAACGGTGACGGGCAACTGGCGCTCGGCAAGGCGATCGACAACCTTAATGAGGCCGCATCGGCGCTCGAGCCGGCCTTGCTGCAGATCATGCCGGCCTATCTCGCCGGCTGGGTACGCGAACGGACTGAGCAGTTTGAGGAAGACGGGCTGCCAGGCCCGCTTGCCCGCAAGATCGCGCTAATGCCCATTCTCGCCATGACGCCGGACATCATGTCGATTTCCCGGACAGCCACACGCGACACGGTCGATGCGGCCAAAGCGTTCTACGCCGTGACCAAACTGTTCAAGATGGGGCGGCTCGAACACCTCGCGCACAGCCTTTCCGCGCACGACTACTTCGACGGACTGGCGCAGAACCGTGCCCTCGACACGATGAACTCGGCGCGCCTTGCCATCACCAATGCCGCACTGGGGTCAGTGGCGGCGGACCAGTCGCCGGACGAGGCCGTTTCGAACTGGCTTGAGAGCAATCAGTTGCGCATTGCCCGGGTCCAGGACAGGATCGCCGATCTCACCACGTCCGGAGACCTGACCGTCTCACGCCTGACCGTTGCGGCCGGGCTGCTTGCCGATCTCGTTTCATGACACTCAAAATCACAGCGGACCTGCGAGAGACGATCAATGGCGACTTCTGACATGAGCGCGGTGCCCACCGGCAAGGTCGCCAGGCGCGGCATCCTCGGCTGGATGTTTTTCGACTGGGCCGCGCAACCCTTTCACACGCTGATCATCACATTCGTCTTTGCGCCCTACTTCGCGTCCACCGTTGCCGAAAACGCTGTCGACGGACAGGCGATGTGGGGATTTGCAGCGGGTATCGGCGGTTTCGCGATCGCGATCCTGTCGCCGATCCTCGGCGCGATTTCCGATGCGACCGGCCCGCGCAAGCCTTGGATCTTCGGATTTTCGCTGCTGGCGATCCTCGCCGTGTTCGCCCTGTGGTTCGTGACCCCGAACGCCAGTGACGGACTGATCCTGTTTGCGTTGGCGGCCTTCGTTATCGCCCTGATCGGTTTTGAATTCGCCGCTGTTTTCAACAATGCGATGATGCCCGGGCTCGTCTCACGGGAAAGGCTCGGCAGCCTGTCAGGCAATGCGTGGGCGCTCGGCTATGCCGGCGGCCTGATCTGTCTGATCGCCATGCTCGCCCTGATGGTCGCCGATCCGGTCTCCGGCAAGACCCTTGTTGGCCTTGACCCGATCTTCGGGCTCGATCACACGGCCCATGAAGGCGACCGAGCATCGGGCCCGTTCACCGCGCTGTGGTATCTGATCTTCGTAATCCCGTTGTTCCTGTTCACGCCGGACTCCGAACGCCGGGAGCGGATCTACGGCGCCGTTTCAGACGGCCTTGCCGAACTCTGGCGGACGGTCCGCAACATCTCAAAGGAGCGGAGCCTTTTCTCGTTCCTCTTGTCGAGCATGTTCTACCGCGATGCGCTGAACGGGCTCTACACCTTCGGCGGCATCTACGCTGTCGGTGTGCTCGGATGGACGACGATCCAACTCGGCGTATTCGGCATTCTGGCCAGCATCACCGGCATCGCGGGCTGCATTCTCGCCGGCTGGGCCGACACACGCATCGGCACGAAACGCGTCGTCAGCATCTCGATCGCGCTCCTGATCGTTGCCAGCACACTGGTGATCTCGACCAGCGACACGGAAATCCTGTTCATGCCGATCGCCGAAGGATCGGGCGCCGCCGACATCATGTTCTACTGCGCCGGTGCGCTCATCGGCGCGGCGGGTGGCGCCCTGCAGGCTTCGTCCCGCCCGCTTCTGGTCGATCAGGCCGAACCGGAGCGGATGGGCGAAGCCTTCGGGCTTTATGCACTTTCCGGACGCGCCACGGCCTTCCTGGCGCCGTGGGGCATCGGCGTCATGACCGTGGCCTTCGACAGCCAGCGGATCGGCATCACGCCGATCCTGATCCTGTTCGTGGTTGGGATGCTGCTGCTGATCCCGGTGCGTTCGCGAACTTGATACTCAGTGCCGGAAGTGGCGCACGCCGGTGGTCACCATCGCGATTCCGTGCGCGTCGGCGGCGGCGATAACCTCGTCGTCGCGCATCGAACCGCCGGGCTGAATGACGGCTTTCGCACCCGCTTCAACGGCGCTTAGCAATCCGTCGGCAAACGGAAAGAACGCGTCCGACGCGACCACGCATCCCTTGGTACGCGGCTCCGGCAGACCGAGCGCAACGGCCGCGTCCTCTGCCTTGCGGGCTGCGATCCGCGCCGAATCCACCCGGCTCATCTGACCCGCGCCAATGCCGACGGTCGCGCCGTCACGCGCATAAACGATGGCGTTCGACTTCACATGCTTGGCGACCCTGAAGGCGAATTTCAGGTCAGCCAGTTCGGCCTCGCTCGGCTGCCGCTTCGTGACGCATTTCAGGTCGAGATCGTCGACGACAGCATTGTCGCGATCCTGCACCAGCAGGCCGCCGGCAACCGACTTGACGACTTTGCCGCCGGCGCGCGGGTCCGCGAGACCGCCGGTCGTCAGCAGCCTGAGGTTTTTCTTTGCGGCGATGATCTTGGCTGCGGCATCGGTGACGCCCGGCGCGATGATGACCTCGGTGAACACCTTGACGATCTCGGCGGCGGCGTCCGCGTCGAGGACACCATTGAGCGCGACGATACCGCCGAATGCCGATGTCTGATCGCACTCGAACGCCTTGCGGTAGGCCTCAAGCAGGCTCGCGCCGGTCGCAACCCCGCAAGGATTGGCATGTTTGATGATCGCGACCGCCGGGGCGCCAGCATCGAACTCGCTGACCAGTTCGAAGGCGGCATCGGTGTCGTTGATGTTGTTGTAGGAGAGCGCCTTACCCTGAAGCAGAGTTGCCCGCGCCGCGCCCGGACGCCGGTCGCCGGAAAGATAAAGCCCGGCCGCCTGGTGCGGGTTTTCGCCATAGCGCATGGCAAGCGAAAGCGTCCCCGCCGCGGCGTGCTGGCGCGCCAGCTGCGGCGCCTCCGTCGTGTCGGCCAGATAGCCGGCGATCATCGCGTCATAGCTCGCCGTTCTCTGGAACGCCTTGAGCGCAAACCGCCGGCGGATCGCATAGGTCGAGCAGCCGTCATGCTGCTCGAGCATTTCCACCAGTTCGCCATAGTCGGCCGGGTTGGTCGCCACCGTCACATAGGCGTGGTTCTTGGCCGACGCGCGCACCATCGCCGGCCCGCCGATATCGATGTTCTCGATGGTCGTCGGATCGTCTTCATTACCCGCAACGACCTCTTCGAAAGGATAGAGATTAATAACGACAAGATCGAACGGGCGAATACCATTGGCTTCCATTGCCAACACGTGCTCGGGGTCGTCCCTGACAGCGAGCAAACCGCCATGCACCGCCGGATGCAGTGTTTTGACCCGCCCGTCCATGATCTCGGGAAACCCGGTGACCTCCGATACATCGGTCACCGGCAGACCCGCGTCGGCGATCACCTTGCGCGTTCCTCCGGTCGAGACGAGCTCTATACCTCGTCCGGCGAGCGTGTTGGCCAGTTCCACCAGCCCGGACTTGTCCGAAACGGAAAGCAGCGCACGCCGCACCGGCACGCGGTCGGGTGCGGGGATTCTCTTTGAAGCAACAGCCATTGGCGGGACTCACGGTTCAGCGACGGGCGATTCTGCGGGATTTATGAGTTGGCAGTGATCCCTACCGCAATGCAACAAGGCGTGCAAAGTGCTGGACAAGGGTCAGTCGCGAAGAAGGCGCCAATCGATACTGTCGTTTTCGGGACAGGACGCCGAGACTACGATTTGCTGCGAGCGAACCGGCCCCGCGACTCCAGCGAAGTGGATCGACTCCTCAAGTGTCACTGCCCCGCGCTCGATATCGAACGTCCATGTTTCGCCACTGTCCGCCGACAGCCGAACGCTGCCTTGGTCGATGATTTGCGCGTGAACGGCCGGATGAAGATGAAAACGAATATCGTAGTGGTGGCGGGGCAGGTTCTTCGCGTCGCCGCCGTCGGCCGGCAGCAATCGGTCCCTCCCCGCGATGCGGGCGCCATCGTCGGTCAGCACCAGCGTGCGTTCGTGCAGCAGTCCGTATTGCCGCGCGTAGCCATCATGCGAGGCGGTGAAGCCGATAACCCCCGGCTGTTCCTTGCGGTCGACCTCCACCCGGCTGGGACCGGACAAGGTCCGCAGGCTGGACTTCGAACCCCCGCGCCCGAAACGCGCGAAGCGCGCCGACGACGTGTCCTCCAGAACGAGCGACGAATGCGCCGCCGTCATGCGCGCGAGGTCGCGGTAGGATTCGCGGTTGAGCCGGTCGATGCCGCTGTTGACGATGAAGCTCTGCCGGCCACTCGACATCTCGAAGGCGAGGCAACTCGCGTGCGCACCCTCCGCGTGCACGCCCGACGGCGGCACCCCGGTATCAGCGATAACCACTGTGTTGCCCAGCGCCATGCGTTGATAGCCGGAATGCGGCGCATGCGTCATCGGCTTGGCGCCGCTCTGGTCGTGCCGCAGGATCGCGGCGACCAGATCGGTGTTGTCGCCGGCGGCGCCATGAAACATCGCCAGGTGCCCGTCGCCGTGGCGAAAGAAACGCATGGCGGGATACATCCGGTCGATCGAGCGGATGATCTCCTGAGGCACCGGCATGGAGGCCGACACAAAACACTGGGTTAACGGCAGCAGATCGGCCAACAGGCTAGGCAAGGTGTCGGGACAGCGGTTGACGTGGCCGCCATCGGCAAGGATCTGGTTGCGAAGCTGGAACTCGAGATTGCGGATGGCCGAGCGTTCATTGCGGCTGGCGGTCGGCAACACCAGCGACGCGATACAAAGCGCAATACGGACCCTCAATGCGCAGATGTCATCGTCCATCGACGGCGCAAGGCCGCGAAGGTAGCGCACCTGGCGCGCCAGCGAACCCATGAACTTGCGATAGAAATCGTGGTCGGAATTGACCAGCAGCAGCCGCGAGTACTGCATCCAGGCGATTACGCGCGCCGCGGTCACGTCGAGCTGCCAGGCCATGCCAGTAAACCGCCGCCCATGGCATTGCAGCCAATCGGTTACCAGCGCCCGCGCATTGGCTGATGCCAGGTCGCTCTCCGCCCCCTTGAGATGCCGCAGCCAGCGAAACTCGTGCAACCGCCGTTCCCACATCTCAGAAGGCGGATCGACATTGAACGGGGATGCGCCCCCGGTTTCCACAACCCGCCCTGAGAACACGAACCGGCCCTCATAAATGTCGCGCGCCACCAACGGATCGTTGGGCCGAAGGTCTGGCGGCACCATTGCAAGCCGTTCGGGCGCCGGTCCCATGAATCGCCACGCGAAAACCGGTCCCCGCTGGATGCGCTGCCGCATCCTAGACAAGTAGGTTGCCGCGCCCGACAGGATATAGCCCGGGTCCGCCATCAGGGCATTTCGCGTTCGGATTGAATCGCTTGCACGCAGGAGTTTCGTGCAGTGACAGCAAGCGGAAAACGGCGCTGGCCCGGACCGGCGCGCTTTTCGCGACACAGCTCACTGTTCAAAAGACCAGGATCAGGCGATTTGGTTTCCATCAAGGCACTCAGATGCTCGACCTCCGGTTTGAGGCCGCCTTTCGCTGTGGCATCGGCCAGCCCAAGCGGCCTCCATCCCCAAGGTTAGGGCGTTTCCGGGTTAGATTGAATCGTTTGAACGCCGGGACTTCGCGCAGACACAGGGAGCGGAAAGCGAAGCGGGTCGAAACCCGTCAGATTTTCGCCACGCTGATCACTGTGCGAAACAACAGGTTCAGGCGAACTGGAACTGCTTAACATGCTCAACTGCATAACCTCCGGCTTGAGGCTGCTTTCCGCCCCGGCGGCGTCGAAATCCTCGAGCGATGCCCGGGGCATCGCTCTGCGGTCTTCTCCTGGCCAGTTGCGAAATTCAGCTCTCATCAAGCTGCTTCAAGCTAACCGTAAAACGCTCTGGTTCGAATCAGAGGATATTGATTTGCCGCATCTTTACAATCAAACAAGCCCCATGCGCCGAAAACGCACAGCAAAGAAACCGTCGACCCCGCCCAGTCCGGGTGGATCGACTTCCAGCATTGCCGGCGTCAAGCGCACGTAACCCTGCGGCGTGACTCCTTGTTCCAGTCCGGGAAGCTCGGAAACCTTGACCGGGATCACCTCGAAGTCTTCACGGTCATCGCTGAAACGCTCGGCAATCTCCTCGCCTTCCAACGGATCGAGCGAGCAGTTGGAAAAGACAAGAACGCCGCCCGGCGCCACAAGATCCGCAGCACGGTTCAACATCCGGGTCTGCAACTGCGCCAGTTTTTCGACATCGGCCATCGACTTCGCAAACGGGACATCGGGATGCCGACGCACCGTCCCAGTCGATGAGCACGGCGCGTCCAGAAGAACGGCGTCATAAAGGGGCGTATCTTCGAACCGCATCATGTCGGCCTTCACAGCGTTGCAACGCTCGGCAAGCCCGAGACGCGAAAGGTTTTCGGCAAGACGCTTTAGGCGGTTGGCGGACAGATCGAGCGCGGTAACCGCCGCCCCCGAATCGGCCAGCTGCGCCGTCTTGCCGCCAGGCGCGGCGCACAGATCGATCGCCCGCTTTCCGTGAAGATCGCCGAACAGGCAAGCAGGAACAGCCGCCGACGCGTCCTGCACCCACCAGGCGCCTTCAGCATATCCCGGCAGCGAAGCGATATCGCTCGTCCGATCGCGCAACCGCAGCGAGCCTGTCGGCAACACGACCGCATCAAGCCGCTCGGCCCACAGGGCGGCATTGGCCCGCTCCGCACGTTTGAGCGTCAGGTCGATCGGAGCTTCAATCCGGTGCCGGCGAAGTATCGCGTCTGACATTTGCGCGCCGTAGACAGTGGCCAGCCGCTCGCGAAACCACATTGGGCCATAATGCAGCGCGCCCTCAATGCGGGTCTGCAATTCCTGTTTTTCGCGCACCGCGCGCCGCAACAGCGCGTTGACCAGCTTGTCGAAGCGCCGGGCCCGCGGATCGCCGCGCGCAGCCGATACTGCGATATCGACCGCACTGTGATCGGGAACGTCCAACAGGAGAATCTGGGCAAGCCCGGCGGTCAGGATATGGCGAACCGGTGCCGCCCCCTTGGGCAGAGGTTTGTCCGTGAAACTATCGACAACCGCCTGCAGATCGCCGTGATGACGCAAGGCGGTCAAAAGGATCGCGCGAACGAGCGCGCGGTCGCGGCTATCCAGCGCCAGATATTGCGGATGTCCGTGTTGCTCGTCGGTCAGCGCATCCATCGATGCGCCTGCTTCCAGGATTGCACCAAGAATCCGGTGTGCGGTCTGGCGGGCTGTCAGTCCGGGCGCGGAAGCTGGCTCGGTACCGGCGTTCTTGCTCTTTCCTGTGCCGCGCTGGCGGGTTGCGGCAAGCCTCGATTTACTCAACCCCACGGTCCCTGATCGTCATCGGAACCGCGTCCCCATTGACGATCTCCCGTCTTCGGAACGCCCGATGAACCGCGCCGAGCCGGTTGCGCTGGCGGTTGTTCGCGCGGCCGCCCCCGGACCGGCTCGGGTTCGCGGTCCATTTCGCCCGCCATCGCCATCAGCGCCCTGATACGATTTTCCGTGTCGGGATGGGTTGAAAACAAGTTGTCGGCACGCTGGCCATTCAAGGGATTGATGATGAACATATGCGCTGTCGCCGGATTGTTTTCGGCCGAGACATTGACATGACGGCCCGCCGCGGCAGCGATCTTGGCGAGTGCGGATGCCAACCACTCCGGATTGCCGCAGATCTCCGCACCTCGCCGGTCGGCCGAATACTCCCGCGTCCGGCTGATCGCCATCTGAACGATCATCGCCGCAAAGGGCGCGACGATCATCGCCAGAAGCACGCCGACAAAACCGAAAGGACTGTTGTTGTTGCGCGAACCGCCGAAGAACAGTGCGAAATTGCCCAACATCGAAATCGCGCCGGCCAGGGTCGCCGTGATTGTCATGATGAGCGTGTCGCGGTTCTGGATATGCGCCAGTTCATGCGCCATCACGCCAGCCACTTCCTCGCGGCTCAGGCGTTCCAGCAACCCGGTTGTCGCGGCAACGGCTGCGTTGTCCGGGTTCCGCCCCGTGGCAAACGCGTTCGGCTGGTCGTTCTTGATCAGGTAGACCTTCGGCATCGGCAATCCGGAGCGCTCGACCAGCGCTTCAACGATGCCGAAATACTCGGGCGCGTTTTTGCGGTCGACCTCGACCGCGTTGTGCATGCGCAACACCATCTTGTCGGAGTTCCAATAGCTGAATGCATTCATCGCCAGCGCGATGACCAAGGCGATCATCATGCCGCCGGCGCCGCCGATCATGTAGCCGACCCCCATGAAAAGCGCCGTCATGAAGGCGATCAGCATGGCCGTCCTGACAAGATTCATAGGATTCGCTCCCGCATCGGAAATGGTGGATTTTGTCTGCTGTCCAACCATATAGTGTGGCTGTCAATCCGCGTTTTCAACATGCATCAATGCGACAAGGCCATGAGCGACAACACCGCAGGCACCGACAAACCGAATGCCCCCGAAGAACCCGAACAGGCCCTCCGCCGCCTCGAGGACCTGCCGCCTGCGGCGCGCCGGGCCCTGGCCGAGGCGCAAGAGCGACGCGCAAAGAACGATGCGGAGACGCAACCGAAACCGCGCGAGATCGGCGGCAGGCAAGGCGCGGACCCGGCGCGATACGGCGACTGGGAGGTCAAGGGCATAGCGGTCGACTTTTAGCCCGGACGCGCTCGAACCGGGGCCTCCAGTTTCAGACATCGGGACACATGTCCACATTCGGGACTAAGGCTCCCGCAATGTGACAATCAAGGGCACGACGTCTTGAAGGTAGACACTTGCAAGCAATATTTCCGACAGATTTAACCGGACATTCACCTTTTTTTCATTCATTATACATGTTTTTCCATGTATTAACCCTCGTATAGGGAAAACTCGCCTAGTCTGAGCCTTGGATTTGCAATGGGCGCGCCGCATCCATCCGCGCCCGATCCGAAGGAGTCCGACCGTGCCTAGGCTTACAGACTGGTTCTCGCGCTTTTACCGCGACAGGAAAGGTAATTTCGGAGCGATGTTCGGCATCGGCGCGACCGCGCTGTTGATGTCTGCGACCATGGCCCTGGATGTTTCGCGGATGTACGCGCTGCACCTGAAGCTGACGCAGGCCATCGATGCCGCGGTGCTGGCGACCACACAGGGTCTGACACAGGGCGATATCCCGCTCGATCAGGCCGAGGAAAAGGTGCTTGCCTACATCGACGCCAATCTGGATGGCCGCAACCTGACCATCGAAGATGTCGTCATCGAAGCCATTACCGTCGATACCAGCGCGAAGACGCTGCAGGTCGATGCGCACGCACTGATGGACATGACAATGGCCGGCCTCGTCGGTTACGAAAAGCACAAGGTGGAGACGACCTCAAAGGCACAGTTCTCCAACACCAAGGTGGAAGTCGTGATGGCGCTCGACGTTACCGGGTCGATGGGATGGAACATCTCCGGCTCAACAACGACCAAGCTCCAGGCGCTGAAGACCGCCTCGAACAGCGCGATAGACACCCTTTTCCAGGACGAGGACAGCCCCGACCGGATCCGTATCGGTCTCATCCCCTATTCGGAAGCGGTCAATGCGGCGCCGGTGATCGACAAGATCGAGACCACTGGCGTTTACAAACGCGTATGCTCCGGTGGATGGTGGAACCGGTACTGCTACTACCAGACCGTTTATCCGGACTGTGTGCGCGAACGCACCGGGTCGCAGGCTCACACCGACGCCTTTGCCAACAGCTCGGCCAAGATCGGCTCATCGGCCTACAGTTGCCCGAGTTCCGAGATCGTCGGCATGTCCGCCGACAAGACCATGCTGAAGAACAAGATCAACGCGTTCACCGCCAGCGGTTGCACGGCCGGTCATATCGCCATCGCGTGGAGCTACTACATGCTGTCGCCAAACTGGAATTCCGCCTGGAGCAGCACGTCCCAGCACGCCGAAGACTTCAATACGCTGGGCGTCAGCAAGCACGCGATCATCATGACGGACGGCGCGTTCAACACCTATGAATCGAGCGGCCAGTACTGCTCGGGCTACGGAACAAGCCTCTCCGAAAACTACTCGACCGCGCTGTGTGATGCCATGAAAGCCAAGGGCGTCAAGATCTACTCGATCGCCTTCGATGCGGGTTCAGATGCAGAGAGGCTGATGAAGAGCTGCGCATCCACGAGCAGCGGCACGACCTTCTACTACAACGCGACCGACGACGACGACCTGGAAGATGCCTTCGTCGAAATCGCCAACGACATCAAGGGCCTGTTGCTGATCAACTGACGCAACCCCACCTCGTCTATTAGAAAGGCCGCCCAATGGGCGGCCTTCGCAATTGAGCGGCACGGTCAGCCGCCGGACCCTGGACTTGATCTGCAATCAGGGCCCGTCGCGATCTCGCGATCCGTCAGAGGCTGCTCCGACCGATGGCAATCCGCTCGCACCGAACCGTAACCACTGAACCGCTAGACATCGGACCACCTCCTTTCGCTTGTTGAACACCCTTTCAGTGTTGCGCGATTCCCGTTAATGCGCAACTGCAGTTCTTGCCGTTGACGTGGCGGCGACCTACACGGCCGACCGATTGCTTTGCAATCGCCGTTCGTTATGGTGCGGTTTCAACCGATAATGGAGACAGCCGATGGGCGCGAAAGGCCGTGCCAGGACATTCGCGAGACTGCTCGCACATGTGCGCGAGATTCTTCAGATCGACATGGGTTTCATCCTCTGGGACGGCACCAAAATCCCGGAAAACCTGGCTGACGACGCCTTCGCGGTGCGTTTCGCCGACGAGGGAACGATCGCCGCGCTGATGCGCAAACCCAACATGGAAACGCTGGCCAATATCTGGGTTGCCAAACGCATCGACCTCGTCAATGGCGACCTGTTCGACCTCGCCGCCCAGCGCCCCAAGGTGCGTACGCGCGACATTCGCAAATCCGTCAACAAGCTTTTGGCGTTCAACACAGCGCGCAAGTTCTGGTTCGTCCGCCAGGGCGGACCCTGGCCGCTGAAGGAAACGCCGGAAGAAAAACCCAGCGACGGCAGCCGCGAGGAAAACGAGAAGAACATCCAGTACCACTACGATGTCTCCAACGCCTTCTACGCGCTCTGGCTCGACGAGGAGATGGTCTATACCTGCGGCTACTGCACGGACTGGCACAACGACATCGACCAGATGCAGCGCGACAAGCTGGAACACATCTGCCGCAAACTGCAATTGCAGCCCGGCGACCGTCTGCTCGATATCGGCTGCGGATGGGGCGCGCTGTCCTGTTACGCCGTCCAGAACTACGGCGTCACCGCGCTTGGCGTCACGCTGTCGACCCAACAGGTCGACTATGCCCGCGACAAGGCCAAACGTCTCGGCATTCAGGACAAGGTGACCTTCGAATTGGCCGACTATGCCACTGTCGAGGGCGGGTTCGACAAGGTCGCCGCGATCGGCATCCAGGAGCATATCGGCATCGACAACTACCCGACCTACTACTCGACCGTGAAGCGCGTCCTCAAACACGACGGGCTGTTCCTGCATCACGCCATCACGCGGCCGATGAAGAAGGATATGGAGACCTTCCGCAAAAAGAACGAAGAGACCGCGCTGATGACGAAATACATCTTCCCCGGCGGCGAACTCGATCATATCGGCAACACGGTCACCAATCTGGAACAGTTCGGCTTCGAGGTCCACGACGTGGAAAATCTGCGCGAGCACTATCAGCGCACCTGCCGGCGCTGGCATGATCGTTTGCTGGCCAATTACGACGCTGCCGTCGCCGAATCCGGCGAGGTGCTGACGCGGCTGTGGCTTGCCTATCTGGCCGGTTCGTCGCTGCAGTTCGAGCGCCAGGGCATGCGCCTCTACCAGACGCTCGCCTCGCACAAGAGGCGCGGCGCCAGCGGCCTGCCGCCGACGCGCGCGCATCTGTATCGCTGAAGCCTGCCGGGCGGTCTCAGCCGCCGAGCATGATGGTGCAGTTCGCCTTCAGCGGCGCCCAGTTGGAAAGCATGTAGTCGCCGGCACCTTTCGCGGCGACGCGGTAACGCGTGTTGATCTTCTTTTCGATCACCATCTGCTGCGAGACCGCGGCAACATACTTGCCGTTGACCTTCTTGGCCTGCACCGTCTTGACCGCGCTGGCACCAACGCCCTCGCGGATCGTCATGTAGCTGACGGTGCCGGGCTTGTTGGTGTAGATCCAGAACTTTGCGGTCGCATTGGCCGGGCAGGCGTTGCTGGCCGGCGACTTGATGCCAATCATGACCGATTCAACCTTGAGCGGGCCGGAACCGCCCTGCTGGAAATTGCCGCCGGCGAAGGCCGAGGTTGCGAGGACCGCCAGCGCGGCGGTTGCGATAAGCGTCTTCATTGCCGTCTCCAATCGTTGGCCGCCGCGCCGGTGGCGCGACGGTTTTGGGTTTGGAGACAGCACTAGCCGATCAGGGCGCGCGGCCCTGTGACCTCCGTCACAGGACCAAGCGACCGCCCGAACGCCGTCAGCCCTTCTTGTTCTGCCGGTTCTCGATCAGGTCGTCGACGACCGCCGGATCGGCGAGCGTCGAGGTATCGCCGAGCGAGCCGAAATCGTCCTCGGCGATCTTGCGCAGGATGCGCCGCATGATCTTGCCGGACCGGGTCTTCGGCAGGCCCGGTGCGAACTGGATCTTGTCGGGCGAGGCGATCGGGCCGATCTCGCTGCGCACATGACCGACCAGTTCCTTGCGGAGTTCGTCGCTCGGCTCCAGCCCTTGCATCAGCGTCACGTAGCAGTAGATGCCCTGCCCCTTGACGTCGTGCGGATAGCCGACCACGGCAGCCTCGGAGACGGCGTCGTGTGCGACCAGCGCGCTTTCGACCTCGGCGGTTCCCATCCGGTGGCCGGACACGTTGATCACGTCGTCGACGCGGCCGGTGATCCAGTAGTAGCCATCCTCGTCGCGACGGCAGCCGTCGCCGGTGAAGTACTTGCCCTTGTAGGTGGAGAAGTAGGTCTGGATGAAACGGTCGTGATCGCCGTAGACGGTGCGCATCTGGCCCGGCCAGGAATCGGTGATGCACAGATTTCCGTCGGCGGCCCCGTCCAGCACGTTGCCGTCATTGTCGACCAATTGTGGCTGGACCCCGAAGAAGGGGCGTGTCGCCGAACCGGGTTTCAGATTGGTCGCACCGGGCAGCGGCGTGATCAGGATCCCGCCGGTCTCGGTCTGCCACCAGGTATCGACGATCGGACAGTTCTCCTCGCCGACCACGTGGTAGTACCATTCCCAGGCCTCCGGATTGATCGGTTCGCCGACCGAACCGAGTGTCCGCAGCGACTTGCGCGACGTCTGCGTCACATGCTCGTCGCCGGCGCCCATCAGCGCGCGGATGGCGGTCGGCGCGGTGTAGAAAATGTTGACCTGGTGCTTGTCGACGACTTCCCAGAAGCGCGCCGGCGTCGGGTAGTTGGGAACGCCTTCGAACATCAGCGTCGTCGCGCCGTTGGCGAGCGGTCCGTAGACGATGTAGGAATGGCCGGTCACCCAGCCGACATCGGCGGTGCACCAATAGATATCGCCCGGATGGTAGTCGAAGACGTATTCATGCGTCATCGACGCATAGATCAGGTAGCCAGCCGTGGTGTGCAAGACACCCTTCGGCTTGCCGGTCGATCCGGAGGTGTAGAGGATGAACAGCGGATCTTCCGCCTTCATCTTGGCCGGCGCGCATTCGGCTTTCGCCTCTGCCATCGCCGAGTGGTACCAGATATCCCGGCCTTCCACCCAGTTGATCGCACCAGCGGTACGCTTGACGACCAGCACACCGGTCACATCGACGCCGTCGCGGGAGGCAATCTCGATCGCCTTGTCGGTGTTGGCCTTGAGCGGGATCTTCTTGCCGCCGCGCAGACCTTCGTCCGCGGTGATCACGAAGGTCGATTCGCAGTCGTGAATGCGCCCGGCCAATGCGTCCGGCGAAAATCCGCCGAAAACGATCGAGTGAATGGCGCCGACACGCGTGCAGGCAAGCATCGCGTAGGCGGCTTCCGGGATCATCGGCATGTAGATGGTGACCCGGTCGCCCTTCTTGACGCCATTCGCCTTCAGGACGTTGGAGAGCTTGCAAACCTGCTCGTAAAGCTCGTTATAGGTGATCTTCTTGTCGTCGTAGGGGTTGTCGCCTTCCCAGATGATGGCGACTTGGTCTCCACGCTTCTTCAGATGCCGGTCGATGCAGTTGTAAGAGACGTTGGTCACGCCGTCCTCGAACCACTTGATCGAAACATCGCCTTCAAAAGAGGTGTTCTTGACTTTCGTGAAGGGCTCGAACCAGTCGATCCGCTTGCCGTGCTTGCCCCAGAACTTTTCGGGCGAGGACACGCTTTGCTTGTACCACTTCAGGTATTTCTCATCATCGATCAGAGCGCGCTTCTTGGCGCTCGGCAAGACACGATGGACTTGGACAGTCATTCCGGTTCCTCCCGCAACTGGCATTGTCGAATTCGGTTCGAACGTCCGGTGTCGGACACCGGCATCCCCCAACCGACTGTGTGCGGTTTAATCCAGACGCTGTCCACACGTAAATTAGACAATGGACCCCTATCCGAATGGCGTAGAACGGGGTTTGTCGAACGGACTGCCCGTCAGTGCCGCGACAACTCCATTGCGCCCCCATCGCGGGCCGGCACGGCGTTAGCACCGGAATCGAGGCCGAGCTCCGTCACGGCCTCGCCAATGGCACGCGCCAACGGACGGTGCGGTTCGAGGCCGATCAACGCCTCCAGACGCGAATTGTCCAGCGAATGCGGCACGCGCCACAGATAGGACATTTTGGCGACCTCCCGCAGCACCGGGTTGAACAGGCCGATAAGCCGCAACAGCATCCAGGGCGCACCGGCCTGCTTGAGATCGCGGCCCAGCGTCTGCTCGGTCGCAGCCTGCATTTCAGAGCCGGTGACCGCATATCCCTTGAAGTGCAGCCGCTCGAAGGGCGGCAATTCGGCCCTCTTTTCCGCCACTTGCACGAAGGTTTCGGCCAGATCCGGCAGATAGGCAAAGGCATGGAGCGTGCCCCGCGGACCGGGCCATGTAAACTTGTCCTTGCCAAGGTCCTTGAGGATCATCAGGTCGAGCCAGCTCTCAGGCCGCTTGCCGCCAAAGAAGTCGCCCGCCCGGATCACGATGGTACGGACACCGCTCGGTTCCGCCGCATTGGCAAACAGCGCTTCCATTTCGACGCGCAGCCTGCCCTTTTGCGTGTCCGGGTTCGCCGGATCGTCTTCCTTCATGCCCGGCGCGATCGCGCTGCCGAAATTGTAGACGTTTCCGGGGATCATCACCGTCGCGCCGGTCGCCTGAGCTGCCGCAAGCACGTTCTCTGCAAGCGGAAGGACTGTCGTGTCCCACTGATCGTAGGCCGGATTGAGCGCATGCAGGATGACATCGGCGCCCTTGCAGGCGGCGATCAGCGACTGCCGGTCATAGGCATCGGCCTCGACCGGCTCGACACCTGCGGCAAGTGTTTTCAGCTTGGGTCCACGCGCGATGCCGCGCACGCGCCATCCGGCCTTGAGAAATGCCAGCGCCGCCGCCTCTCCGAAACGGCCGGCCGCGCCGAGAATAGCGATTGTCTGCATGGTGCAACTCCTGTGTCGAAACCCGCAGACAGTTACCGAATTTCATAGATGAATTGATATACGTATACGTGTACATCTGATATTCATTAATGAATGGATACGGATCGCTTCAACTGGAACCTGGTGAAGAGCTTCCTGGCCGTGCTCGATGCCGGCTCGCTGCTCGAAGCCTCGACTGTGACCGGCGTTTCGCAACCGACCCTTGGCAGGCACATCACCGAACTGGAACACACCACCGGGCTGGTCCTGTTCGCGCGCGGCCGGTCCGGGATGGCCCCAACGCAAAACGCGCTCGCGCTCGCCGAAGAAGCGCGGGCCATGCAGACCGGGGCGGCGGCTTTCGCGATGACGGCAACCGGACGCGATACGCGGATCGAGGGGACAGTCCGTATAACCGCCAGCGAAGTCGTCTCGACCTATCTGTTACCGCCCGTTCTCTCGACGCTTCTGGAAGCTGAACCGGCAATCGAAATCGAACTGGTCGCAACAAACGCAGTCGAGAACCTGCTGGCGCGCGACGCCGATATCGCGCTCAGAATGGTCCGGCCCGTGCAGAACGACCTGATTGCGCGCAAGCTCAATCAGATATCGATGGGCGCGTTCGCGCATCGCAATTATCTCGACAGGCACGGCGCGCCAGCGTCGATTGCCGAACTGCAGCGCCACCGAATGATCGGCTACGACCGGACTGACCTGATCGAACGTGGCATGGAGCGGCTCGGGCTCCAATTTCAGCGGTCGATATTCCGGCTGCGCACGGACCATCAGGTCGCCTACTGGGAAATGGTCAAGGCGGGTGCGGGCATCGGCTTCGGACCGCTCTTTGTCGCCGCACAGTCTCCGGACCTGATCCGCGTCGTGCCGGAACTCGATATCGAGCCGTTGCCGTGCTGGCTTGCCTCGCACCAGGAACTCAAGCACAGCCCGAAAGTGCGCCGCGTCTTCGATTTTCTCGCCAACGCGATTTCCGCGCTGCCTCTCAGCGCGGCCGGCGACCGAGGCCGGGAAAGATAAAGCCGAGGCCAGCCAGCACGAAAACGATCAGGCCCCAGCCGACGAACACTGTCGCCAACGACAGATGTTCGGCGACAAGGCCAACCAGCGCCGGAATGAACAGCAGGCCACCATAACCGAATGTGGTGACCACCGCGATACCGATGGCGGGCTTTATCCCCGGATAGCGCCCGGCGGCCGAAAACAGCACGGGCACGAGGTTCGCCATGCCGAGACCGGCGATAAGGAACCCGGAACAGGCAACGATAAAGGACGTCGACATGCCGGCAATTGCCAGGCCAATGGCAGCAACCACCGCGCCGCTGACATAGGTCAGCCGGTCGCCAAGTTGCACGCGCAACCCGTCGCCGAGAAACCGCATCAGCGCCATTGTCGCCGAGAACGCGGCGAACGCATATCCGCTCACCACGATCGGAGCACTCTGCTCGTTCTTCAAGAACAACGCGCTCCAGTCGATGACCGTGCCTTCGGAAGCAAAGGCCAGCATGGTGGCAATGCCCAGAATGTAAATGCCGGGTCTGCGTGGCAGCTCCGCCATGCGACGCGTACCGGCATCGCCTTCCGGCGGATGCTCGCGATCATCCATGAAGAACGGCCAGGCAGCGACGACAATCGCGAGCGTTATCAGCGAGACCACCAGCGAATGTCCGAATTCGCCCAGCCAGACGATCATCGCGCCGCCGGACAGGCCGCCAACCACGCCGCCGAGCGACCAGAAGCCGTGGTAGGAGGACATGACCGGTTTCGCCAGCGCGACCTCGACGGTCACTCCATTGGCGTTCATCGCGTTGTCCATGGCACCGAGAAACATGCCCAGCCAAAGCATCACCAACGCCGCGGTGAGCGGCGTCGGCGCAAATGTCAGCACAACAAGCGACGGGGTCAAAAGCAGCGACGTCCAGCGCAACACCGGCCGCGATCCGAACCGGGTCGACGCCACAGCAGCGGCAACCAGGGCCAGCAGAGCGCCAAGACCGAACAGCACGATCATCAGGCCGAAGGTCGATTCGCTGACCGCGAGCCGTTCGGTCATCACCGGGATTTTAGGCGCCCAGTGGCCGATCGTGAATCCATTGGCGAAAAACGCCGCCGAAACGGCCCGGCGGGCCCTGCGGAGAGTATCCGGACCGACGACAGTCGCCGTGGCTCGCAACGTATCCATGCCTCGTTCCCGGACCCCGGTCGACAGGTTTTTTAAATCGATTTAGCCACGCTATGCATCAACTGTTCGCGTGTAAACCGCCATCATGCACGCCAACCTCACAAACCTTGATGCGGCAACACAAACCGTGACGCAGGTAGCACCGCGCCAACTGTTCAGCCGTAGACGACCAGCAAATCCTTGGCGTCGATCTGGTCGCCGGCCTTGACCAGAACCTCGGCCACCTTGCCATCGCGTTCGGCATGGATCGCGGTTTCCATCTTCATGGCCTCGATCGACACCAGCACATCGCCTGCGCGGATTTCCTGGCCCGCCGAGATTGCAACGGTTGAGATGACGCCGGGCATCGGCGCACCCACATGATTGCCGTCTCCGGGATCGGCTTTGCGGCGCGACGCCGCGCCCAACGCGCCATGCGCGCGGTCCGGCACCTTGACCCGGCGCGGCTGGCCGTTCAGCTCGAAGAACACCGTAACCATGCCCTTTTCGTCGGTATCGCTGATGGCAAGGCAACGGATCACCAGTGTCTTGCCCTTCTCCAGTTCCGCGAACACCTCGTCGGATTGCGCCATTCCGTAGAAATAGACCGGCGTCGCCAGCGACGAGACGGGACCGTATTTCGCCTGGGTCAACGCGAAGTCAGTGAACACCTTCGGATACATCAGGTAGGAAGCGAACTCGAACTCGCTGATCGGCCGGTCGAGCTTCTCCTCGATCTCCTTGCGCACGGCATCGAGATCGGCGGGCGGCAACAGCGACCCGGGCACCGCCGTATACGGTTCCTCGCCCTTCAGCACCTTCTTCTGGATACCTTCCGGCCATCCCGCCGGCGGCTGGCCGAGATCGCCGCGCATCATCGAAACGACCGAGTCTGGAAACGCGATGTCCTTGTCGGGGTTCTCGACGTCGGCGACGGTCAGTTCCTGGCTGATCATCATCAGCGCCATGTCGCCAACGACCTTGGAAGACGGCGTCACCTTGACGATGTCGCCGAACATCATGTTCACGTCGTGATAGGAGCGCGCCACGTCGTGCCAGCGCGTTTCCAGGCCAAGCGACCGCGCCTGCTCTTTCAGATTGGTGAACTGCCCGCCCGGCATTTCGTGCAGATAGACTTCCGAGGCCGGCCCTTTGAGGTCGCTTTCGAAGGCGGCGTACTGGCTGCGGACCGCCTCCCAGTAGAACGAGATCTTGCGGATCCATTCCGAATCGAGACCCGGATCGCGCTCGGTGCCCCGCAGCGCCTCGACAATCGACCCGAGACAGGGCTGCGACGTGTTGCCGGACAACGCATCCATCGCCGCGTCCACCGCGTCCACGCCGCTGTCGACGGCGGCCAGCACCGTGGCTGCCGCAATGCCGGACGTGTCGTGGGTGTGGAAATGGATCGGCAGGTCGGTCGCCTCGCGCAGCGCCTTGAACAGCACCTTGGCCGCAGCCGGCTTCAACAGGCCGGCCATGTCCTTGACCGCGATCATGTGCGCGCCGGCCGCCTCCAATTCGCCGGCGAGATCGACATAGTATTTCAGGTCGTATTTCGGCCGTGCGGAGTTGAGGATGTCGCCGGTATAGCAGATCGTCGCCTCGCAAATCCGGTCCGCCTCGCACACCGCGTCCATCGACACGCGCATATTGTCGACCCAGTTGAGACAGTCGAATACCCGGAAAAGGTCGATGCCGCCTTCGGCCGCCTGGCGCACGAAGTGCTTGACCACATTGTCGGGATAGTTGGTGTAGCCAACGCCGTTGGCGCCGCGCAGCAGCATCTGCAGCAGGATGTTGGGCGCCTGCTCGCGGATCTTGGCGAGCCGCTCCCAAGGGTCCTCGTTGAGGAACCGCATTGCCACATCGAAGGTCGCGCCGCCCCAGCATTCCAGCGATAGCAGTTGCGGCAAGGCGCGTGCATATGTGCCGACGATGGGCACGATATCGGCGGTGCGCATTCGCGTCGCCAGGAGGCTCTGGTGGCCGTCGCGCATGGTCGTGTCGGTCAGGAACACCTTGTCCTGGCCGCGCAGCCATTCGGCGAACTTCTTGGGTCCCAATGCGTCGAGTTCACGCTTCGTGCCCCCATCCGGAAGCGGGATCCCGACCCACGGCACGATCGGCGGCGCGGCATCCGCAGCCGGCTTGGGACGATCCTTGGTTTCCGGATGGCCGTTGACCGTCACGTCGGCCAGATAGGTCAGAAGCTTCGTCGCGCGGTCCTGCCGCCGGACCTGCTGGAACAGTTCGGGCGTCGTGTCGATGAACTTGGTGGTGTAACTGTTGTCCTGGAAGCTCTCGTGGCCGATGATCGCCTCGAGAAACGTCAGGTTGGTGGCCACGCCGCGGATCCGGAATTCGCGCAGCGCCCGGTCCATCCGCCGGATCGCTTCCTGCGGCGTCGGCGCCCAGGCCGTCACCTTCTCCAACAGCGGATCGTAGTAGCGCGTGATGACCGCGCCGGAATAGGCCGTGCCGCCGTCGAGCCGGATACCGAAGCCTGTCGCGCCGCGATAGGCGGTGATCCGGCCATAGTCGGGAATGAAGTTCTGCTCGGGGTCTTCGGTGGTGATCCGGCACTGCAGCGCGTGACCGTTGAGCCGGATATCGGTCTGCGCCGGCACGCCGGATTCCGGCGAGCCGATCGCAGCACCCTCTAGGATGTGAATCTGCGCCTTGACGATGTCGATGCCCGTCACCTCCTCGGTGACGGTGTGCTCGACCTGAATGCGCGGGTTGACCTCGATGAAGTAGAATTCGCCGGTGTCGGCATCCATCAGGAACTCGACCGTGCCCGCGCCGACATAGTCGGTCGCTCCCGCGATCTTCAGCGCGTAGCCGGACAGTTCGGCCCGGCGTTCGTCGTCGAGATAAGGGGCGGGCGCCCGCTCAACGACTTTCTGGTTGCGGCGCTGGATCGAGCAGTCGCGTTCGAACAGATGCACCTGATTGCCGTGGGTATCGCCGAGCACCTGCACCTCGACGTGACGGGCGCGCTCGACAAGCTTTTCCAGATAGACCTCGTCCTTGCCGAATGCGGCGCGCGCCTCGCGCTTGGCCTCGGTTACCTCGCGCTCGATTTCATCGGCCGAGCGGATTGCGCGCATGCCGCGCCCGCCGCCGCCCCAGGATGCCTTGAGCATCACCGGATAGCCGATCTCCTCGGCCATCGATTTGACCGTCTCCATGTCGTCGGGCAGGGGCTCGGTGGCCGGCACGACGGGAACCCCGGCCGACACCGCAAGATTGCGCGCGGCGACCTTGTTGCCCAGCGCCCGCATCGTCTCGGGTCGCGGACCAATGAACGTGACGCCAGCTTCCGCGCACGCCTCCACGAATTCCGGGCTCTCCGACAACAGGCCGTAACCGGGGTGAATTGCGTCGGCACCGGACTGGCGCGCAACGCGCAACACCTCCTCAATCGACAGATAGCTTTCGATCGGCCCGAGATCGCGGTCGAGATGCGGACCGCGACCGACCTGGTAGCTTTCGTCGGCCTTGAAGCGGTGCAGCGAATACTTGTCTTCCTCGGCCCAGATCGCGACGGTCTTGATCCCGAGTTCGTTTGCCGCGCGGAACACGCGAATGGCGATTTCGGAGCGATTGGCGACAAGAATTTTGCGAATGGCCACGTCAGATTCCCAAACTTGCAAACAAGTGATCGTAAAGCGATTTAGCGGCATTCATTGTGCAGTGCAAACCAACCTGCGACACACCATGGCACAGGACCGGCCCGCCACCAGCAGCAGGCACTCCGATCGCACCCGATTCAAGCACCTGTATCGAAGCGATACGAATGGCGTAACATGCTGAGAAATAAGCGTATTTTAGATATGCGGGTTTCAAGTATCAGCATTGCGATAATCGCATGGCTGCGTTCATCTTTTTTTCTTGATTCGCTGTACTAAGTGTGTCAGTGCGCGCGACCGAATGATTGTTGGAAATTGTTCCGGCAACAAGTGCGCTGGAAGATTGACGAAAGAACAGGAGGCCGTGATGGACCGTGAACATTTCATCCGCGAACGCGATCTGCGCGCGGCCAATTGGCCGGCAGTGGTTGGCGTTTACGCCGTCATCCTCGGGACAATGGTCCTGTCCGCGATGGCGATCACTTCTTAACCGACGCGGGCGAACGATCCAGAGGTCGTTCGCCCGCGATGGTATTCGAACAGCGCCCCGACAAGCTGCGTCAGACGTCAGCCGATTCGCCGACATTGTCGACGCCGCGCTCTTCAAGCAAGGTCGTGAGCCAATTTGGATCCATTTCTGGAACCGACGACAACAGCAGGTCCGTATAGGGATGATGCGGCGGCTTGAACATCTCTTCCTTCGGCCCCTGCTCGACCACCTTGCCCTGCTGCATGACCACCACCTCGTCGGCGATTGAACGAACCGTCGCCAGGTCGTGCGTGATGAACATGTAGGCGAGGTTCAACTCGCGCTGCAGCCGGTCCAGCAGTTTCAGGATGCCTTCGGCGACAAGCTGATCGAGCGCGCTCGTCACCTCGTCGCAGATGATGAAGGTCGGATTGGCCGCCAGCGCCCTGGCAATGCCGATACGCTGCTTTTGCCCACCCGAAAGCTCCGGCGGGAACCGGTTGTAGAACTGGCGCGGCTCGAGCTCGATCATGTCGAGCAACTCGTCGACCCGGTTCTTTAGCTCATGGCCATGCAGGTTGCTGTAGAACCGTGCCGGTCGGCCGATGATCTCGCTGATCCGCACCTTCGGATTGAGCGCGGTATCGGCCATCTGATAGATCATCTGCGCCTGGCGCAATTGCTCCTTGGTGCGGTTGAGGTAGCTCGGCGGCAAGACTTCGCCATTGAACAGGACTTCGCCCTTGGTCGGCGGCAACAGGCCGGTGATGCAACGCGCGGTCGTCGATTTGCCCGATCCGGATTCGCCAACGACGGCAACGGTCATCCCGGCATAGATGTCGAACGACACATCGTCGAGCACCTTCACCGGTCCATAGGAAGCATCGATGTTCTTAACCGAGACGACCGGAACCGAATCGCCATTGGGACGGTCCTTCTGCGGTCGTTTGAAGCTACGCACCGCCCAAAGGCTCTTGGTGTAATCCTCCTGCGGATTTTCCAGCATCTCTTCGGTTGGCGCTTCCTCGACCTCATTGCCTTTCAGCAGCACTTTGATCGTGTCCGCCATCTGGGCAACCACCGCGAGATCGTGCGTGATGTAGATCGCCGCGGTATTGAACTGGTCGACGATATCGCGGATCGCAGCCAGCACCTCGATCTGCGTTGTCACGTCGAGCGCTGTTGTCGGCTCGTCGAAGATGATGAGGTCCGGACGGCAAGCCATCGCCATCGCGGTCATGGCACGCTGCAACTGGCCGCCGGACACCTGGTGTGGATAACGGAAGCCGATCTCCGAGGGATTGGGCAGACGCAGGCGCTCATAGAGCTCCATCGCGTCTTCCTGCGCCTCCAGCCGCTTCTGGATACGGTACTGGATCGGTGCCTCGGTGTGCTGGTCGATGATCTTGTGCGCCGGATTGAACGAGGCCGCCGCCGACTGCGCGACATAGGCAATGCGCGAGCCGCGAAGTGCGCGCAGCGCCGATGGCGGTGTCGTGGTCAGCTCCATGCCATCGAACTCGACCGAGCCGCCGGAGATGCGGCAGCCATCGCGAGCAAAACCCATTGCCGCAAGACCGATAGTCGATTTACCGGCACCGGATTCACCGATCAGCCCCAGCACCTCGCCACGATGCAGCGTCAGGTCGACACCATGCACGATCTCGATCCACTCCTCGTCGGAGTAGCCTTCGATCTTGAGATCCTTGATGCGTAGAAGGATGTCTTTCTTGTCAAACATGTATGATCACTCCTTCAAACCAGACGACCGGTAGAGCATCCAGTCGACGACGAAGTTGACGGCAACTGTCAGCAGCGCAATCGCACCGGCAGGAATCAGCGGCGTGATGTCCCCGAAGGAAATCAACGTCGCGTTTTCTCGAACCATCGAGCCCCAGTCCGCCGTCGGCGGCTGGATGCCCAGACCCAGGAAGGACAAGCCGGCGATCAGCAGGAAGACAAAGCAGAACTCCAGGCCGAATTCCGCGATCAGCGGAGCGGTCGAGTTCGGCAGGATTTCCCTGCGGATCAGGTACCAAGTACCCTCGCCGCGCAGCCTTGCCGCTTCGATATAGTCCATCACCACCACATTGCCGGCAACGGCGCGGGTCAGACGAAACACCCTCGGGCTGTAGATCACTGCGACGACAAGGATCAGGATCACTTCCGACGGATCGAAGAGTTGCGTCCCGACAAGGCCGGCGGCCGCAGCCGAGGCGGCCACGATCGCAAGACCGATCAACCAGCCGCTGACGCCCTCGGCCGCGGCCGCGACGAACAGCAAGCCGACGATCACCGAGAAGCCGACCAGAAGCGCGAAACTCGTTGTCGGTGTCGCAAGCGTGCCACCGAAAATCGACAGCATCAGCAGCGCGAAAATCAGCGACGGGATCGACATGATAACGTCGGCGACCCTGCCCATGAGTGTATCGAACATCCGGCCGCGCGTCGCTGCCAGAAGGCCAGCCATCGCGCCAAGCACGAAGGCGAGGACCGTACCGACAAGGGCAAGCGACACGGTGTTGCGGGCGCCGTAGATGATCCGGCTGAACATGTCGCGGCCCAACTGGTCGGCGCCGAGCAGCATGTTCTCGTCGGCCGGTGCGAAGGCCGAGGAAATCACCTCCGATTCACCGAATGGCGCGATAACCGGAGCGAAAATGCCGGCAACCGCATAGGTAAAGATGACGAACATCCCGAATGCGGCTGTCAGCGGGGCGGTTCGCAGTTCCTTGGCAACGCCTTCCGGCGTGACCACGATCAAGAACTCGCGGAAGCAGTACGAAACCCCCGCTGCAAAGGCCAGCAGGCCGGCCGCAACCGCAACGAAACGCAACGCACCCACGCCACCGACGATGCCGAGCACAAACGAAACCAGCGTCAGCGAGAAGATCGTCAGGAACGCGCCTTCCCGCCTGTAATAGGCGGCAAGACAGGATGCGATGATGAGAAAGGCGAAATAGACAACGACAAATACGCTCATGGTTCCGCCCCCTTACTTCGGATGCCGCAGACGCGGATTGGTCAGGATCGCTCCGACATCGGCCGCAAGATTAAGCAGAATAAAGGTGGCGGCGAAGATCAGGCAGCAGGCCTGAACAACCGGGAAATCGCGTTTGGAAACGGCATCGACCAGCGCCTGCCCGATACCCGGATAGACGAAGACAACTTCCACAAGCACCACGCCGGTTATCAGATAGGCGAGGTTGAGCGCGACAACGTTGATGATTGGTGCCCATGCGTTGGGCAGCGCGTGCCGCACGATGACCCGCCAGGGCGGCACCCCCTTCAGCCTTGCCATCTCGATATAAGGCGATGCCAGCAGGTTGATGATCGCGGCGCGTGTCATGCGCATCATGTGCGCGGTGACGACAAGCACCAGCGTCAACGCGGGCAGGAACGCCCTTTGCAACAGCTCGATGAACGTCATGTCATCACTGAGACTTGAAATCGCCGGAAACCAGCTGTTTCGCACCGCAAAGAAGAGGATCAGGATGTAGCCGAGAAAGAACTCGGGCGATGAGATCGAGGTCAGCGTCAGGACGTTGGCAACCCGGTCGAAGATCGAGTTGCGCAGCAACGCGACCAGAACGCCGAGGAGAATCGCGAACGGCACTGCGATCACGGCGGCGTAGGCGGCAAGGAACAACGTGTTGACGAACCGGTCACCGATCATCTCGGCAACAGAGATGTTGGTGATAGGCGATATGCCGAAATTCCCCTGCGCGACGCCGAAGAGCCAGTCGAGATAGCGCAGCCATGCGGGCCGATCCAGACCCATCTGTTCGCGCATCGCCCGCAGGTTTTCCTCGGTCGCGCCCTGGCCGAGAACCGCCTGCGCCATGTCGCCGGGCAACATCTCGACCATAAAGAAAATGATCACTGAGATCGCCAGCAGGGTCAGCAGCCCCCAGCCGAGACGCTTGGCTACAAGCCTTAAGATATCCCCCATTGGTCCCTCCAGTTGGTCCACGGATCGGTCCGGATCGCCAATCCGCGCCGCCACGTCATGTTCGCATCAGTTACGGGTGAAACACCAGCGCTAAAGAACAGGGCGCGGCAAATGGAAATCGGACCCGGCGAAACCTTCGCCGGGTCCGGTCTCAGTTCAATCAGGCAAACCACCAGCGGCTTGCCGCGCGACAGCCATCCAGCTCCCAGCTCGCGGCGAGGCTGCCGGAATGCTGAACCTTTTTGCTGCGCGCATAGACGAAATTCCGGAAGAACGGGATCAGCGTGCCGCCATCGTCGCGGGCGAGAATCGCCATTTCGCGGTAGATTTCGGCGCGCTTGCCGTCATCCAGCTCACCCTTGCCCTGGCGAAGCAGTTCATTGAAACGCTCGTTGATCCAGAAGCTCTCGTTCCAGGCCGCGTCATCCTTATAGGCAAGTGAGTACATCACATCCGGCGTCGGACGCGCGCCCCAGGCGACCACACAGTATGGCTTCTTAAGCCAGACATCGGAGTAGTAACCGTCATTCGGTTCGCGGACGACGTTGATGGTGATGCCTGCCGCCTTGGCGTGCTCGGCGTAGAGAACGCAGAGATCGACAGCACCGGAATAGATTGATTCCGCAGAGCTGATATCGATCGTCAGGCCTTCTGCACCCGCCTTCTTGAGAAGCGACTTTGCCTGATCCGGATCGTAGTCGCGCTGCGGGATATCGTCCGGCCAATACGGCATCGATGGCGAATGGTGGAAATCATTCGCCTTCGTCGCCGCGCCGAACGCGATCTTCTCGATAATCTCGTCACGGTTCATCGCCAGTTTCAGCGCATTGCGCACATCGGCATTGTCGAACGGCGCCTTGTTGCAGTGCATCGGCATGGTCAGGGTCGAACCCGACGGGACATTGTCGATAACGACGTTCGGATTGCGCTCCATCAGGGCCATGGTCTTCAGGTCGATCAGCGACACTGCGTCCACATCTCCGGTCACCAGCGCCGTCTGGCGGGCGTTCGGATCATTCAGCGCGATCATCTCAACCTTGTCGAAATAGGCACCCTCGCCGTGCCAGCCGTCATGGCGGCTCAGCTTGAAGCCGATACCGAATTCGCCTTCGTCGATCTTGTAGGGACCGCAGCCATCGCCGGATTCCCAATCGATCGAACCGTCATCCTTGGCCGGGCAGATCGCCAGGTGATAATCGGTCATCAGCCACGGCAGGTCCGCATTGGCGCCGGAAAGCTTGAACGTCACGGCGTAATCGCCATCGGCCACGATATCGACCACGTCGGTCAACAGCGACTTGGCAGCGGATGTGGATTCCTCACCGCGGTGGTGGTTCATCGACGCGATCACGTCGGTGGCGGTGACCTTTTTGCCGCTGTGGAAGCTGGCGTTCTCGTTGAGCTTGAAGGTCCATTCGGACGCGTCCGGAGAGCTTGTCCATTCGGTCGCAAGATCCGGCCCGAGCGTCTGATCGGTGTTGATCAGCGTCAGGTAGGACCGATGCGTGTGCGTCAGAAAGATGTTCTGGACCGTCAGATAGGTGCCCGGATCGTGCGTGTCCGATGTGTTGTTGTCATGGATACCGACACGGAAAGTGCCGCCCTGCTTCGGCGTCTGCGCCGCCGCGTGGGTGGTCCACAGCCCGGACGCGGCCGCGGCTGTCACACCGGCAGCTAGCGAATAGTGCATGAAGTCGCGGCGCGACAGACCGCCACTGCGCGCTTCCGCGGCTAGCCGGTCGATCATTTCCTTTTTGGGATCTTTGTTCATTCGAAGGTTGCCTCCACTCGTAACCTGTTGAACTGCGGCATCGGGCCCGATGGCTGACACCATCGCCTCAACGTCAACCGCGATGTCTCTAATGAGTAGTCAGTTAGCGACATTTTCGCAGCTAAACACGAACACCAGCCAACTTCCACCCGTTGACATGACATTTCGGTGAAGCAATTCGCGCCCGCCGAATCGCATCCGCGTTCGATCGCCGGGGCGAAGAGCCCTCATGCACTCCATTCCGGCATCCGGTGTGCCGATGTCGGGTTCTGCCCGATACCTTCGCAAATGAACCGGCACCGCGCCGCCGGGAACGGCAAAGTCCACATCTTGGCGAATGAAGGTTTGATGCCATGAACAACACAGCAAGAGCCCGCAGCAGGTCCGGCGGTCGTCACGCCCGCCGCACGCTGCGCGGCGCACCGAAACACGAGATGCTGCCCGGGCTCACCCGAAATCTGCCCGTCTGCGAGCCGATGAGCGACGAGCAGGTGGCCATGATCGACAACGCATCGATGGATATCCTCGAAGAGGTCGGTGTGGTGTTCCGCGATCCCATCGCCCTTCAGGACTGGAAGGACGCCGGCGCCGATGTACGTGGCGAACGCGTGCATCTCGATCGCGCGATGGTCCGCGACCTGATCGCCACGATCCCGTCGGATTTCACTTACCATGCTCGCAATCCCGAGAAGAACGTGCGTCTCGGCGGTCCGCACTCGGTCTTCGTGCCGATGACCGGCGCGCCGTTCTTGCGCGACCTGGAGGATATACGGCGCAATCCGACACTCGACGACCTTGCGATGTTCCACAAGCTCGCCCACATGCTGCCGGCTCTGCACTCCAGCGCACATCACATCGTCGAGCCCTACGACCACCCGATCAGCCAGCGCCACCTGCGCATCACCTATTCGTCGATGAAGCACTCGGACAAGACCTTCATGGGCATGACGACCAGCCCGAAGAACGCCGAGGATGTCATGGACATGTGCGCGATTCTGTTCGGCGACGATTTCATGGAGACCCATCCGGTCACCACTGGCAACTGCAACGGTAATTCGCCGCTCGTCTGGGACGAGACCATGCTGGGCGCGATGCGCGCATTCTGCCGGCGCAACCAGCCGGTCCTGTGCTCCCCCTTCGTGCTCGGCGGCGCCAACACGCCGGCATCTGTCGCGCCGACCATCGCGCAATTGAATGCCGAAGCGCTTTCCGCGCTGGCCTACACGCAGGTCATCCGCAAGGGTTGCCCGGCGATCTACGGCCATTACCTGTCCACCGTTTCGATGAAGTCCGGCGCGCCGATGGCCGGCACGCCCGAGATCAGCTTGATGAACTTCATGATCGGCCAGATGGCCCGGCACTACGGCATCCCCTGGCGCACCTCCAACACGCTCGGCGGCGCCAAGACATTCGACGCCCAGGCCGGCTATGAAAGCGCGACGACGCTTTCGTCGGTCATCCACGCCGGTGCCAACTACATCTGGCACTCGGCTGGCTGGAACGAGGCGGGCATGCACTGCTCGGTCGCAAAGTTCATTGTCGATGCCGAACAATGCGCCATGGCCCATCGGATGGCGGAAGGGCCGCGCTGGGACGATTTCGAGGAGGGGCTCGCGGCGGTCCGCGACATCGGACCCGGCGGGCACTATCTCGGTCATCCGCACACCCAGGAAAACTTCCAGCGCGCCTTCTTCATGCCGGAGCTGTTCGACAACAATTCGATCGAACAATGGATCGCCGAAGGGTCTGTGGAGATCACTGAACGCGCTCTGAAATACGCCAGGAAACTGCTGGCCGAATACGAGGAACCCAAGCTCGATCCGGCGAAAGACGAGGAATTGTTGGACTACATCGCGCGCCGCGAACGGGAGATCCCGGCCGCCGACGCCCTCAACCAGGAGTACTGAGGGACTTCACGCTTCGTAACGTTGCATAGAAGCCTGATTCCAGCCAGCTGGACTGTCTCAGACTTCGCGGCCGGCACGCCACTCGCGCCACATGAAAGTTGCCGTCGCGCCGATCCGCGCGATCGGCTCCGGGGGCAACCGTTTCGGCTGTTCATGGGCGAGCATCCAGCCGAGATGCGGATTGTCGGACCCGCAGGCGAGATCGGCTGCGAGCATGCCCGCCGCCGTGCCGCGCGCCGTGCCCAGGCCATTCTGGCAACAGGCGGAGAAGACGCCCTCTTCCACCTCGCCAAAGGCGGGAACCTCGTTCAGGCTGAGGCACAGCCGCCCGCCCCAGCGATACTCCATCTCGATACCGGCAAGCGCCGGAAACCGGGCCGCAAAGCTGGCGTCCTGCGTCCTGCCCATCGCGGCAACCCTCGCCTCGCTGTCGGCGAGGTCCGGCGTGTAGGAGATCCGGTTGCGGACAACGATGCGCGTTCCGCCAACGCCCGAGATGCGCCGGACCGTCGAACCGACCGGCTCCGCCGGCGTCACGCCCCAGCGCGGCTCGCCACCAAGCTTGCTGGCTTCGTCACCGGTCAGCGCCCGGGTCATCGACGCGTAGAGATGGATGTGGACGAGACGCCGCTTGTAGTAGCCGAAGCTTTCCGCATGGCCGTTGACCCCGAGAATGACACGCGGCGCGGTAATGGTGCCTTTCGGCGTCTCGACCAACCAGTCGCCGCCGGCGCGCTGCATGGCCGTCACCGGCGTGTCCTCGAAGACGTCCGCCTGGCGCGCCAGTCCTTCGGCGAAGCCACGCACATACATGGCCGGATGGATCACCGCCGTACCCGGCGTGAACAACCCCCCGAGATAAAAGTCGGAACCCGTCAGCCGTTTCATGTCGGTGGCGTCGAGCATCTCATGCGCCTCACCGAGTTCCGACAGATGCCGCGCATAGCTCTTATTGGCGTCCAACCCGCCTTGCGCAGCCGCACCATTGACCTTGCCCGAGCGCTGAAAGGCCTCCTCGGGCATACCGTATTCGGCGGCAGCATCGCCGGCGAAATCAATCGCCGCTCGGTTCAGCTCGGTCTGCAACCGATCCAATTCGGCCGCTCCGGCATAGTTCTCGGAGGCAAGGTTGTGCGGCAGGTCGACCATGAAGCCGGAATTGCGGCCCGCCGGCCCTTCGCCGATCCGCCCGGCCTCGACCAGCACGATCCGGTCGCCTTCGCACTGCTGTGCAAGCCGGCGCGCGGCCGACAGGCCGGCAAACCCGCCGCCGACAACCAGCCAGTCGGCGGCAATGTTCTCTTCGAGCCGGCGGGCGGGCGCTGGTGGCGGCAGGATCGCGTTCCAGCCGGTTACGCCCGGATCGCGCGGCAGGCGTTTGACGTGTTTCAAGCAACGGCCTCATCAAGGTCGTCGGCAAGATCGATCCAGATGGTCTTCATCTGGGTGTATTGGTCATGCGCGTGGACAGAATTATCGCGGCCGCCGAAACCGGATTGCTTGTAACCGCCGAACGGAGTCGTGATGTCGCCTTCGCCGAAGCAGTTCACCGTCACCGTACCCGCTTTCAGCGCACGTGCGCCGCGCAGCGCTCGCTTGGCGTTCGCGGTGAAGATCGAGGCGGCAAGGCCGTAACCCGTGTCGTTGGCAACCTCGATCGCCTCGTCGAAACCCCGCACCGTGATCACCGAAAGCACCGGCCCGAAGATCTCCTCGCGCGCAGCACGCGCCGAATTATCCTTGACGTCCATCACCGTCGGCTGGACATAACGGCCATCGACGGCTTCGCCGCCGAGATGCAGCTTCGCGCCCTCATCGAGATAGGAGCAGACCTTGTCGAAATGCGCCTTGGAGACCAGAGCGCCAACGCGGTTTTCCGGGTCCAGCGGATCGCCCAGTGCCCATTCGCGCGCATGGGCCAGAACACGCTCAATCAACTCCTCCTTGACCGCCTCATGCACGATCAGTCGCGACGCCGCCGAGCAGTTTTCGCCCATGTTCCAGAACGCGCCATTGACGACATGGCCGGCGACGCGGTCGAGGTTCTCCGCATCGTCGAGAACGATGCAAGGGTTCTTGCCGCCCATCTCGAGCGTGACCTCTTTCAAGTTGCTGTCTGCGGAGTAATGGAGGAAGCGCCGTCCGGTTTCAGTCGAGCCCGTAAATGACACCATGTCGACATCCGTGTGCCGCCCAAGCGGTTCGCCGACATCCGGCCCCGAACCGGGCAGCACGTTGAAGACGCCGCGCGGCACCCCGGCCTCAACCGCGAGTTCCGCCACCCGAAGCGCGGTCAGCGACGTTTCCTCGGCCGGCTTGACGATCACCGAGCAGCCGGCCGCCAGCGCCGGACCGATTTTCCAAGCAAGCATCAGGAGCGGAAAGTTCCACGGCAGCACCAGGCCGACCACGCCTACCGGCTCGCGCACGACCATGGCGACATGGTCGTCGGAGGTCGGCGACACCTGGTCGTAGATCTTGTCGATCGCCTCGGCATGCCACTTGATACAGTGGATAGTCTCCGGCACGTCGACGGTTTCGCAGTCATAAATCGGCTTGCCCGCATCGATGCTCTCCATCACGGCGAGTTCGCGGGCATTGCGCGTGATCAGCTTGGCCAGCCGGATCAGCACGTCCTTTCGCTCGCCCGGATGCAGCTTCGACCAGCGCCCGTCATCAAAGGCCTCGCGCGCCTTGGTGACCGCAAAGTCGACATCTTCCGCGCCGCAGGCCGCCACTTCGGCGAGCACCTTGCCGGTTGCCGGATTGACCGTCTCGAAGGTCGCGCCCGACTTGGCGGGCCGGTAAGCGCCGTCGACGAAAGCCGCCGTCGGCAGGATCAGACTGTCGGCAATCGCCGCATATTCGTCTCGCGTCAGCAGTTCCGACATTGGTCAGTCCTCTCTCCGGATATCCGCAATAGTGGTCTTCAACACCCGGATCACCTGTTCCAGTTGGCGTTTGTCGTCCTTGTTCAACGGCTTGAGTGGCGGCCTCGGCGGCCCGGCCCGAAGACCCGCCATCTCCACCCCGTGCTTGACGCATTGCACGAACTTGCCGCCCTGTTCGAGCACGCGCATCAACGGCATCATTGCCGACATGATCCGCCGCCCGGTCGCAAAATCCCCCTTGACCGCGCAGGTCTCGTAGAGCGCAACATGCTCTTCGGGCAGGAAGTTCGATCCCGCGCAAACCCAGGAGCGGGCGCCCCAGGCGAAGAATTCCAGCGCCTGATCGTCCATGCCGCACGACATCTGGATATGCGGATAGTCGCGTGCCAGAAGATGCACCCTGTTGATGTCGCCTGAACTTTCCTTGATCGCGCAGACGTTCCTGGAACGGCCGACACGGTCGAGAAACTCCTCGCCCATATTGACGCCGGTCCGCCCGGGATAGTTGTACAGCATGATCGGCAGGTTGGCGGCACGGTCGATCGCCAGCACGTTCAGCGCGTTCTCGCGTTCGGTCGGAACAGCATAGGGCGGGCTTGCCACCAGGATCGCATCGCCACCCAGGTCACGCGCCCCTTCGGCCAGCGCGATCGAATCGGCAGTGCGCATCGCGCCTGCCCCGACAATGACCGGCACGCGGCCGTTCGCCCTCGCCTTGGTGAAGCGCGCCAGCTCAAGCCGTTCGTCGACTGTCTGGGTGTAGTTCTCGCCAGTCGATCCGCCAGAGATCAGACCGTGCACGCCCGCTCCAATCAGATGTTCGACGACATCGGCAAGCCCGTCGAGATCGAACGAGCCATCGGCCCGGTGCGGCGTGATCACCGGCGTATATATTCCCTTGAATTTCATTATCGGGTCCATTGATCCTCACACAAACCGCGCACGCCGGGCAGAACCCACCGGCTCATCGAGGCCGTCCGGCATGACAAACATTTCGATCTGGTTGCGAGACAGGCTCCAATGCTCGTGGGCAAGGCGTCCGGCTTCATCGTCGTCGCCCGCCTCGATACTGGCGATGATCGCGTCATGTTGTTGGCTGGCCTTGGTGAAATTCTCTTCCGCGCGCCGGTCATGGGGCCGGAAGAAGGTCATGCTGACACGCGAATGGTCGATCAGAAGCCGCTGGAAGCTCGGCGTCAGATAGACATTGCCGGCCATCTCGCCGGTGATCTCATGAAAGCGGTTATTGGCCAGCGCCCGTTCCGCGACAACGCCCGATCGCAGCGCGGCGCGAAACCCGACTTGCGCATCCTTCAGGTCGGCGATCTGTGCCGGAGCGGCGTTCTGCGCCGCAAGCCGCAGCACCGCCGCGTAGATCATCGGTGCGGTCTGGAAAAAGCCGCGCAGCATGGTGTGCGACATATCGGTGACGCGCGCTCCGCGGTTCTGTTGCAGCGTGATGTAGCCCTCGCCGGCAAGCTGGCGGAAGACTTCGCGCAACGGGGTTCGCGACAGATCGAACCGGGCGCAAAGCGACACTTCGTCGAGGTCTGCGCCCGGCGCCAGCTCCAGCGTCAGGATCTGCCTCTTCAGCGTTTCATGGACGCGCGTCTTCGGAGGCGCCTGATCGCGCCCGGTCTTGTCTGTTGCCGGCCGCTCGCCGGATCCGATGCCTGTTGAAGGTGCCATGGCGGCAGCCATAACAATTATACAAATTGAATACAACGTGAATTTTGTGTATGAGAACCGAAGACCGAAACCGATCCGGAGGGAGCATACGCGAGGGATGAACGGGGAACTCACCGAAGCCGAACACATCACATTCGCCCTGATCGAGGACTACACGCACATTGCGCTCGCCTGCGCCGTCGAACCGCTGCGGCTCGCCAACCATATCAGCGGGCGGGAATTGTATCGCTGGACGCTGATCTCCGAAAACGGCAAAACAGCGCGCAGCTCCAACGGGATCACGACCTTGGTCGATGGCGGGCTTGATCCGGTTCCGGCACGCCAGAACTTGTTCGTCCTCTCCGGGACGAATGTCGCCCGTCACGTCTCGCCGGCCTTGCTGTCTTTCATCCGCCGCGAACGCGCCTGCGGCACCCGCATCGGCGGGCTGTGCTCCGGCGCCTATGTGCTTGCAAAGGCCGGGCTGCTCGACGGCGTTCCTACCGCCATTCACTGGGACTTTCACGACAGTTTCGCCGAGACCTTCCCAAACATTCCCTTGCGGCGCAACGTGTTCGTCGCCGAACAGAAATACATCACCGCTTCGGGCGGTACGGCGACCGCCGATCTCATGCTGCACCTGATCGGCAAGGCCCATGGCGAAGACCTGTCGATCGCCATCGCCGACCAACTCGTCTACAACGCCGTCCGCGAGGAAACTGCCGAACAGCGGGTGTCGATCCAGTCGCGCTGCGGCACGCGGAACCGGCATCTAGCCGCCGCCATCAAGATGATGACGGATTCGATTGAACACCCGGTCTCGCCCTGCGATATCGCCGCCCGGCTCGGAATATCCACCCGCCAATTGGAGCGGATCTTTGAGCGCCACGTGGGATGCTCGCCGAAACGCTACTTTACCGATATGCGGCTCGCCAAGGCCCGCAACCTGCTGGTCCAGACCGAAGCCTCGATCGTCGACATCGCGCTGGCCTGCGGGTTTTCCTCGTCCTCGCACTTCTCGCGCGTCTACCGCGCCCACAACGGCATCACACCTGTCCTGCAACGCACGCGGATCGCATGAACTGAGCGCGACCGGCCATTCGGCTCTGGCGGCTGGACGTAAAGTAAACCCGCTTTACTTCGCGTGTCTGCGGTGTAGTTTCCAACTCCGCCAATGCGATCCATTTCGGGAGCCGTCATGAGGAACTTCGCCGCCGCCCTCGTTTGCCTTGCGTTGCTTCTGGCGGCGCCTGCCACGGCCGACATAAACAAGAAGATTGCGGCTGTCGCGCCAAACGGCCTAGTCCTGGTTCTCGGCAAGGACGACGAGGTTTTGCTGGCCCGCAATGCCGACACGCCCTTCGTGCCCGCATCGGTCGCAAAGATCGTCACCGCGTGGCTGGCGATGGAGGTGCTCGGACCCGACCACCGTTTCGAGACCCGGCTTTATCTCGACGAAGATCGCGTGCTCTACGTTCGCGGCGGCGGCGACCCCTTTTTGGTCTCCGAAGAACTGGCGCTGCTCGCCCCGGCATTGCTTGCGACCACCGGCAAGGAACCGTTTGCCGGCATCGTGCTCGACGCCGGCTATTACGCCGCCGACCTGCGCATTCCGGGCATCGAAGATACCGACGAAGCCTATGATGCGCTGAACTCGGCGCTCGCGGTCAACTTCAACACGATCCATGCGGTGCGCAAGGGCAAGACCGTTCGCTCGGCCGAGGAGCAAACGCCCATCACGCCGTTGGCGATCAGCCAGTTCCGGGCGCGCGGACCGAACGGGCGCGGCCGCATCAGCCTCGCACAGGAGGATCCCGCGATCAGCGTGCGCTATGCGGGCGAACTGCTCGCCGCCTTCATCGGCAAGGAGGGTGGCAAGATCGACGGTGAAATCGTCATCGGCAGCGTTCCCGCCGGGCTGGAACCGGTCCACGTGCACCGCCAGTCGCGTAGCCTCGCGGAAATCCTCAGGCTGATGCTGCTGGGGTCCAACAACTACATCGCCAACCAGGTCTTCCTGGAGATCGGCGCCCATCGCCTCGGCGGGCCGGCGAGCCTGGACAAATCGCTCCGGGTCGCCGGCGAAATCCTCGCCGGTCATGGCTTGACGGGGGATATCCGCATCGAGGAAGGATCAGGTATCAGCCGCGGCAACCGCTTCACGGCGCGCGGTCTCGCCGCGGTACTTACCCGCTTTGCGCCCCATGCCGAGTTGCTGCGCAAGGCGCGCAGCGGCTCCCGCTACAAGACCGGCACCTTTTCCGGCGTACGCACCCTGGCGGGCTATGCGCGAACATCGGAGCATGGAGACGTCCGTTTCGTCATCTCGCTCAACAGCGGTCCGGGCAAGCTGCGTTTCCGGTTGCTCGACATCATCGAAGACGGACTCTGACCGGTCGCACTTGGTAGGTCTGACCGCTAGCTCTGCAGAAACCAGGACGGACAGTGTCGGACGGTTTCTTGTTTGGTGACCGCGCAAATGCCCGGTATCATAGGCAATGGGCTACATCGCGAGCATCTTTCTGGAAAAGCTGCGCCACTTGCTGCCGCCTGTTTCCGCTGCCCGGCACGGCGCGCTTCTGGGCAATGTCGGAAACGCCAACGCCGAGGCGAAATCCGCCTTCGTTACCGATATCGCGTTTTTTGCTCTGCTCGAACATATCGCGGAAGACGCGGCGGCCGGTCGGTCGATTGCGGTCGCGCTCGGCGCATCGATGCGAGGCGACGACTATGGCGCGTTCGGATTTGCCTTCAAATCCGCCACCAATCTGTTGAACTCGTTCCAGCGAGTCGAGCGCTACGGGCGCGTTGTGACGAACTTGGGGAATTATACCGTGGAGCGTGGCAACGGCTCGGCTTTCATGCGCGTGCGCAAAGGCGAATCAGAAAGGCTGGGCGAACACATGGTCACGGAGTTGGCGGTCGCCGCAGGCACAGCCATCAGCCGCGAAGTCTGCCGGACACCTTTCGTTCCGATATCCGTGCATTTCTCGCATGAAGCGCCCCCCGACAGCGCCGGGCACGAAGCGCATTTCCGCTGTCCGCTGATCTTCGGTTCCGATCGCGATGGCTTCGAAGTCTCAGAAGCGGACCTGTATGCGGGCAATCGACTGGGTGATGCCGCGATTTCGGGTTTTCTCGACAGCCATCTTGAGCACAAACTGGCGGAATTTCCTGAAAGCAGGCAGACGATCGAGCCGGTTGTCCGCGCCGAGATAGAGCGTTCGTTGAGCGACGGCGTGCCGACTTTGCAGACGATTGCCCGGCATCTCGGCATGAGCCCCCGCACCCTGCAGCGCCGGATGGCTGACGAAGGGGTCGTCTTTCGAGACCTTGCCGAACGAACACGGTTCGATCTCGCCGAGCGACTGCTGCGCGAGACCGACTACGCCCTCGCCGAAGTCGCGTTCCTGACCGGTTATGCGGAGCAAAGCACCTTCAGCCGCGCTTTCAAGAGATGGAACGGCTGCACGCCGGCAGCATGGCGAAAATCCTCCCCTTCCGCCGACGTCTGAACCGAGAGCGTGTCCGGGCAATGGTTTGGCGCATCCTGCCAACGCGTTGACACGATCTGCCAAGACCCACGCAACGGCACCCGTCTATCCATCGGCTGATATCAAGCCGACGGAGTAAGAACCTTGAATCCTCTTTCCATTCTCGTCACCGGCGCGACCGGCAAGGCCGGGTCGCGGATCGCAAAACGCCTTGAGGCACAAGGCCATGCAGTCCGTCGCGCGTCCCGGAACGCGATCATACCCTTCGATTGGGAGAACCCGGCCACATGGGTGCCTGCACTTGACGGTCAATCGGTCGTTTATGTCTGCCTGCAGCCGGACTTTGCCTTTCCCGGTGCGCTTGAGACGCTCGTCTCCTTCGCGCAGATCGCACGCCGTGTCGGTGTATCCCGTGCCGTGATGATTAACGGGCGCGGCGAACCTGCCGCCGAACGCGGCGAAGAGGTCATCCGCGCGACAGGCTTGACCACGACGGTTCTGCGCTCCGCCTGGTTTGCTCAGAACTTCTCGGAAGGCTCGCTGCGCGACGCGGTGCTTGCCGGCACGGTCCCGATGCCGGGTGGCGACATTCGCGAACCCATCATCGATCTTGACGACCTCGCCGATGTCGCTGTCGCCGCCCTCACCGACAAAGCCCATGCCGGGCTGACCTACGAACTGACCGGCCCGCGCCTGCTTGGTTTCGCCGAAGTCGCGGAGCTGCTCGCTCGGGCTGCCGGCTTACCGGTGCGATATCTGCCGATCACTTTCGAAGAGTTTCGTTCAGAGCTTGAACGAACCGCCGGCACTGTTTTTGCCGATATTGTCACGGAGATCGCGCGCGAGACCTTTGACGGCCGCAACGCCCGCGTAACCGACGACGTCAAGCACGTTCTCGGGCGCGCGCCGCGCGACTTCAATCAGTTCGCAACCGACGCGGCCCGTGCCGGCGCTTGGCGCATCGCCGCGTGAACCCTGCCCTGTTCATCCCACGACTGGAGACCGACATGGCCCTTTCCCTGTTCCAAAAAATAGCGCTTGCCATCGCCGGCGTTACCGCGCTGTTGATCGGCTGCTTCATCCTGACTGCGCCGCAGGCCTTTTACGCGAGCTACGGCATCGCGCTCCCAACCGATCCCAGCCTGTTGAGCGAATTGCGGGCGCCCGGCGCCGGCCTCGCGGCACTTGGCGCGATCATGCTTGCCGGACTCGTTCGCGCGGCCTGGTCCGAAATATCGCTGGTCGCCGCCTTGACCGTTTTTTTGGGTTTTCCGGCCGGACGTCTCGTCAGCCTGGCGGTTGACGGTATGCCCTCCGGAAGCGTTCTCGGCGCGCTTGCGATCGAGATCGCAATAGCAGCGCTCTGTTTGCTGGCCTTCCGGTCCGGCCGCGCCGCACCGGCAGCAGTCGCAACCCGGTAACGAAATCTGGATAAAAACGGCGGAACCATTGTCCCGCCGTCTTGTCATGACCCTCAATCGAGCGTGGCCTGATCCTCGTACTCGTAATACTCAGGTTCCCAATTGGCCTTCTTCAGTTCCGAGCCGCCGAGAATCTCGAACGTCGCATTGACGCCCATATGCGTGGAGAAGCCGAGCAGGGTCTGCTCCATCACGCCTTCGACATCCGCGTAACTACCGGTGCTGCCGGTGATCGGCCGCGCATTGGCGACGTCGACATCGGCCAGTTCGGTGCCCTGCGTGATCAAAACGCCGTCGCCGAACTGGAACACCTGCCGGCTGATCAGCCAGACGCCTTCCTTGGTGTTCCCGCCCTTGCCGACAAACCAGCCGTCGCAGGTCCAGGTTCCGAGAACCTTGTGCGGGAAAGCCGGGCTTCCGTCCTCCAGAACGCCGCTTTCGTCACCACGCAGCGTCCCTTCGGGATAGATGTATCCCTGCGTGACGAACGGATTGCCGTGCGCCGGCATGCCGTTCTGGTGGACCGGCGCCGGCGCAAACACGAAGCGCGTGTGATCTTCGGCGACATCGAACCGTGTTAGTGCTGTTCCGGCCATTGTTGAGCCGGTCGACAATCCAAGGAATGTCGCCAAGGTCAGTGCTTTGACAAACATGGTTGTATCCTTTCGTATCAGTTGTGATCGTGCATAAAGCTTGTATCGACGCTGCGGTTCAGCATCTTGAGGCCGCTGCGCCGCATGCGTGCCGAACTCACCGGAATTCCCATGTCGCGCAGCAGGTATTCGGGGCAGTCACGCAGTTCCAGTCGCAAGCGGCGTTCCGCCATTGCCTGCTGATGGCTGCGCCACGCATGTCCGATCCAGTTCAGGATTTCGAATCGGCTGCGTCTGGTTGGTGCGAATTCAATCGTCGTCATCTCGAGTCCCTTTCATCTGTCCGAAACGATGAACCCGAGATGCCCCGGCGCCGTCAGGACGGCGTGATGTCGAGCGTGACACAAGCGTGAAAAGACGTGATGCGTTCAGAATTTCGTGCAGTACTCAGCAGCACGATACAATGCGCTCGACTCGCAATGCTGCCGCAAAAGTGAGAAACTCTGCGTCATCCAATACCGCGAAGCTTCAAGGAAACCTCGATTTGGAAGACGTCCAGGATAAGCCGACGGCTGCCGCCTCTGCCGGGTCTCTGAAGCTGCTCGGTAGTTTTTCGCTCGTCGTTGGGGATCGGGATATTGGGGTGGCTTCGCGAAAGGGCCAGATCTTTCTGGCGCGCCTTGCGACGGCGCGCAACCGACGCATGTCACGGCAACGTATGGCGGCCTTCCTGTGGCCGGATCATGGCCCCGGACAGGCCCGTGCCAGCCTGCGCCAGGCATTGTCCCGAATGCGCGATGCGCTCGGCGCCGCCGCTGATGTCTTGCAATCCGACACGTCGGCAATCTGGCTCGACGCCGACCTGTGCGACATCGATACGGATCGCCTCGAAGACATGAATTCGGTTTCCGAGCTTACCGCCGCCGGAGAGTTTCTGGAAGGAATTCATGTCGCCGAACCCGCCTTGCAGGAATGGCTGGAGGCCGAGCGCAGGATCCAGTCGGAACGGTTGCTGAAGGCGTTGCAGAAGGCCGGGGAACAGGCGGAGCAAGACAACAGGCATGACGATGTCATTCAGCTTGGGCACCGTCAGGTGACGCTTGATCCGCTGAACGAGGCGGCCCACCGGCGGCTGATGCAGGCCTTCGCCGCCAGCCGGCGCAGATCGCGCGCCCTTGCCCAATACGATACCCTGAAGTCGCTCCTGCGCGCCGAACTCGACCTCGCCCCGGAAGCCGAAACGACTGCACTTTTCAACCAGATCAGGGCGGACCGGGCACGCCGGCCGGCTCCGGTGGAGCAGATAGAACCGGCGGAAACCCAGCCCGCCGAAATCGACGAATCGACGCCTGAGCTGCGCTTGATCACCGTTCTGTGCATCCATGCCGATCCCGAGCCGACATCCTATGCGGAAATCCGCGAGGCCATCGTCGGGTGCGGCGGCACGCCGCTCAGCGAGGCCGCCAACGAAGTCCTGTTTGCCTTCGGCCTGCGGCAATCGCGCGAAGACGACGCCCGCCGAGCCCTGGAAGCCGCGCTGAAGCTGCGATCAGTCGACCCGACCTTCTCCGTCGGCCTGTCCCTGGGGCTGGTGACCGTCGATCCCACCGGTGTGCGCGGCGCCGCGTTTCGCCGGGCCGAAAGCCTCGCTTACCTTGCGATGCCGGGCGAGATTCTCGCCGGACGCTTCTTCCGCAATCAGGCCCAGGACTGGGCGCGCTTCGAGGAGGAGAACATCCGCGGCCAAACGGTCTGGCGGGTGATCGACATGGGCGAAGGCGCCATGCGCCCACATCTCCCGCTGGTCGGGCGAAAGATCGAGATGCTTCAAATGACCGAGCTGATGCGGCAGGCCGAAGAAGCAGACGGCAGTGTCGTCATTCTCGCCGGCGACGCGGGTATCGGCAAGACGCGACTGACCGAGGAGGTGGAGACCGCCGCCCGCCAGTCGGGCTATCCGGTGGTTCGTTTCAGTTTCTCGTTGACGACAGAAAACCGCACGCTTCTCGATCTGCGGCTTGGCCGGTCGCTGGCCGCCGCCCTCGGCCTGAAATCGATACCCGAACACGGCGGGCTCAGCGACCTGGTACGCGAATTCCTGACGGCGGTCTTCGATCCGGGTCGGGAGAGAACCGTCCTCTCCCGGCTCTACGGGATCGGCCGCGAAACCGTTGTCGAATTGTCTGCGGAAGCTTTGGTTTACCTCGTTACCGCCCACAGGAATGCGGTCGTTACATTGATCCTGGAAGACTGTCACTGGGCGGAGAACGAAGAGATCGCGCTTGCCTGCGCTGTCGCCCGCCGGCTGCACGGCAAGCGCGCCTGGCTTCTGGCGACCGAACGGCCAGCCGAGGAGCGTCTGCGTCCGGCGATAGGCCTGGCCGCGATGGAGACGCCGCTGCATGTGATGATGCTGCCGCCGCTGCGCACCAGCGAGGCGCATGCGCTGGCGCGGCAAGTTCTGCCTTCGCAGCATGAGCGCGAAGACGAAATCGTCGACAAGGCGGCGGGCAGTCCGCTCTTCATCATCCGCCTCGCCCAGGCCAATGACGAACTGGGTAAGGACATGCCGACCTCGGTCATCGCGCTGGCCCAGCAGCAACTGGATAGCATCTCGCCGCAAGCGCGCGCGTCATGCCAGAATGCGGCTGTTCTCGGTCACCGCTTCTCCCAACCCGAGGCGGCGGCGATCTTCGGACCGTCGATGACCTCCGACCTGATCGGCACCGGCTTCTTCGGTTTTTCCGGCAACAATATCGAGTTCATTCACGCGCTCATTCATCAGGCCGTCTACGAGACGATGCCGCAGGCCAGCCGAGAGCAGGCGCATCTTCAAGCGGCCCGGTTTTACCAGTCGCGTGACGTGACCAAATGGGCCGATCATGCGCTGCTGAGCGGCGACCAGGCGCTTGCCGCCACGGCTTGCGCGAAGGCTGCCTTTACTCTTGCACCTTTGGGAAGTTTCGACCGGGCCGAACGCTTTATCGACGCAGGGCTTGCCGTAGGCGGCACTGAAATAGCGCGCGCGCAACTGCTCTCGTACCGCGGCAGCATTCGCCGGGAGCAGGGCCATTTCGACGAGGCGCGCGCCTTGTACGCGGAGGCGGCTGAGACTACGGACATAACCGACCCGCGCGCGCAAGCGCTCGTCCGCCTCGCCTGGGTGCATCGGTTCCAAGGTGACACCGAGTCCGCCCAGCGCGCGATCGACGCGGCCACCGAACTGATGGACACCGGCGAACCGAGCGCTGTCACGCGGGCGGATTACCTGATTGAAATGGGCAACCGCGCTTTCATGCGCGGCGACCATCGCCAAGCCATGAAACTTCAAACAAAGGCCCTGCGGATCGCCGAAGGCGGCAGGCACTTCTATGAGGCCGCGCGTGCATTGAGCGGACAGGGAGACGCGCACTATGCGAATTTCCGTTTGATCTCGGCGCGCGAGAAGTTCCGCCAAGCCATAGAGATTGCGGAACACCACGGCTACGGCCTCGCCGCCAATGCCAGCCGCCACATGTACGGCCTTACCAACTTCTATGTGGAGCCCGGGGAAAAATCGCGCGAACTGTCCCGCATCGCCATTGACCGGGCACGCCTGGAATCCAGTGCCCGCAACGAGTACACGGCACGGATCGACTATTATGAGCAATTGCTGTTCAACATCGAGCTCGACAGGGCCGCGAAGGAACTTTGTGCGATTGAAGAGCTCTCAGCGAAAATAGGGAGCAACCGCTTCGACGAAGACCTCGCCGCTTCGCAATGCGCGCTTGCGGTGCTGGTTGGCGATCTGGAGACGGTGTTACGCATTACTGGCTACTACCTGCAGCAGCCGCCATCGCCATATATTTGGCCCTGTTTTGCGGCGCTGCGCGCTGCCGGGACGACGGATACCGCCGAACGCGACAAACTGCTGGCCCAGGGAGAAGAGGTTCTGGCCAAGACCAACATGTCCCACTCGGTGATCTACTTCTACTACCTTGCCGCGATCGCCATGCGCAAGGATCCGGTTCAGCAGGAGCGATATGCAACCACACTCCTCGCGCGGGCAGACAGTGAAGTCACGGGTATTGTGGAGCTGATAACCAGGTCGATGCGCGCGCGCGCCAACCCCGATCCTGAGGTACAGTCGCAGCTCCGCGGCGATCTCGAAACAGCTCGACTGAGGGGCCTTTATCCCGAATTGTTTCCGGAGTTGGTCCCGCAGCCATTGTGACCGATCGGCCATCTTCACGGCCGTCATGCCGGCCGCCTCACCTCAAGCATGTTTCCTGCCGACATCGCAAACCGCCGGGTTCGCCCCTGACAAGGGAGACCAGCCTGCATCGATGACCGGACTCTGTCGGGAAGGCTCCTACTCGGCTGCCGGCAATACGCGAAGCACAGCGGAAAGCCCTTGATTCATGTGCCGTTCGATATGATCCATCATCTCGTCGAGGCTCTCGCCAACCGCGCATTCCAGATACTCGGTCGTCATGTGGCGAAACTCGCCATGCGCACCGTGTACATTGTTGTGCACGGACAGATAGATCCGCACGAGCGGTGCCAGACGCTCCCAATGCGTCAGCAGAATGTCGTGACCGGCGTTTTCGTAAACCCATGCGTGAAAGGCGAGTTCGTGCTCGATGGCGCGCGCCTGCACCGTTGTGCGCCCTTCACGCACAGCTTCCATGAAATGTCCGTGCAAGACCTGCGTATCGGCATAGGCTTCAGTGAGGTGATTGCCGTTCTTGTGGTACTCGGTTTCGCGGTTACGGATCGATCGGTCCAACTGCCGCAGAAGCCAATCCCGGCGTTTGTCCGACTTGGTTTCCCGCTGCTCTTTGAGATAGCGTTTCCTGAGTGCTTTGCCGCCACCGTGAAGCTTACAACGGCCAACGCCGCACACGGCGGGGCACTGGCAGGGCGTCCCTCGCTTCGTCCTGGCGCCGCGTTTCGGCAGCCGCGTCAACGATCCCTGATGGGCCTTCCATTTCGCAGTCTCATGGCCTCGCACAATGTACTTTCCTATCAAGGTATTAGGTTTGCTGACGGCGGTTGGCCCACGATCTCCAAGCGGCTAAACTGCACGTGGTACCGGTTTGCGCCCTTCTTTGCGTCCGATATAGGCCCACTCCCCATAACACGCTCCGTCTCCGAGGATATGAAGGAATGACTAATCTCTATTTCAAACACACCATCGATAACACTTCTGCACAGTCATCCGTCATGAGCTTCACGGTTTCAGAAATGGCTTTCTCTTCCTGCTGGCGATACGATCGGGCTTCTCTAGGATCCGTCATTGCTTTTCAAACCTCATGGCAAGCAGCTTTATCAGGTACACAATTACGTTTAACACACTCGCATAAAGCAATATATTTAGTAATGATGATACTATTGGAAAATAATAACCTAAATGTATAATGTTGAAATCCATATAAAGGTCTTTGGAGTAATTTATATCTGAAATATAACCAATGTAAACAAATATTATAAGAAATGAACACAGATAAAATGCCCCAAAATGCATTTTATTTGTAAATCTAATGTGTTTACTCTTATCAAACGCATACACAAAACTACATACATATTGGAGATGAGTGAAACTACAATTATCAATAAACTAATTATTACTTGATATATGTATACATCACCGCCAAATCCATCAATTTATCCGGTTTCAATGTATCGATTATTAATATCCGAGACAAATATTATCAAATCAATGCCGAAAACATTTTGGTTGAACAGGGCAATTTTATTGGTGAATATTAATACATAGGCTATAATCGTGCTCAAAATTGTCGCGCAAAAAAAGGCTACATTTACTTTATATATTTTTCTATTTTCGAGTACATCAGCGTCACTAAGCGGCTTATCAAATTCCATTGACTACTCCACGCTCATGTGGCGGTTGAAAAACGCCGTAACCCTGAACGACTTCGTCAGTCGGCCGCGCCTTCTTGATCCCGGATCGATACGGCCGCGGCCGTCCGCCTGCCAGTTGGCCAGTTTGAACCAAACACCCCGCCCCGGCCGCGACACGAGGTCTGCGGGGAACAGCCGTGTATTGTTATCGACCGCGCCCTTGAAGCGGTTGAAGCGGTTGAAGCCGGACAATCACCTTTCTCGCGTTTGTGCCACTCGCCAACTCTTGCATCGCTGGTTCCGGGAACTATCCCGTTGACGAAATTCACAATCTATTCGTCACCACACTACAAGTATTCCGCTGCGTCAATAATACCATACTGATCTCAGACAACCTTGCGGCCAGCCTTATTCGGACGAGACGCGGATCAGGGGCGCGGAGCCGGGGTACTACGGGCAGCGCTGAAGGGCTCCGTAGTGCTTTGAAGTCTGGCGGAGAGGGAGGGATTCGAACCCCCGATAGAGTTGCCCCTATACCGCATTTCGAGTGCGGCGCTTTCAACCACTCAGCCACCTCTCCGTGACCGCCATGCTGCGAGCGGGCCGCTCCATACCGGGCCGCGCCGGCAATGACAAGCCTCCTTGATCGAAATGCTTGACTTTTCGGCGCGCGATGATCATACGGAACCCGCTGGCGCGGAATTCCGCGCCTGTTGTATTTGTGCGCGGCAGGTTGCTCGCACAACCCGACAAAAGAAACCGTCACGACTGACCAAAAAGACGGCCGGCCCGAATGCTTCGGCAATGATGGGCATGAGCCGGACCGAACACGAAAGGAAAAACGATGTTCGCAGTCATCAAGACCGGTGGCAAGCAGTACCGCGTTGCCGCCGAAGATGTCCTGAAGATCGAGAAAATCGCCGGCGACGCGGGCGAAATGGTTGAATTCGGCGAAGTGCTGATGGTCGGCGAAGGTGCCGATGCAACCGTTGGCGCGCCCTTTGTCGATGGCGCACTGGTGACCGCCGAGGTGGTCGAGCAGGGCCGCGCCCGCAAGGTGATCGCATTCAAGAAGCGCCGCCGCCAGAACTCCAAGCGCAGCCGCGGCCACCGCCAGCACCTGACGACGGTGCGCATTGCCGAAATCCTGACCGGCGGCGCCAAGCCGACCAAGAAGGCGGCGGCCAAGAAGCCGGCGGCGAAGGCCGAAACCAAGGTCGAGGAAAAGGCGGAAGCGCCGAAGGCTGCCGAGAAAAAGGCCGAAAAGCCGGTTGAAGCCGCCGAAACGGCAGCAGCACCGCTGTTCACCGCGCCGGAAGGCGAGGCTGACAAGCTGACCAAGATCAAGGGCATCGGCCCGGTCGCCGAGCGCCAGCTCAACGAGCAGGGCATCACCACCTATGCCCAGATCGCCGCGCTGACCGACGAAGAGATCGCCACGGTCGACGAGAACATGCCGTTCAGCGCCGACCAGATCCGCGACTGGCAGGCCCAGGCCAAGGAACTGGCCGCCAAGTAGGGCGACAACGAACCGATCGCTTCGCGGGCTTGCATCGGCGGCCCGCAAGCACCATAACGCAGGAAACGCGCCCGCGGGCGCGACAGGAGAAACGAAATGGCACACAAGAAAGCTGGCGGTTCCTCGCGCAACGGTCGCGAGTCTGAATCCAAACGTCTTGGCGTGAAGAAGTTCGGTGGCGAGCGCGTCATTGCGGGCAACATCATCGTGCGTCAACGCGGCACCAAGTGGCATCCGGGCGACAATGTCGGCATCGGCAAGGATCACACCCTGTTTGCCCTCGCCGAAGGTTCGGTGGTGTTCAAGGCCAAGGCAAACGGCCGAACCTATGTATCGGTGGCGCCGATGCAGGAAGCCGCGGAATAACCGGAACCGCTCCCAAATCCGGTGTCCCAGACCCCGGATCACGTTTTGCGACAACGACTTGAAGGGAGATGGGGCAAGAACCCATCTCCCTTCTTGATTCAGGGTGAGGAACGATGATCGAAAGTGCATTCAATGACACCGCCGCGCTCGACCTCAGCTACGACAGCCCGGTGCTGCTGACGCAGCGCCTGGTTCTGCGGCCGCCGCATATCGACGACATCACCGATCTGGCCGCGATTGCCAATGATCGCCGGATCGCCGAGATGACGTCGCGCATGCCCCATCCCTACGGCATCGCCGATGCGCGCGTGTATCTGGAAAGCAGCATCCGCGCCGAACACGAAGGCTATATCTACGCGATCACCCTCGCCGAAACCGGTCAACTGATCGGCTATTGCGGACTGGAACGGCGCGAGCGCTCCGGCGGCTTCGAGATCGGTTTCTGGCTTGGCGCGGACTATTGGGGCGCCGGCTATGCCACCGAGGCGGCCAACGCGCTGGTCGACCAGGCGTTCCGCGCCACCTCGGCGGAACGGGTGCACGCCGTCTGCCGCACTGTCAACGAGCAGTCGCGCAACGTGATCCGCAAATGCGGCTTCAGCCTCGTCGGCCTCGACGAAATCGAAACCGTTTCGGCGGGCCGCGTGCCGGTCGAGCGTTTCGTCTTGGAGCGCACAGTCTGGCTGGAACGCAAATAGGGAGGCGTCAGGCTCCGATTTCGATCCACACGGGCATGTGGTCGGAGCCTTCCGCATCCTGATCGATGCGAACATTGGTCACGCGTTCCGCCAATTCCGGATTGGCAAACCCGTAGTCCAGGCGCTTGATCTGCGACCGGTCCTCGGGAAGCGTCCAGCTCCAGCCGCTGTCGGCAGCGGTGACATCCACCAGATGCCCGCCCTCCGACAGCATGGCGCGATACTCCGAAAGATCCGGCTCGAAATTGAAGTCGCCGAGCAAAAGCAAGTCCTCGGTGACCGGCAGTTCGGGAAAGCCGTATTCGGACAGCCCGGTAGCGGCGAGGCCGGTATGCGGCGCGGCCAGCGCCACCGCTTTGAGCGCATCGATCTGGGAATGGCGCTCTTCGGCGTCGATATGGTCGAGATGCACGCTGTAGAAGCGAATGACGCCGGCCGGCGTGTCGATCATCGCCTCGAGCGCGCCGCGCTGCAGGTTCAGCTTGGCAAGGCGCATCGAGCGTGGCAACAGCAGGCGCCGGACCGAAATCAGCGGCCAGCGCGAGATGATCATGTTGCCGAACTGGAACCGGCTCTGTTCGGCCTTCCCTTCGCGAACCGTGCTGCCGAAATCGACATCGGCCGGCATGTGGACCGCGCAGAACCGGTCGGCAAACAGTTCCTCGATCTCGGCGACCATGTCACGGCCGGCATTGCGGATGAAACCGCGGGTGACTTCCTGAAGGGCGATGACGTCCGCATCCGCAACGGCATCCGCGATCCGCTTGAGATCATATTGCCCGTCGAACCCGATGCCGAACTGAATGTTGTATGTCGCGACCTTTACCGTCATTGAAGCATTCCCAATTCAAACTCGCGCAATCATTTGCAATGGGCTACAGCACCCCTGATTGAATTGAACCAGCGACATGACAGAATCATGAAGTTCCTCGATCAGGCGAAAGTCTATATCCGCTCCGGCGACGGTGGCGCCGGCGCGGTTTCCTTTCGCCGTGAGAAATACATCGAATTCGGCGGTCCGGACGGTGGCGACGGCGGGCGCGGCGGCGACGTCTGGGTCGAGGCCGGCGAGGGCCTGAACACGCTGATCGACTATCGCTATCGGCAGCATTTCAAGGCCAAGACCGGCATGCATGGCATGGGGCGCGATCGCACCGGAGCCAAGGGCGCCGACATGACCCTCGCCGTGCCGGTCGGAACGCAGGTTTTCGAGGAAGACAACGAGACACTGATCTGCGACCTGACCGAGGAGGGACAGCGCTTCCTGCTCGCGAAAGGCGGCAATGGCGGGTTTGGCAACGCCCATTTCAAATCCTCGACCAATCAGGCGCCGCGCCGCGCCAACCCAGGCCTCGACGGCGAGGAGCGCACGATCTGGCTGCGCCTCAAGCTAATCGCCGACGCCGGTCTTGTCGGCCTGCCCAATGCCGGCAAGTCGACGCTGCTGGCGAGCGTGACCGCCGCCAAGCCGAAGATCGCGGATTATCCCTTCACCACGCTTCACCCCAATCTCGGCGTCGTGCGCATCGACGCGCGCGAGTTCGTACTGGCCGACATTCCGGGCCTCATCGAAGGCGCGCATGAGGGCGTCGGCATCGGCGACCGTTTTCTCGGCCATGTCGAACGCACCAACGTGATCCTGCATCTGGTCTCGGCCGTCGAGGAAGACCCGGCAGCCGCTTACCGAACCGTTCGCAACGAACTCGAAGCCTATGGGCACGGCCTGGCCGAGAAGCCGGAGATCGTGGCGCTGTCGCAGATCGACACGGCGAACGCGAAGACGCTCAGCGACAAGCTGGCCGCACTGCGCGAAGAGTGCGGCCGCGAGCCTATGCCGTTCTCTTCCGTCAGCCGCGACGGGCTGGACGAGATCCTGCGGGCACTGATGGTCCACATCGAGGAGCGGCGGGCGGATGACATGCCGGCAGAGCCCGATCCGCGCTGGACCCCATGAACGGACGGCTCGCCTCCTACAAGAGAATCGTCATCAAGATCGGATCGGCGCTTCTGGTCGACCGCGCGACCGGCCTGAAGCGCGCATGGCTGACCAGCCTGGCGCGCGACATCGCTGCCCTGCGCGCCGCCGGGCACGAGGTTCTCGCCGTCTCTTCGGGTGCCATCGCGCTTGGCCGTACTGTACTCGACCTGCCGCAGGGATCGCTGAAGCTGGAGGAAAGCCAGGCCGCCGCCGCCATCGGCCAGATCGCGCTTTCAAGGGCATGGTCGGAAGCGCTGGATACCGAGGGTATCCTGACCGGCCAGGTGCTGGTGACCATCGACGACACCGAGGCGCGCCGGCGCTATCTCAATGCCCGCGCCACCATCGGTGCGCTGCTGCGGCTCGGGTCAGTCCCGGTCATCAACGAGAACGACACTGTCGCCACCGGCGAGATCCGCTATGGCGACAATGATCGTCTCGCCGCCCGCGTCGCGACCATGATGAACGCCGACCTGCTCGTCCTGTTGTCCGATGTCGATGGCCTCTACACCGCATCGCCGCATTCCGATCCCTCCGCCCGCCGCATCCCGACGGTCGAGGTAATCACTCCGGAGATCGAGGCGATGGCGGGTGCCGCGGCCTCGGAACTGTCGCGCGGCGGGATGCGCACCAAGATCGAAGCGGGAAAGATTGCCGTGCAGGCCGGAACGGCCATGATGATCGCGTCGGGATTGTTCGAGCACCCTTTGCGCACACTCGACGATGGCGGTGCCTGCACAGTGTTCCGGCCGTCGTCTGCCCCTGTCTCGGCATGGAAGAGCTGGATTGCCGGACAGCTTGAGCCGGCCGGCACGTTGACGGTGGATGCCGGCGCGCATGCGGCGCTGCGCACCGGCAAAAGCCTGCTGCCGGCAGGCGTGAGGCAGGTTGGGGGCCGTTTCCAGCGGGGTGACACGATCGCGGTTATCCTGCAGGATACCGGTCGTGAGATCGCACGCGGACTGGCCGGCTATGACAGCGACGAAGCGCGAAAGATCGCGGGTCGCAAAACCGGCGAGATCGAAGCAATTTTGGGATATGCGCCACGCGCGGCGATGATCCATCGCGACGACATGGTGGTCGGTCCCTAGTCAGGGAGGCACGCATGCACAAGGTCGCAGGCATCGGCGGGATGTTCTTTCGGGCGAGCGACCCGGCCGCCTTGTCGAAATGGTATGCTGATCATCTCGGCGTCGATCCGGTGCCAACGGATTACGACAGCCAGCCATGGCAGCAAGCCGCCGGACCAACCGTGTTTGCCCCGTTTCCGACCGATACCGAGTATTTCGGCGAGCACGCCAATCACTGGATGATCAACTTCCGGGTCGAGGATCTGGATGCGATGATCGCGCAGCTCGAGGCGGCCGGCATCGCCGTGGCCCGGGACCCTGAGACCTATCCCAACGGTCGCTTTGCGCGACTACATGATCCCGAGGGCAATCCGGTCGAACTCTGGGAGCCGTCCGCGTGACGATCGCCGCGCATTGCCCTTACGGGCAATGGACGGTAGATAGGCTGCTCGCAAGACATGGAACCCGAAATCATGCTGACCAGGGCAGATAGCACTCCGACCGACATCGCCGCTTTGATGGCCGATATGGGCGCGCGGGCGCGCGCGGCAAGCGCGCCGTTGGCTGTCGCCTCGACAGAAGCGAAGAACACCGCGCTCGCCGCAATGGCCGATGCGCTCGAAGCCGACATCGACAACATCCTTGCCGCCAACACCACCGACATGGAAAATGCCGAGGGCACCGGCCTTTCCCCGGCCTTCAAGGACCGCCTCAAGCTGACCGAAGACCGCGTCAAGGCAATGGCAGACGGCATTCGCGCCATCGCTGCCGCTGAAAACCCGGTAGGCGCCACCATTGCAGGGTGGGATCGTCCCAACGGCCTGAAGATCGAACGTGTGCGTACACCGCTCGGCGTCATCGGGGTCATTTACGAAAGCCGGCCCAACGTGACGGCCGACGCTGGTGCGCTATGCCTGAAGGCCGGCAATGCGGTGATCCTGCGCGGTGGCACGGATTCGCGCAACTCGTCCGGCGCGATCCACGCCTGCCTGACCGAGGGGCTACGCGCGGCGGACCTGCCGGAAGACGCCATTCAACTCGTGCCCGTTACCGACCGGGCCGCGGTCGGCGAGATGCTTGCCGGCCTAGGTGGCGCAATCGATGTGATTGTGCCGCGAGGCGGCCGCGGTCTTGTCGAGCGGGTCCAGAATGACGCTCGTGTGCCGGTCTTCGCTCATCTGGAGGGCCTGTGCCATATTTACGTCGACCGGTCGGCCGATTTGGAAATGGCCACCGCCATTGTCGTGAACTCGAAGATGCGCCGCACCGGCATCTGCGGCTCCGCGGAGACCTTGCTGATTGACCGCGCCGCGTCCGTGAGCCACCTGCTGCCTTTGCTGGAAGCCCTCGACGCCGCCGGTTGCGAGATCCGCGGCGATGAGGATGTCTGCCGTGCATGGCCGAGAGCCGTGCCGGCAACCGAAGCCGACTGGACGACCGAGTATCTCGCGCCAATCATCTCCGTTACCCTCGTCGATGGCATCGGCGGCGCAATCGGTCACATCGCCCGCTATTCGTCGAACCATACCGAGGCCGTGATCGCCGAGGATGCAGCAGTGGTCGAGCGTTTCTTCAACGAGATCGACAGCGCGATCCTGTTGCATAACGCTTCCACCCAGTTCGCCGATGGCGGCGAATTCGGCATGGGCGCGGAGATCGGTATCGCCACCGGCAAGATGCACGCTCGCGGTCCTGTTGGCGTCGAGCAGCTCACCTCGTTCAAGTACCTTGTGCGTGGCACGGGGCAGACCCGCCCCTGACCGCACATGAAAAGGCAACTGCAGCATCATCCGGGCGTCGGCCCGAAACATCTGCGGATGCCGCATGTCGAGCCGGGCATGGCGGTCGGCCTTTTCGGCGGTTCTTTCAATCCGCCGCATGACGGTCATGTCCTGGTGACCGAACTGGCCATCAAGCGGCTGAGGCTTGACCAACTTTGGTGGATGGTCACCCCGGGCAATCCGCTGAAGGATGCGGCCGATTTGCGGCCGCTGGCCGAGCGGTTGTCGCTGTCGGAGACAATCGCCGTCGATCCGAAGGTCAAGGTGACCGCCTTCGAGGCGGCGCATGACGTCCGCTTCACCGCCGATACGCTGGCCGTGATTCGCCGCTACAACCCTTCCGTCCGGTTTGTCTGGATCATGGGCGCCGACAATTTGCGGGATTTTCACCGCTGGCAGAACTGGCGCGATATCGCCCTCACCTTTCCCATCGCCGTGATCGACCGGCCGGGATCGACCCTGTCCTATCTGTCTTCGAAGATGGCCAAGACCTATGGCTACGCCCGGATTGACGAGACCGACGCGCCGTTGCTGCCCAGCTTGCCGGCCCCCGCCTGGACCTTCCTGCACGGGCCGCGTTCGCCCCTTTCCTCGACGGCGATCCGTAACGCGGTAAGCATTTCGTAAAGAAAGCTTGAAGCGGTCTGTCTTGAAACTGTTAACACGACATGACTATCTTCAGGGTGCGCGGCCGAATCGCCGGCGCATCGTTTGTTCCGAACTGAAAGGGTACTCTTGAGAACAACGACCTTTAAGAAGGCCAATGAAGCGCCTTCGACCCCCGGGATCAGCGATCAGGAAGCTGCCGACCGGATTCTTGAGCTGGTCAAGGACAGTCTGGAAGACTCCAAGGCCGAGGACATCGTTTCCATCGACATTCGCGGTAAATCGGCAATGGCGGACTACATGGTGGTCGCGTCGGGCCGGTCTCATCGCCATGTCAGCGCGGTAGCCGATCAGCTGTTGCGCGGCCTGAAAGACGCCGGTCACGGCACAGCCCGTGTCGAAGGTCTTTCGTCCGCCGATTGGGTTCTGATCGACGCCGGAGATGTGATCGTTCATGTCTTCAGGCCCGAGGTCCGTGACTTTTACGCGCTCGAGAAGATCTGGCAGGAGCCGGAAACGCCGGCCGACACGCTGCACTAAGCGTTTCGGCAAGCGATTCTTCGACGCGCGATGCGGGTGACCATTTTTGCGGTCGGCCGGATGAAACCCGGCCCCGAAACAGACCTTGTGTCGCGTTATCTCGATCGCTTCGCAAAGTCCGGCAGATCGCTTGGACTGGACTATGGCGGGCTGGTCGAAACGCCTGAGAGCCGCGCCCGCAGCGCCGAGTCGCGCAAATCCGAGGAAGGCGCGCGCTGCGCCGACACACTCGACAGCCGCTCGATACTGGTTCTTCTGGACGAACGCGGCAAATCCCCCTCTTCCCGAGAATTCGCTCAAACAGTGGAACGCTTCCGCGACGATGGCGTTGGCCAACTCGTATTTGCGCTTGGCGGTCCTGACGGGCATGCCGCTTCCCTGCGCGACCGCGCCAATTGGGTGGTTTCTCTCGGCAACCAGACCTGGCCGCACCAGCTCGCACGCATCATGCTCGCGGAGCAACTGTACCGCGCCGCGACCATTCTGGCCGGTCATCCCTACCACCGCGACTGAACTTGCCTTGGCGCGGCCCAATTCCCGGTGCAATTCGGCGCAGCGTTCGTTAGAACCAGTCGGAAGCTTCAATCGATTCCGGTTACCTCATGTACCATCCTGTCGGCCTGATATCCGCGCTGCTGCTCGCTGTCCTGACAGCGCTGGGTAGCTTTGCGGCGATCGCCCAGGAGGCTGGTACCGAAACCGACACTGCGGAACTGTCGACCAGTCTTGAGCGTAGGGCGACGGAACTGGCCGACATTGTTCGGCAACGCTCGATTGCCAAGAATCGGACCGAAGAGCTTGCGCACGAGGTTTCGCAAATCCGCAAGGACCGGGCCTCGCTTAACACGGCCATCATCCAGGCGGCTAAAACCGAACGGAAGCTTTCCGAGGACGTTATCGTGCTGGGCGAGAAGCTGGTTGTTGCCGGCCGTGAGGCCGATACGGTCAGAGCCAGTCTCCTGGAGCGCCGCGCCCTGCTGGCGGAAGTTCTGGCGGCTCTGCAGCGCATGGGGCTCAACCCGCCGCCGGCAATGCTTGTAACGCCCGACGATGCTTTGTCTTCCGTGCGCAGTTCGATCCTTCTCGGCGCGGTTGTACCGGGCATGCGCGAGGAAGTGCGCATCCTGATCGCCGACTTGACCGAACTGCGGCATCTGACCGAGACTTACCGTGCGGAGCGGAAAAAACTGACTTCCGTGGTCGAACGCCAGAAGGAAGAACAACACCGTCTTTCACTTTTGCTTGAAGAAAAACGGGCACTGGAAACACGAACGGCCGAGCAGCTGGCCTTCGAACAGAGGCGCGCCGCCGAACTTGCCGAAAAGGCGGAAAGCCTGCAGGAGTTGATTGCCTCGATCGAGACGGAGATCCAGTCCGCCCGCGAAGCCGCCGAACAAGCGCGCCTCGAAGCTCAACGCAGACTGGACGAAGGCCGCCAACGCGCTGAAAACCAGACGTTTTCGCAAGCGCGAATTGCGCCGGCCTACGCATTCTCGGATCTCGCCGGCAAGCTGGAAAAGCCGGTCGCCGGTCCCACAATCACCGCATTTGGCGACGAGGACGGTTATGGCGGCACAGCGCAGGGCGACACGATTGAAGCGAACTCGGGAGCATATGTTACCGCACCGGCAGACGGATGGATCCTGTATGCGGGACCCTTCCGATCTTACGGACAACTCTTGATCCTGAATGTTGGTGACGATTATCATGTCGTACTCGCAGGAATGGAACGTGTCGACGTCAGACAGGGACAGTTTGTATTGTCAGGCGAACCGGTAGGCGGCATGGGGCGCATTCACCTCGCCAGCGTTTCGGCGGCTGCGGCTGCAAATGAGAATCCGACGCTCTATATTGAGTTCAGGAAAAACGGCAAACCGGTCGATCCCGCACCCTGGTGGGAGAAACCCGGTTCTGGAAGGACATAACGGATATGATGAGAAAGATCTCATTGCTATTTGCAGGCGCGCTCATGGGAGCCGCTTCCGTGCTCGCCGTGTCGGGTCACAGCATGATGTCTGCGAATGCAGCCGGTAGTGATACTTACCGGCAACTCGCGATTTTCGGCGACATCTTCGAGCGTGTGCGCGCCAACTATGTTGAGGAGCCGCAAGATCGCGAACTGATCGAAAACGCGATCAACGGCATGCTGGCAGCGCTCGACCCGCATTCCTCCTACCTGAACGCCAATGACGCGGCCGACATGCGCACCCAGACCAAGGGTGAGTTCGGCGGTCTTGGCATCGAGGTCACGATGGAAGACGAACTCGTGAAGGTGATTACGCCGATGTTCGGCACACCGGCCGAGAAAGCCGGTGTGCTGGCCGGCGATTTGATCGTCGAAATCGATGGCGAAGAGGTGCGCGGCCTGACTCTGCAGCAGGCAGTCGACAGGATGCGCGGATTGGTCAACACGCCGATCGAATTGAAGATCCTGCGCGAAGGCGCCGACAAACCGCTCGATATCACCATCGTGCGCGACATCATCAAGATCCAGGCGGTTCGCTACCGCACCGAGGACGACATCGGCTATCTGCGCGTGATCTCGTTCACCGAGCAGACCTTCGAAGACCTGCAACAGGCCATCGAAGATCTTTCCGAAGAAATCGGCGAAGAAGAGCTCAAGGGCTTCGTGCTTGATTTGCGGCTCAATCCCGGCGGCCTTCTCGATCAGGCGATCAATGTGTCGGATGCATTCCTCGAAAAGGGCCTGATCGTCTCGACACGCGGTCGCGACGATCGCGACAGCCGGCGCTATTCGGCCCGGCCCGGCGACCTGACTGGCGGCAAGCCGCTGATCGTGCTCGTCAACGGCGGTTCGGCGAGCGCGTCGGAAATCGTCGCCGGCGCGTTGCAGGACCATCGCCGCGCAACCGTCGTCGGTAGCCGCTCCTTCGGCAAGGGGTCGGTGCAGACGATCATCCCGCTCGGCGAGAACGGCGCGCTGCGTCTGACCACAGCGCTCTACTACACGCCGGCCGGCACCTCCATCCAAGGCAAGGGCATCACGCCCGATATCGCCGTCAACCAGACGATCCCGGACGAGTTGCTCGGTCGAGACCTGACCCGCGGCGAGTCGGATCTCCGGGGCCATATCGAGGGCGCCGAAGAGGACGAGGACGGCTCCGGCTCGATCGCCTATGTGCCGCAGGATCCGGAAGAAGACGACCAGCTCGCCTTTGCATTGGAACTGCTGCGCGGCGAGCGCTCCGACCCGGCTTTCCCGCCGGATCCGGCAACCGCATTGCCCAATTGAGGGCGCTGAACCGCCAGCGTTGCCAAACAGACAAGTTGGCGTGGTAGAAAACAGGGGTCACTGATTCGCGGTGACCCCTTTTTGATTCGCGGTGATGCTCGTCCCATGAACGATCTCGACGCTCCACTCGGACAATCGCCCGGCGCGCGGCGGCGCAGCACGACCAAGCGCGACCAGGCCGAAATCGGTACACGCTATGCCGCCAAGCCGCGCAACCGGACCGGTCGCATGACAATCGGTCTTGTCGCCGCCGGCGTCATCGGCCTCAACGCCTATGCGCTTGCGGCCCGCGACACGCTGCCGCAAACCGCCTTGATCACCCTCGACGACACACCTGCTGTCGCCATGCAGACGACCGGTTCGACCGTCAGTGCCGATCCGGCGCCCGCCCACGGTGTAGAGATCGTGTATCAGAGCACTGGCTCGGATACGGACGCAGCGGACGCGCCGCCGCCGCGCTCCGACGATGAGGACTACCGGATATCGCGTGACGGACCGCGGGTCATAGTCGTGCGCGACCCGGCCGAGGCGACCGCCGGCCAGCCGCTGCAGCTCGCTCATCTGCCGGACGACGAGGCACTGGAGGCCAGCGAATGGGGCGAGCTCCCGGTACGCACCGCCGACGGGCGCCGCCCGATGGACATCTATGCCAGGCCTTGGTCGCGGGCCGGCGGCAAGCGGATCGCCATCGTGATCGGCGGCCTCGGACTATCGCAAACCGGAACGCAACAAGCCATTCGCGATCTGCCGCCGGAAATCACGCTCGCATTCGCGCCGCAAGGCAACAGCCTGAACCGCTGGATGCGCAAGGCGCGCAGCAAGGGCCACGAGCTCCTCGTCCAGGTGCCGATGGAGCCGTTCAACTATCCGCAGAACGATCCCGGGCCACAAACGCTTCTCGCTGCCGGCCCGGAGGCCGACAACATCGACAAGCTGCGCTGGGCGCTGGGCCGGTTGACCAACTATACCGGCATCGTCAACTATCTCGGCGGGCGGTTTTCTGCCGACGAAGCGGCTGTTTCCCCTATCCTGCGCGAAATCGGCCAGCGCGGCCTGCTTTATCTGAATGACGGCACGGCGGGTAACGAGCGCCTGCAAATGCTCGCGCGCGCCTATGATGTTCCTTATCTCAGCGGCCAGATCGTGCTCGATACCTCTCAGGACCCGACAGCAATCAAGGCGCGGCTGAAGCAGCTTGAAGAATACGCCGAAGGTGGCGGCTATGCGGTTGGTACCGGATCGGCGTTGCAGCCGACGGTCGATACCGTCGCGGCCTGGGCAAACGACGCCAAGAAACGCGGCTTTGAGATTGTCGGCGTTTCGGCGTTGGCACGGTAACGGCGATGGCAAGCAAGACGAAAAAAATCCTGGCCGCCGACCTGCCCTATCGGGCCTGTGTCGGCATCATGGTGCTCAATGACGACGGGTTGGTGTGGGCCGGTAAGCGCGCCAAGGAAGGCAACACCGAATACACCGGCCACCCGAAACTCTGGCAAATGCCGCAGGGCGGCATCGACAAGGGCGAGGATCCCTACCCGGCCGCGTTGCGCGAGCTTTACGAGGAGACCGGCATGCGGTCGGTCGAACTGATCGAGGAAGCCCCGGAGTGGATCAACTACGATCTGCCGGAGCATCTGCTCGGTATCGGACTTAAGGGCAAGTTCCGTGGCCAGACGCAGAAATGGTACGCATTCCGCTTCACCGGCAACGACAGCGAGATCCAGATCGATCCTCCGCCGGATGGCCACGAGCGGGAATTCGAGGAGTGGGGCTGGCTGCCGATGCACGACCTCCCGGACTTGATCGTACCCTTCAAGCGCGCGGTTTATGAAGAACTCGTGCGCGTCTTCGGCCATCTCGCCGGGAGCCGGCCGTCATGATGCTGATCGGACTTTTAGGCGGCATGAGCCCCGAGTCCACGGGCATCTATTATCGCGCCATGAACATGGCGATGCGCGATGTCCTCGGCCAGCAGCATTCCGCCCGCATCCTGATGCATTCGGTCGATTTCGAGCCGATCCGGCAACTTCAGCACGAGGGCAAATGGGGCGAGTGCGCGCGGATCCTGGTCGAAGCCGCACGCAGCCTGAAAGCCGGCGGCGCATCGTTTCTGGTGCTCGCCACCAACACCATGCACAAGCTGGCCGAAGAGATCGAGGAAGGCTCCGGTCTGGCGCTGCTGCACATCGCTGATCCGACCGGCGAGGCGATCCAGCGCGCCGGGTATCGAAAGGTCGGCCTGCTGGCTACGCGTTTCACGATGGAAGAGCGCTTCTATCGCCATCGGCTCGAGCAGCGCTTCGGTCTTGAAATCGCCCTGCCCGACGAGGACGAGCGCACCGACATCCATCGCATCATCTATGAAGAACTGTGCGTCGGCCGAATAGAACAGACGTCAGCGGCCCGTTTCCGGCAGGTGATCGACCACATGAAGTGGGCCGGATGCGAGGCGGTTATCCTTGGCTGCACTGAAATCGCCATGCTGGTCGACGGTGGCACCTCGCCGCTGCCGGCGTTCGACACCGCCGTTCTGCACGCCCGCGCTGCTGTTGCCTTGTCGCTACAGGGTGAAAGGCTTGGGCTCGGGCGATAAACAAGCAGCTGCACCGTTCGGAACAATGAACCAGGAATGCCATCGGCGGAACAGGAAGGGAAATGGTCATGATCATCGAGAAGACCGAATTCCGAATTGCTGATCCCGCAGACCGTCTCGGCATATTGGCGCTTCACCGCCGTGCCTTTGGCCGAGAAGACGAAGCCCGGCTAGTCGACACGCTTACGGACGCCGCGTGCGCAACCGTGTCGATGGTCGCCCGCATCGACGGGATGATCGTCGGTCACGTCATGTTGTCGGAACTGCAAGGACCGGAACGCAGCCTGGCGCTGGCGCCCCTTGGGGTCGATCCGGACTGGCGAGATTTTCAGATCGGTACGGAATTGACCCGCCGGGCGATATCGGTGGCCCGGAAAGACGGTTGGCTTTGCGTCTTCGTGCAGGGCGATCCCGTCTATTACGGGCGGTTCGGCTTCAAGAAAGGGGTCGCAGAGGGTGTGAGCTGTGACCGGCAAGGGCCGCATTTCATGGCGCTCGAACTGGAAAACGGCGCCCTGAATGGATATCGCGGCGAGATACGTTATCCCGATGCGTTTGGCGCGGCGTAGAAAACGAAAAGGCCGACCCAATTGGATCGGCCACCAACCCTTGCGGCGCTTGTCCTCAGGCTGAAATCGCCGCCTGAAGCGTCGTCAACTGGTCGAGATAGCCCTGCGCCTTGGCGCGGGTCTCGTCGTCCTTGGCGTCCTGAACGTCCTCGCGCGCTTCCTGCACGCGGCGCTCGATGTCGGCGCGGTCGAGATCCTTCACATTGACCGCCGATTCGGCGAGCAGCGTGCAGGAGTCCGGCACCACATCCACAAAACCGCCGAACACCACGTAGCGCTCGTCGGCGCCGCCGGCGTCCTTGACCTCGACAACACCCGGCTTGACCGTCGACATGACCGGAGCGTGGTTGGAATAGACCGTGAAATAGCCTTCCTCGCCCGGCACGACCACTTCCGTTACGTCTTCCGACACCAGAAGCCGTTCCGGTGAGACAAGCTCGAATTTGAATGCGTCAGCCATCTGTCCGTTACTCTGTTTTCGGTTTCATCAGCGACAGCAAAAAGCCTGTCAGGGCACCGATGACCGCCCCCGCGGCGATATTGATAACGACGGTGTTCCGGAACGTCGAACCGATGAACTGATCGAGCGATTCCGGCCCGATCAGGAATCCGACCAGCGCCCCGGCCAGGGCGAGTTCCGCAACCAACATCCAGCGTTTCGCCATATCGCCGCCGCGCCCGGTCAAACCGTCAGGCCGCTTCCGCGGCCAGACGCTGTGCTTTCTCCACCGCTTCCTCGATCGTACCGACCATGTAGAAGGCGGCTTCCGGAAGATGGTCGTACTCGCCTTCGACCAGGCCCTTGAAGCCCTTGATGGTGTCGGCCAGATCGACCAGCTTGCCCGGCGAACCGGTGAACACCTCGGCCACGAAGAACGGCTGCGACAGGAAGCGCTCGATCTTGCGGGCGCGCGCAACGGTCAGCTTGTCCTCTTCGGAAAGCTCGTCCATGCCGAGGATGGCGATGATGTCCTGCAGCGACTTGTAGCGCTGCAGTGTTTCCTGCACCGAGCGCGCCACTCCGTAGTGCTCTTCGCCGACGATCATCGGGTCGAGCATACGCGAGGTAGAGTCGAGCGGGTCAACGGCCGGGTAGATACCCTTTTCCGAAATCGCGCGGTTGAGAACCGTGGTCGCGTCCAGGTGGGCAAACGAGGTAGCCGGCGCCGGGTCGGTCAAGTCGTCGGCGGGCACGTAGATAGCCTGCACAGAGGTGATCGAGCCCTTGGTGGTCGTCGTGATGCGCTCCTGCAGGGCGCCCATGTCGGTCGCCAGCGTCGGCTGATAACCCACGGCCGAAGGAATACGGCCGAGAAGCGCCGACACTTCCGAACCTGCCTGGGTGAACCGGAAGATGTTGTCGACGAAGAACAGCACGTCCTGGCCCTGATCGCGGAAGTACTCGGCGATGGTCAGGCCGGTCAGGCCGACGCGGGCACGCGCACCGGGCGGCTCGTTCATCTGGCCGTACACAAGCGCGGCCTTCGAGCCTTCGCCGCCGCCGGCCTTGTTCACGCCGGATTCGATGAATTCGTGATACAGGTCATTGCCTTCACGGGTCCGTTCGCCAACGCCGGCGAACACCGAGTAACCGCCGTGTGCTTTAGCGATGTTGTTGATCAGTTCCTGGATGAGGACGGTCTTGCCAACGCCGGCGCCACCAAACAGGCCGATCTTGCCGCCCTTCGCATAGGGTGCCAACAGGTCAAGGACCTTGATGCCGGTGATGAGGATTTCGGCTTCTGTCGACTGGTCGACATATTCCGGTGCCGGCTGGTGAATGCCGCGCTTTTCCTCAAACGTCACATCGCCGGCTTCGTCGATCGGCTCGCCGACGACGTTGATGATGCGACCGAGCAGCTGCGGACCGACCGGAACGGCGATCGGCGTGCCGGTGTCGACCACGACCTGGCCGCGCACAAGACCTTCGGTGGAATCCATGGCGATGCAGCGCACGGTGTTCTCACCGAGGTGCTGCGCCACTTCCAGCACGAGGCGCTGTCCGTTGTTGTCCGTTTCAAGCGCGTTCAGGATCTCCGGCAGGTGATCGGAGAACTGGACGTCGACGACGGCGCCGATAACCTGTGCGACCTTGCCTTCCGGCCCCTTGGCCAACGTCACGGCGGCGCTCTTCTTTGCTGCTGCTCTTGCCATCGTGTTACCCTTCCTTACAGCGCTTCCGCGCCAGAGATGATTTCAATAAGTTCCTTGGTGATCTGCGCCTGACGCTGGCGGTTGTAGCTGAGCGTCAGCTTGTCGATCATTTCACCGGCATTGCGCGTCGCGTTGTCCATAGCCGTCATGCGCGCGCCCTGCTCCGATGCGGCGTTTTCCAGAAGCGCCCGGAAAACCTGCACCGAAATGTTGCGCGGAATGAGGTCGGCGAGGATTTCCGATGCTTCCGGTTCGTATTCGTATGAGGCATCGCTGGCCGCAGCCTCGTCGCCGCCTTCCGTTGCCGCCGGAATGATCTGCTGCGCCGTCGGCGTTTGCGAGATCACCGATTTGAACTCGGAATAAAACAGCGTACAGACGTCGAACTCGCCGGCGTCGAACAGCTCAATCACCTTCTTGCCGATCTCGTCGGCATTGGCGAAGCCGAGCGTCTTGACCTCGCGCAGATCGACCCGGTCGATGATGTGATCGTTCAGGTCGCGGCGCAGGACATCATAGCCCTTCTTGCCGACCGTAAGGATCTTCACCGTCTTGCCGGCGGCGATCAGGCCGCGGGCGTGATCGCGCGCAAGCCGCGAGATCGACGAGTTGAAGCCGCCGCACAGACCGCGCTCAGCCGTACAAACGACGAGAAGATGCGTCGCGTCGCCGCCGGTGCCGGTCATCAGCTTCGGCGCATCGTCGCCATCGCCCAGCGTCTGCGCGATATTGGCGAGCACCGCGCCCATGCGCTGCGAATAGGGGCGCGCCGCCTCGGCGGCCTCCTGCGCACGACGCAGCTTGGCCGCCGCGACCATCTGCATGGCCTTGGTGATCTTCTGCGTCGCCTTGACCGAGGCGATGCGGTTCCTGAGATCCTTGAGTGAAGGCATTCCGGACTGTTCCGTTCTCTCGTTCGGCCTCTAGGTCACGCGAAGGTTTTCGCAAAGGCGTCGATCTGTGCCTTCAGCTTGTCTTCGATGTCGTCATCCAGTTTCTGTTCGGTGCGGATGGCGTCGAGCACATCCTGACCGTTGGCGCGCAGATGCGCCAGCAGGCCCTGCTCAAAGCGGCCGACATCGGCAACCGACAGGTCATCGAGATAGCCCTTGACGCCGGCATAGATCACCGCGATCTGCTCTTCGGTCTTCAGTGGCGAGAACTGCGGCTGTTTGAGCAGCTCGGTCAGGCGCGCACCGCGGTTGAGCAGACGTTGGGTTGCGGCGTCGAGGTCGGAACCGAACTGGGCGAAGGCGGCCATCTCACGATACTGGGCGAGTTCGCCCTTGATCGAGCCGGCAACCTGTTTCATCGCCTTGATCTGGGCCGACGAACCAACGCGCGACACCGACAGACCGACGTTCACGGCCGGGCGGATACCCTGGAAGAACAGGTCGGTTTCAAGGAAGATCTGACCATCGGTGATCGAGATCACGTTGGTCGGAATGTAGGCCGACACGTCGTTGGCTTGGGTTTCGATGATCGGCAGCGCCGTCAGCGAGCCCGCGCCGTGGTCTTCGTTGAGCTTCGCGGCGCGCTCCAGCAGGCGCGAATGCAGGTAGAAGACGTCGCCCGGGTAGGCTTCGCGGCCCGGCGGGCGGCGCAGCAGCAGCGACATCTGGCGGTATGCGACAGCCTGCTTGGACAGGTCGTCATAGGCGATCAGCGCGTGCATGCCATTGTCGCGGAAATACTCACCAATGGTGCAGCCGGCGAACGGTGCGAGATACTGCATCGGCGCCGGGTCGGACGCGGTCGCCGCGATGACGACGGAGTATTCCAGCGCACCGCGCTCTTCGAGCACCTTCACGAACTGCGCGACTGTCGAGCGCTTCTGGCCGACAGCGACATAGACGCAGTAGAGCTTGTCCTTTTCCTCGCCGGAATCGTGGATCGGCTTCTGGTTGAGGAAGGTGTCGAGCACAACGGCGGTCTTGCCGGTCTGACGGTCGCCGATGACCAGCTCGCGCTGGCCACGACCGATCGGGATCAGCGCGTCGATCGCCTTGAGGCCGGTCGACATCGGCTCGTGCACCGATTTGCGCGGGATAATGCCGGGCGCCTTGACGTCGACGCGAGCGCGATCCTTGGTCTTGATCGGGCCTTTGCCGTCGATCGGGTTGCCGAGCGCGTCGACCACGCGGCCAAGCAGTTCCTTGCCGACCGGGACGTCCACGATGGCACCGGTCCGCTTGACGGTGTCGCCTTCCTTGATGTCGCGGTCGGCACCGAAAATCACGACACCGACATTGTCGGTTTCGAGGTTCAGCGCCATGCCCCGGATGCCGCCGGGGAATTCGACCATCTCACCGGCCTGGACATTGTCCAGACCGTAAACACGGGCGATACCGTCGCCCACCGACAGGACGGAACCGACTTCGGAGACTTCGGCTTCCTGCCCGAAATTCTTGATCTGGTCCTTAAGGATTGCGGAGATTTCCGCGGCGCGAATATCCATCAGCCGACCTCTTTCAGCGCAAGCTTCATTGATGACAATTTTGTTTTAAGCGACGTGTCGATCTGGCGCGAGCCGATCTTGACGATCAGTCCGCCAAGCAGCGACGGATCGACAGTCAGTTCGATCTCGACGTCCTTGCCGGCAACGTCCTTCAACGTCGCCTGGAGTTCTTTCTGCTGGGCTGCGGTCAGCTTCAGCGCACTGGTGACCTGGGCGGTCACGATGCCCTTGTGCGCGGCAGCAATGTCGCGGAACGCGACGATCATGCCCGGCAGCGCGAACAACCGGCGGTTTGCGGCCACAACCTTGAGGAAGTTGCCGAACACGCCATCGAAGCCTGCCTTCGCGGCGATCGCTTCGATTGCCTTCGACTGATCCTCGGCGGAAAAGACCGGGCTTTTGATCAGCCGGTTCAAATCCTCGCTTTCGCCCAGCAACGCCTCGAAGGCGGCGAGCTGCTGTTCGACCTTGTCGGTCGAACCGGTCTCGAGCGCGATGTCAAAAAGTGACTGCGCATATCGGGAGGCAACACCTGACGTGGGAGATGAACTGGCCACTGGCAATCGCTTCTCTGTTATTGCCCAATGCGCAAGCGATGAAACAGCCTAGGTGGCATTGCTTAACGCATTGATCTTATTGATTTTTCGAAATCCGCAGCATGAGATGATGGCGCACCCCCCCTGCGAATTGCGAGCCGTCTAGCATATGCTTTTCGCCCACGCAACACGATCACACTCGCCTTTTGTCGTAAGTCGGGCCGATTCCGGGCTGGTTAGGGCACAATGCCGAACGCATAGACAAGCGGGCCAGCGGCCAATGCGATCTCGATCATGATGGATATCCAGTTGAAGGAGGTGTTGCCGCGATCGAAGATTATGGAGATCAGCCGCCCCAACGCCGTGAACGCCCAGCCGGCGCCGAGCACCATCCAGATGAAGGGTTGGCCGAACATGACGGCCAGCAACGCGGTGCCGAGATAGAATCCGGCCATGGTTGCCCGGCTCTCCGATACGGCCTCCGGAACGCCGGGCGCTGTCTGCAAGCGCATGATCGAGAACGCCGTGCGCGGCACGAAGAAGCAGATAAGCCCGAAAACCAGGGTGACGAAGGCCGACGCCCAAGCCAGCCACTCTCCGGGCGATTGCGGCGGTATCAACGATATCATGTTGCAGGCTCCGTTCGCGGCAACGGCCGCCATTCTGGGCGATCCGGCCTTTGCGATGCGGTTATGGGTAACGTTGGCGCAGATGACAAGCATCTCCGCCCCCGCAGCCGGGTGTCGCGAGACAATCCGGGTGAAATGCGCCTGCGCCTAGAAACCGAAATAGCCGAAGAAGTCGATCAAGCCCTCGACGAAGAACCGCAACAGATCGTTGTTGTTCTGCGTCGTATCCCAGATCACAACGATCAGCAGACCGAATATGGCGGCAATCATCTTCATGCGTGCGATGATAACCCGACGGCACTTAGGGAAAGTTAACGCCGAGATCAGGATTGAGGGCAACCGCCTGCTGTCAGGTCGCCCGCTTAACTGCCAAGTTCACGTATCACTCTGGAGAACGAACGTGCATCGATCTCTGATTCGCGGACGATGTGATCGAAATGCTGGGTTAACGCCCGCACCTGCCGGCTTTCACGGAACACCATGTAGAACTGTCCCACATAGACGACGCCCAACATCTGGCCGAAAACGGTAACGGGCGCCGAGAAGACGCGCTTGCTTTCGAACATGTAAACGCGCAGCGACGGATATAGCCGCTCGGCGCTTTCCGCCATTGCCTCAATCTGCCGCCGCCTGACATCTTCCGGCAATCCGCTCCAGTAACCTTCGCCGCGCGCCAGCGAACTGACCTTGTCGATCGGGACGCAGATCTCGTAGTCGCTGCCGGGGGCCAACAGCCATTCGACCGTGTCGCGCAGGGAGTGCAGCGCCTGTTCGGGCGTCCTGGCAAGAAATGCCGCATATTCCCAGTCAAGCACCTCTTCTGTCTTCAGGATGTCCGGCAAGGTCGCGGGAACATGCCGGATCTTGTGACCGGCCGCTTCGCGATGCCACGCGATTATCTGGTCATCGGCGGGCGTGCGTTGAGCGTCGGCGAGGCCGATACTGGCCGACAGCAGTTCGGCGGCAGTCTCGCTTCTTTCGCTTAGGCCCAGCAGCCAGTCAGCACTGACACCCAACGCCATGGCGATCTCGGCGGCCAGGTGCGCATTCGGCAATCGCAGTTCGTCGTCGTTCAATATCTGCGCGACTGTCGAACGGTCGGCGCCGCACATGCGCGCAAGGCTGCTTTTCGAGATGCCGGACGCCGTCATCCGCTCGGCCACGCGATTTCTGAACTGTCGTGCCCGATCTTCCTTGCGCATGCTGTATTAATACCCTCCTCAAGATAATTATCAACACACGGGAAAAATGTTTCGAAAACGCCGAATTGCCGACACCACCTCAGAAAGACTATCTCCGGATCAGAGACGAAAAAACGGAAACCGGCAATGGAAAGCAAAGCGCGAACCTTGGCCAAGGCAATGACGTGGCAGGTGATCGGCCTGATCGTGATGACGGCGCTCGCCTGGTGGCAGACCGGATCGGCGGGCGGCGCGGTGACCCTCGCCCTGTCGGCGAACCTCTGCAGCATCGTCACCTACGTCCTGCACGAACGCATCTGGGGCCGGGTCCGCTGGGGCCTGCGGCTCATTGGCTGACGTCGGGCACGCGAACGCCGCCTACAGGAAGGACTGCGGGTCGACATCCACATTGACGCGCACCGATCCGCGCGCCGGACCGGCGCCGGCAAGCATCCGGCGCAGGAACGCCTGGATATCGGCCCGTTCCCCGCCTTGCACCAACAACCGAAAACGGTGCCGCCCGCGGATCATCGCGAGTGGCGCTTCCGCCGGTCCCAGAACCATGATGTCGCCGGCAGCGGGCGCCGCGTTGCGCAATGTTCTTCCATGCGCCTCGGCCTCGTCTCGTGTGGCCGCCGAAATGATGATCGAGGCCAACCGCCCGAACGGCGGGAATCGGGCGCGCTCACGCTCGGCAATCTGGCTTTCGTAGAAAGCCTCGGCATCGCCGGTAACGATCGCCCGCATCGCCGGATGATCGGGCTGAAAGGTCTGGATCAGGCCGCGGCTTTTTTTGCCGGTCCGCCCCGCCCTGCCGGTCACCTGGTTGAGCAGCTGGAACGTACGTTCCGCCGCGCGCGGATCGCCATTGGCAAGGCCGAGATCGGCATCGATGACCCCAACCGTCGTCATGTTTGGAAAGTTGTGCCCCTTGGCGACCAGTTGCGTGCCGATCACGATATCGGCCTGCCCCTTGGCGATGGCATCAAGTTCGAGGCGGAGGCGCTTCACCCCGCCCATGATGTCGGATGACAGCACCACCGTGCGCGCCTCCGGAAAGCGGTCCACTGTCTCCTCGGCAATCCGCTCCACGCCCGGTCCGCAGGCGACGAGATGGTCCAGCGCGCCGCATGAGGGGCAGGCTTCAGGCATCGGCTCGGTATGGCCGCAGTGATGGCAGACCAGCTTTTCGCGAAAACGGTGCTCCACCAGCCAGCTTGAGCATTCGGGGCACTGAAACCGGTGCCCGCAAACCCGGCACAGTGTCAGCGGTGCGTATCCCCGCCGGTTGAGAAACAACAGTGCTTGCTCGCCTCGCTCGAGCGTCTCTGCGACGGCCTGGACAAGCGGCGGGGCAATGAACCGGCCGCGCTCCGGCGGAGTACGCCGCATATCGATAGCGCTCAGGCGCGGCAGCGCGGCCTCGGCGAAACGCCGTGCCAGGCGGATATCGCCGTAGCGGCCACTGCGTGCGTTGTGACGGGTTTCCACCGACGGCGTGGCGCTCGACAGGATGACCGGAAAACCGCCCAGATGGCCGCGCACCACAGCCATGTCGCGCGCATTGTAGAAAACCCGGTCTTCCTGCTTGAAGGCCGCATCATGTTCCTCGTCCACGACGATCAGGCCAAGGTTTTCGAACGGCAGGAACAGCGACGAACGTGCACCGGCGACGACGCGGACACGTCCGTCGGCGACCTGCCGCCAGACGCGCTCGCGGGTCTTTGGCGCCAGGTCGGAATGCCACTCCGCAGGTGGCGCGCCGAACCGGGCGTGGAAGCGCTCCAGAAAGGCCTGTGTCAGCGCGATCTCCGGCAACAGGACGAGAACCTGCCGGCCAGCCGAAAGCGCTGCGGCGATCGCCTCGAAATAGACCTCGGTCTTGCCCGAGCCTGTCACCCCTTCCAGCAATGTCACCGAAAACCCGCCACCGGCGGCGGGCTCACAAAGCCGGTCCGCCGCCTGCCGCTGTTCGTCCGACAGCGCCGGCGGGCTGTAGCCTGGATCGGGCGCGGCAACCACCGGCAGCGGCGGCAGCATGACCGGTTCGAACGTGCCCGCGCGCGCCAGCCCGTCGATCACGCTCAGTGAAACGCCAGCCGCATGCGCCAGGCCCGAACGGCTCCAGACCAGCCCGTCCTCGGCAAGTTCGATCACCCGCCGGCGCGCCGGAGTCAGGCGGTCGGGCCGGCCCGCGGTGATCCGCAGACCCGGTGCCGGCGGTTCAGGATCGAAGGCCGCCGGCGCGCGCAGCACCATGCGTGCCACCATGCCAGGCGGCGACAGCGTGTAACGCGCCACCCAGTCGACGAAACGCCGCATCGCCGGGACCACTGGCGGACAATCGAAAGCCTGCGTGATCGGCCGCAACTTCTTCGGGTCGACCGGTTTGCCCCCGGACGCATCGTCCCAGACGATTCCCGGCACCTGTCGCGGTCCGAGCGGCACCTGCACGATCGACCCGGCAACGACAGAAATGTCGTTGGGTACGCTGTAGCTGTATGGATGCTCCGAAGGCGTCGGCACGAGCACCGGCACGGACATCAGGGAAGAGTGCGAATCTGCGGCCATTTACCCGTGACCTTGCCGCTTCTTTCGTCTAAACGGAACCCCGATGAACCCGCCGCACCCGGCGAACGCCAATCAGGAAACCAACAATGAAATTCTTTGTCGATACGGCAGACGTCGCCGAAATCCGCGAACTGAACGACATCGGCCTGCTTGACGGTGTCACGACCAATCCGTCGCTGATCATGAAGTCGGGCCGCGACATCACCGAGGTGACCAAGGAAATCTGCGGCATCGTCGATGGACCGGTTTCCGCCGAGGTCACGGCCACCGACTTCGACGGCATGATGCGCGAGGCGGCTGTGCTCGCCAAGATCGCCGACAATATCTGCATCAAGCTGCCGCTGACCTTCGAGGGTCTGAAAGCCTGCAAGGCGCTGACCTCCGATGGCCACAAAACCAACGTCACGCTGTGCTTCTCGGCCAACCAGGCGTTGCTCGCGGCCAAGGCTGGCGCGACCTTTATCTCGCCTTTCATCGGACGGCTCGACGACACCGGCCTCAACGGCATGGAGCTGATCGGCGAGATCCGTACGATCTACGACAATTACGGCTTCCAGACCGAAATCCTCGCCGCCTCGATCCGCACCGTCAACCACGTCAAGGAAGCCGCCATGATCGGCGCCGACGTCTCGACAGTTCCGCCGGCAACGCTGAAGGCACTGGTCAAGCATCCGCTGACCGACAAGGGCCTCGCGGCATTCCTCGCCGACTGGGAAAAAACCGGCCAGCAGATCGCCTGACCGGAACTACAAGCGCCAAGCAGCGGCCCGGTTGCATCCGGGCCGACGCAACATCGGCGCACGGGCGCGGTGCGCACCCGCCGGTTGCCATCATTGATTGCGGTTTGCTTTAGCTGAACTCGGCCTTGGCGTCGTCGCGCAACACATTCTCGCAAAAGTGCTGCAGACGAACCGTCAGGTCTTGCACGTCGCCCGACAGGCTGCCCGGTTCGATCGGCTTGCCGACTGTCATCCGGAACGGCCGGCCCTTCTTGTTCAAGAGCTCATGGAACACGGTCATGTCCCGAAGTTCCGGCGTGCGGTGCGACAGCAGATAGAACAGCTTTGAATTGCGCGCTTCCATGTGCATCGGAATGACCGGCACGTCGAAGCGCTTGGCCATCTGGATGCCCGTCGCCTGCCAGGGGCGCTCGTTCAGGCGGTTCTTCGCCCAATAGGCGATGCGGCCGGACGGGAACAGTACGATGGCGCGTCCGTCGGAAAAGGCGCGGCTGGTGCGCACCAGCGTTTCGCGGCTCTTGGAATGGGACTTCTCGCTCGCCCGCCACTCGACCGGGATAATGATCTCCGACAGCCGCTTGCTGACACGAACCGCGTCGCGATTGGCGAAAAACACCAGGTCGGGCCGGGTATCCTTCAGCATGTCGTAGACCGCCACGCCGTCGGCGATACCGGTTGGATGGTTGGACACCATCACGAAGCCGCCCTGTGCCGGCAGGTTTTCCTTGCCTTCGACGGTCACGTCGAGTTCAAGCAGCCGGCTGATATACTCGAAACAGTCGATCCCGCTGATATCCGCGACATCGTCGGCCATCTTTACCGCGTGGCTGTAATACAGCATCCGGTAAAGGGCCGGGCGCAGCAGCGGCCACAGCGGATGCTTGACGAGCGTCTGGCCGCGCTCCTCGATAAGCTGATCAACGATGTGGGTATTGGCGGAGCAACGCGAATCTGACCGACCAGTGACGATGTCGGTAAAAGCCGAAGAAGCGGATTGGAATTCCATGGCCATTGGTCCGGTGGGCAGATCGCCGTCGTGTTACCGATTTCTGTATCGATAGTATGACAGACAGTGCCAACATGGAACCCGAATCCGCGACCCTGGGTCACGGATTCTGAAAAGTCGTAATGTTTCTCGCGGCTTGGCCGATCCGAACCGATCAGCTGCCAGGCTTGTTCACGCCGCTATAAGCCTCTTCCATCCAGAGCTGGCGCACCCGCTGATCGCGTCCGCATGCCTTTCGGTAACCTTTATAGGCCTTGGCTCGGCTCACAAGGCCGAATCGCGTCAGCTGCCGGACCTGGCTGGTGGCATAGTTCTGGTGGTATTCCTCGGCCTCCCAGAAGGCGGGCAATGCCTCGACAGGCGTAACCACGCTTCGCCCGAGAACCTCTTGCGCCTTGGCGAGTTCCTCGCGCGCGATCCGCGCTTCCGCCTCGCCATTGGCGTGGATGGCCGTGGAATAGGAATGGCCGCGATCGCAGAACTGCCCGCCGGCATCGGTCGGATCGATGGTGCGCAGAAAGGCCGCGACCAGTGTGCGGTAATCGGTGACATTCGCATCGTAATCGACCTTGACCACCTCGCGATGCTTGCCGTGGTTGCGGTAGGTCGGATCGCGCAATGTCCCACCGGCATAGCCCGACGTGGTGGCGATGACGCCGGCCATATGGTCGAAATCGCTCTCAACACACCAGAAACAGCCGCCGGCGACAATCAGCGAGCGGATTTCGGCCTGCGCAGGGAGTGCGAAAAGAGAAGTAGAAAACGCCAGGGCGGCGAGGATGGGTCGCAACATGAAAGATCTCCAATGACTGCTTAACAGCTACCGCCGCGCCCGCGATCTTCAAATCATATCCGAACACGCTTGCGTGAGGGCGCTGGGCCGCCGCAGCGCAACACGGCTATCATGCGCCGCAACATAAACCGCTGAAAAGCAACGAAGTTTCTCCGCATGACCGGGCGGCGACCGTTTCTGCCACGTGGCGATGCAACTTCGAAACCAAAGAACCCGGCATCGCGCTTACAATCGGGCCACGAAGTGCGAGGAGGAACTGCAATGCTTCAATCTCTCACAAACCCGGGCAAAACCGGCACGACCGGCAGCCTGACGATCCACGACATCACCGCCGAGGCGGCACAATTGCCCGACTATGACGGCCACGAGATCGTGTTGCACGGCATCGACCGGCGGCGCGGCCTGGATGCCATTGTCGCCATCCACGATTCGACACTCGGCAAGGCCTTCGGTGGAACCCGCATCTGGCAGCACGACACTTTCGAGACGGCGCTCAGCGACGTGCTCAGGCTGTCGCGCGGCATGACGGCCAAGGCGGCGATCTCCGGCCTGCCGCTCGGCGGAGGCAAGGCGGTGATCATCGCCGATCCGCAGCGCGACAAAACCCACGCCATGCTCGAAGCCTATGCCGAGATGCTGCAGGCGCTCGACGGCATCTTCGCGACCGGCGAAGATGTCGGCGTAACGTTGGCCGATGCCGATTTCCTGCGCGCCCGCACGCCCAATGTCTCCGGCACGACCATCGGCGGCAGCGGCAATCCCGCGCCCTTTACCGCCCAAGGCGTCTATCTCGGCATCAAGGCGGCAGTCCACCACCGCTTCGGCCACGATATGCTTGCCGGCAAGTCCATCGCCGTGCAGGGCCTCGGCTCCGTCGGCTGGGCGCTCTGCGAGAAGCTGCATGCCGACGGCGCAAGGCTGACGGTGGCCGACATCGACGCCGCGCGCGTCGAGGCCGCGGTGACCGAGTTTTCCGCCCGCAAGGCCGCCGCCGACGCAATCCTGGCCGCCGATACCGACGTCTTCGCGCCCTGCGCATTGGGCGGCGTGCTGTCCGCCGAAATCATTCCCGTGCTCAGGGCGGAAATCGTCGCCGGTTCGGCCAACAACCAGCTTGCGACCAACGCCGATGCCGACCGCCTGGCGGCGCGCGGCGTCCTTTATGCGCCGGACTATGTGATCAATGCCGGCGGGCTGATCAACGCCGCATTCGAGGTCCTGCCAGGCGGCTACGACCGGACGCGGGCCGAAGCGACGGTCGCCCGTATCCCGGCAACACTGGACAAGATCTTCCGCGATGCGGCCGCCAGCGGGCGCACCACCGAAGCCGTCGCCGCCGGCATGGCCGAAGCCCGTATCGCGGCTGCGGCCTAGCCGGCCTCGCTCAACGCGTCGAAGGCGCTCAGCGCCTCGGCGCCATAGATCATCGACGGGCCGCCGCCCATGTAGAGCGCCACCGAGATCGTCTCGATCACCTCCTGGCGGGTCGCGCCGTGCCGGGCCGCGGCCTTGGCGTGAAACGCCAGGCAACCGTCGCAACGCGCCGCGATCCCGATGGCCAGCGCGATCAGTTCCTTGGTCTTGGAATCGAGCGCGCCCGGCGCAATCGCCGCGCGGGCAAGCTCGGCAAAGCCCTTGGCCGGCTCCGGCATCGACTTGCGCAACTCGGCCATGCGCTTGTTGGTCCGGTCGGTGAAATCGCTCCAGTTCTGCTCTGCCATCGCTCGCCTCCGTTTGTCGCTTCCATTTCCTAGCGTGGCACCCACAACACCGGATTGACGGCGATCAACACACAGCCGGCGAACCGTAACGCGGTGCCGCTTTCAGGTCAGGCAAGCCGTGGATTGGCCAGCGGATGACCGCTGCGCGAACCGCCGATGACCTGCCGCAATTGGCCGAGCGCAATCGACATCTTTGCTTTCCGGTCGACGCTTCCGGCCTTTCCGCCGGACAGCGCATCGATATATTGCCGCGCCTTGGCATCGTCCTGAAACCGCTCGGTCAGAAGGTTCGGGTCGTCGAAATTGTTGACGAAGTCGTTGGCGATCTTTTGTTGCAGCGAGGCGTCGTTGATATCGCCTGTGCTGCCATATTGCGCACAGAGCAGGCGGATGCCGGCCGGCGTGATTTCCTCCAGCAGAATGTTGTTGAACGCATTGGTGTTCTTGCCGACCTCCTCGTAGTAGCGATCGAAGGTTGCGTTCATCCAGGCTTCGCTGAAATCGCGGTCCGTATTCTTCTTGGCTTCGTCGAGAAGCACTCGGATTTGCCGGTAACAATTGTTCGCGCCCTGGCCGCCGATCGGATCGAGCGTGTTGGCCGTATCACCCACCGCCATCACCTTGGCGCCCGAAGGCAATGTGCCGACAGGCCGTTTGTAGCAGGGCCGGACCGAACCCTTCAGCCAGCCCCTTTCGTCGGTCAGAACCGCGTCCTTGATCCAGTTGTAATCCCAGGGAATGTACTCCTTGAACAAAGCCTTGGCCTGGTCCAGCACGTCCTGGCCGTTCTTGCAGTCGTCGAACTTGTCGAAAACGCGCCCGGGCTTGGCCTCGAAGATCGCGTTGAAGCACTGGTAGCCGTCGCGATGCCAGTAAGGCACGCTGAACTGCTCGCCCTCGGAACCGAAGAAGTTGAACTTGATCCCGTGGGTCATCAGGATGCCTTCGTCCGAACGGTCCATCGCCACGTTCCTGATCACGAACATCGCAAGTTTGCGCTGCGGCTTGTCGTAAACCGAGCGGGCCTCGTCCACCTCGAACAGTTTCCCGATATCGGCTTTGCCGGCAGCGACGAGCGTCAGGTCGGCCGCAGCCGCGATCTCTTCCAGCGCGGGGATGTCGACATTGGTCACGACTGTCTTGCCACCACGCTTCTCGAACTCAAGCGTCCACGCATGCGATTGCAGCCGCACGTCGATGGCCAGTGCAGGCCGATCCAATCGGCCCATGAGGTCGATGAGCTGACGGCCAGGCTTAGGGCAGAAGGTCAGGTGCACACCATTGATCGGAGTGGAGTCGTTCCACTGGTTGAGCCCCAATTCGTCCTCGAGATCGATCGATGAGGCAAAGCGGCAGGCGGTGCCGGTGGGCGGCACCTTCGTCAGCCAGTCCTCGGCGCTGAGGTTGGAGTAGATGGTGACGTCATGCCCCTGGTCCAGAAGGCCGATGCCGGCGACCAGCCCGCTGATACCGGACCCGATGATCGCGATCTTGCTCATGTGTCTTGTTCTCCCTGGCGGGCCAAGGCCTGGTAGCTGCCGCCGTGATAGAGCAGCGGACGGCCGTCATTGTAGGCATAGCCCTTGATTTCGCCGACGAGGATCTCGTGATCGCCGGCATCGTAAGCGGCATAGAGAGCGCAACCGAACTGTGCGATAGCGCCCTTGATGGTGGGAATTCCGCCGAGGCTCGCAAAGATCACCTCATCGAATTCCGGTTTGCCGGCAAAATGGTTCGAAACATCCTGCTGGTCTTCGGCCAGGACGCTGACCCCGAATTCCCCGCACTCGACAATAACGCCCAGCGCCCGGGCCTTTTTCGAGACGCAAACCAACAGCATCGGCGGCTCGATGGACACGGATGTGAACGAATTGGCCGTCATGCCGTGATGGGTGTCGCCGGACCGTGCGGTGATGATCGTTACCCCGGTGGCGAACTTGCCGAACGCGGTGCGCAGGTCACGCGGATTAACTGCCATGTTCAACCCCTCGTCCGCGCCGCGCGTCTATTCCATCAGCTTCGCGACAGCGTCGACCATCCCCTCGGGCCCCATGGCGGTGTAACCGCCGTCCACCGCTATGTCCGTGCCGGTTATGAAGCGCGCCTTGTCCGAGCACAGGAACAGCACGGCCTCGGCGACCTCCTCCGGGTTGCCAGTCCGGCCGAACATGTGGAACGGCGCGGCAACGCCGTCGGTTTTTTTGCGGTCGTCGCCGGTCGCCATCTTCATGATGCTGGACCATGTCCAGCCCGGCGAAACCGAGTTCACGCGGATGTTCTGCGGGTTCAGCTGCATCGCGGCGTTGCCGGTAATGCGCAGAATCGCAGCCTTGGCAGCCGAGTAGGTCATGCGGCCCGGTTGCGACACCTTGCCGGCGATCGAAGCGAAGTTGACGATCGAGCCGCCGCCGCGTTTTTCCATCACCGGCGCAATCTTCTGCGAGAAGATCTGGCCGCCCACGAGATTGATGTTGAGCGATGTGAGCCAGTCCTCGCGCGAGGTCCCGATCCCGTTGTCGAGATAGGTCGAGGCCATGTTGATCAGGCAGTCGACACCGCCAAACCGCTCGACCGCCTGGGTTATGCAACTGTCGATGCTGTCGTCGCTGGTGACGTCGGTTTCAACGAACGCCACCGCGTCGCCCAGCTCCGCGGCAAGCGCCTGACCGTTCTCGACATCGATATCGGCCATCACGACTTTGGCGCCCTCGGCCGCGAAGGCCCGGACAATCGCCTGGCCCAGCAATGTGGACGCCCCGGTCGCGATGACAACCTTTCCGTCAAACTCACCCATGTTCTTGTCCTTCCGTCGGGCCTCTTGGTCTCGAATGGGCTGAGCATGTGCCAAGCGGGGCAACGGCGTAAACGGCGACAACCCCGTCAAACGCCGGGAGCGGCCGTTTCCTGCAGTATTCGTCCAGGAACCGCAGGAATCGGCCAATAGCGGGGCCGAAACCGGGTCAGATCTTCGACCGGCGCAGGGTTTCAGACGGCAATTCGCCGAACTGGCGGGCATAGTCGGTCGCAAACCGCCCGAAATGCGCGAAGCCGAATTCGGCCGCCAACCGCGAGACCCGAACACCGGGTTCGGCGTGCGCCAGAGCATCCCGCACGGCATGCAGCCGCCTGAACCGGACGAACTGCATTGGCGTCATCTCGCGGAACCGCTTGAACCCTTCAAACAATGACCGCTCGGAAACGCCCGAAGCGCGGACCAGATCCCGAATGCGTATCGGCTCCGCCAGATGCGCATCGACATAGGCCTCGGCGCGCCGCACCGATTTCGGCGAGGCTCTCGACAGCGCACCGTCGGCGATCGCGCCCGACAAGTCGTTCGGCAGGCTGGTGAGCACCGCGCCGTGGAACGCATCCTCGATGGCGGCGCTCATCAACGCGCGGCCCGGGCCCGCCGGCTGGGACGCCAGCATGATCAGCCCTTGCAGGCATTGGTGCAGCGGGTTCGTGCCGGCCGACAGGTTCTGCGCGTCGAGATCGAAATGCGGCGAGCGCGGAAGCGAATATCCGAGAAAGCCCTCGAGTTTGGCGGTCAATCTGCGGCGGTCGATCCGCACCACCAGTTTCGTTGTTTCTTCCGACCACACCATCGATGTTTTTCGTTCGGCCGGTAAAATGAGCCCCGTACCCGCCGGCGCCAGATAGGTGTGCCCCCGCTCTTTGACATTCGCCGCTCCCGATACGGGAACGAGAAGCAGGTAGAAGTCCTCGAAGACTTCGGGCTCAATCTCGAGATGCCGGCCGTAGTCGAAGTAACAAAGCGCAAGGCTCTCCGACCGCTTGTAGCGCACATCGATGGGGCGAGGACAATCGCGGCTGGCCGCGTTGATCCGGTGATCGACGAACATATCGCGCACCACTTCGCGCGCCAGGTCCAAATCCTCGCATCCGCGCAAGACCTCCCCGCCTTCCAGGGCCGGGCAAGGGTCGAGCAAAACGTCGGACGCTTCAGGCGATCGATGGTCCATGTTCTTGCGAAACACCGTGAGGCAGAGAACAATTCGTGGCGGATTTTTGCCAATTCTGTCCCATAGCGCAAGTTTCGCCGATTTCGGCCAGGATTGGGTGCCGCCGTGATGCGGATGCCGGTCGGCAATGTCGCAATCCTTGCCAAGGGGCAGGAAGACACACGCAATCGCCGCCGCGCCCCGTTTTCCGAGGCCGGATTGTTCTGGAGCAGGAAGACGGGCGGCCTGAGCATCGCAACGTCTTTTAAGTATAGCGATCCTTAGACCGCCCGCTCGGTGGTCTTGCAGCTTCGGTCGGCGGCCCGGATCGTATTGTCCGGGAAAACAAGACTGCGCGCGCCGCTTCATGCCGCCCCGGCGTGGGGGTTCATCACCCAGGTGAGTCACCGTGTGTTTGACCACCGGCCCTTCGCTATTGCTCCGGGCGTTCGTCGTTCCAATCGACAAATCGTTGTCGATTCGCCGACCTCCGGTCGAACACTCCTCACCCCACCGGGCACCGTCCTTCCCCCTGTGAGCCGGTGTGCACCCAGACTTCCGTGAGAAGGCAAGACAGATGATAGGGGAAGTCAGGAGGCGGTGGATAGATCCCGCAGCCGGTTCAGGACCGCAAGGCGTGCGGGCTCGAGGCGCGGGCTTCGTTTGAGCGGCACGCCGCCGGACTGCCGCCACGCCCTGGCTTTTCGCCGCATGGAAAACAGATACAGCTCAAACCGGCGCAGCCGCGTCAGGGGATAGCGCAGGAAGCTGCTCAGACTGCCGGGCCGGCGTGCGCCGCCTTTTCCGATGACCGATTGCGTGGCGCTTCCGGCAACATCGCGGTCCTTGAAAGACATGAGCTGTGCGACCGGCGCTGGCGACACCTGGGCATATTGCACGCCGGCGAGGATATTCATGTGCGTGTCGGCGAGATAGATACGCCTTTCCGCCAGTTTCAGCAGCCGCGCCGCGACCACCGGCGTGATGTAGTAGCCACCCGTGCCGCCCTCGCCGATCAGTAGGTCGCAGAGCGAAAACCGCCCATCGGCGGTGCGGCCCAATTCGGCGCCCACCCGCTTTCGGCGGGAATGGCACTCGAAATTGACCAACATGTCGGCTTCGCGCGCAACAGGGCACAACTCGCGCAACATCGAACCGAACGCCGGATCGATGACGACGTCATCTTCGAAGATGACGACCGGTTCGCCCCGTTGCACGCAATGCCGCCAGCACGCGACATGACTGAGCGTGCAGCCGACTTCGTTGCGCCGCAGGATCCGGGCGCCACTGGCGCGCATCCGTCGGTAGAAGGCTTCGTCGATGGATGCTCCGGCCACGGCTGAGATGCGGGTGAACGGCAGCCCAAGCAGCGCGAACTGCGCCTCCTGAAACGCCAGCCTGTCCGGGGAAGAATCCAGGTTGACCATGAGGATTTCCGGCAGGTCGCCATCGCGCTCGCATGCCTGCCGAGGCGACGGACCCGTGCCGGCAGCGGTCGCCGACCGCGCCGAAAAACCGCCAGAAAGAGAACCTGCAACGTCAGACACTGTTGAGCACATCAAGCAACCGCAAGCGCCCGATACTCTATCGAACGCTGGCCGTACTTAATATGACGCACCGGAAAAAGCGAGTATGCGCTGCCGGCAGAAGATCTAATCCCGGATCGTTTCGCGAATTCTGCCGGCGACGGGGATCAGACCCGCCGCTCCACCATCATCTTCTTGATCTCGGCGATCGCCTTGGCCGGGTTGAGGCCCTTCGGGCAGGCTTGGGCGCAGTTCATGATCGTGTGGCAGCGATAGAGGCGGAACGGGTCTTCCAGGTGGTCGAGCCGCTCGCCGGTCGCCTCGTCGCGGCTGTCGATCAGCCAGCGATAGGCCTGCAGCAGGGCGGCCGGGCCGAGATAGCGGTCGCCGTTCCACCAGTAGGACGGGCACGAGGTCGAGCAGCAGGCGCACAGGATGCACTCGTAGAGCCCGTCGAGCTTGGCCCTGTCGTCATGGCTTTGCCGCCATTCCTTTTCCGGCGCCGGCGTCTTCGTTTCCAGCCAGGGCTGGATCGAGGCGTGCTGGGCGTAGAAATTGGTCAGGTCGGGCACCAGGTCCTTGACCACTTCCATATGCGGCAGCGGATAGACCTTCACCGCGCCGTCGATCTCGTCCATGCCCTTGGTGCAGGCCAGCGTGTTGGTGCCGTCGATGTTCATCGCGCACGACCCGCAAATGCCTTCCCGGCAGGAGCGGCGCAGTGTCAGGGTCGGATCGATCTCGTTCTTGATCCACAACAGCCCGTCGAGCACCATCGGCCCGCAATCGTCCATGTCGACGAAATAGGTGTCGATCGACGGGTTTTTGCCGTCGTCCGGGTTCCAGCGATAGATCCGGTACTCGCGCAGATTGGCAGCGCCGTCCGGCTTCGGCCAGGTCTTGCCGTCTGTGATCTTGGAGTTTTTCGGGAGTGCGAGTTCAACCATCTGTATTCCTCATACGGCATGAATGTTGAATTGGTTGTCGGCGGCGGCGGGCGAAAGCATCACGCGGCCCCCGCCGGATCGCCCCAGGGCGCGAACACCAGGCGGCCGGGCGCGGAGATCACCCCCCGCACAGCATGCAGCCACAGTGCGACGCGCAGCGAACCGCGCGCCACGCGCAGCGACACATAGTTCCACGGATCGCGCTTCTTGCCCTGGCCGGCCGGCGCGCGGATTGTCGACATGGTCGAATCCTCGCCGGCTTGCCGGACCGCGAACGGCGCGACATGCAGGATCGCAAGCCGGTGCAGGCCGGGGTTGGAGAGAAAGTCGTCATAGGGGATGGTGCGGGTGCCTGCCTTGGCGATCAGCGCCGCAGCGGCAGCCCGCGTCACCAGATAAGCCGCCGAACCCGACGAGGGCCGCAGCGAACGGACAAGCATGTGGCCGCCAACGCGACCGGCCATGAAAGCCGGCCGCCCGCCCTTGCGGGCGATGCCCTCCAGCTTGACGACATCGAAACCGCCCTGCGCGCAGATGCCGGGCAGCAGCGCGGTCAGATCGGTGACCGGCACCGCGTCGTCCTCCAGGATGACGCCATGCGCATGACCGCTTTCCAGGAACATTTCCAGCGCCGCCATGTGGCTCGCGAAACAGGCCTCTTCGACCAGCGAGTGCGGCCGGGCGCGCAGATGGTTCCAGCCGGCGACGTCCGGCGAGGTGGTGGCGGCAAGCCCGCGCTTGGCAAGCACGCCGTCCGGGTCGGAGCGCGCGTCGAGCGCGGATACCCGATGCAGCGGCCACGGCAGCGATGTGAATCCGGCCTCGATGCCCGCCCAGCGTTCAGGCGAACGATCGAGATTGATGGCAAAAAAGCCGAGATCGCAGCCGCTGTCGGCCATCAGAACACCCTTGGCTTCGGCTTCGGCGAGGCCTTGCCGTCCGCTGATCTGGGGCTTTTCGCGAATGCGAGTTCAACCATGATGCAGCGTTCTCGTTACTGGTTCTGGCATGACTGCGGGGTCGCGGTCATGAATGTGGCGATTTCCATCATTTCGGCGCCGGTCAGCGCCATCTGGGCCTGGACCATCGCCGGCTGGTCCTTGCTGATCGCGGCAACGAAAAACGCGAGCTGATTGTCGCTCAGTTCGGAATGAACCTTGTCGAGCACGCAGGCGCAGCCGGATTCAGACAATTGCAGCTCGGTCTTGCAGGATGCGAGGATCACATCGTCGTTTGCCTGTGCGGTGACCGCGTAAAACGCCACCGGCAAGACGGCTGTCAGACCGGCGAGTCTTGCGACTGGATTGGCCATGGCATTTCCCTCCCTTTGACCCATTTCCGTTTCAATGCGTTCCCGGTTCACTGCCCGGACATCCGGCTGTTGCGGATCCTGTCGTCAATACACCCGTGCTTTCGGTTCGATCTTCTTCGGGTCGATGCCGTCGGCGATCAGATCGGTGTGGACGGGTCGGTAGTCGAGCCGGACCTTGCCCGCCTCGTCGACCCAGGACAGCGTGTGCACGCGCCAGTTCTCGTCGTCGCGGCCGGCAAACGCACCCTCGACATAATCCTCGCGGGCATGGCTGCCACGGCTTTCCTTGCGCGCCTCGGCGCCGTAGACCGTGGTGATGGCGTTGGCCATCAGGTTTTCCAGTTCCAGCGTTTCCACCAGATCGGAGTTCCAGATCATCGAACGGTCGGTGACTTTCAGGTCGGAAAGTCCCTTCCACGCCTCGTCCATGCGCCGGCAGCCGTTTTCCAGCGTCTCCTGGGTGCGGAACACGGCGGCGTCTTCCTGCATGGTCTTTTGCATGGTCAGCCGCAATTCGGCGGTTGGCGTACCGCCATCGGCGTGACGCAGGCGATCGAAACGGTCCATGATCCTGTCGCAGGCCGCCTCGTTGAGATCGGGGATCGCCGCTTCGCGGTCGACCACCTCGCCAGCGCGGATCGCCGCGGCGCGGCCGAACACGACCAGGTCGATCAGCGAGTTGGAGCCGAGGCGGTTGGCGCCATGCACCGAGGCGCAGCCGGCTTCGCCGACGGCCATCAGACCGGGGGCCAGCCCGTCGGGGCTGTCGGCGGTCGGGTTGAGCACCTCGCCCCAGTAATTGGTCGGGATGCCGCCCATGTTGTAGTGCACCGTCGGCAGCACCGGGATCGGCTCGCGGGTGACATCGACGCCGGCGAAGATCTTTGCCGACTCCGAGATGCCGGGCAGGCGCTCGGCGAGCACCGCCGGGTCGAGATGGTCGAGATGCAGGAAGATGTGATCGCCGTCCTTGCCGACGCCGCGGCCTTCGCGGATCTCCATCGTCATGCAGCGCGAAACAACGTCACGCGAGGCCAGGTCCTTGGCCGACGGCGCATAGCGCTCCATGAAGCGCTCGCCTTCGGAGTTGACCAGATAGCCGCCCTCGCCGCGCGCACCCTCGGTGATCAGGCAGCCGGCGCCGTAGATGCCGGTCGGGTGGAACTGCACGAATTCCATGTCCTGCAGCGGCAGGCCGGCGCGTGCGATCATGCCGCCGCCGTCGCCGGTGCAGGTATGCGCCGAGGTCGCCGAGAAATAGGCACGGCCATAGCCGCCGGTCGCCAGCACCACCATCTTGGCGGAGAAGCGGTGGATGGTGCCATCATCAAGGTTCCAGGCCACGACGCCGGTGCAGGCGCCGCTGTCGTCCATGATCAGGTCGATGGCGAAATATTCGACAAAGAACTGCGCTTTGTTGCGCACCGACTGGCCATAAAGCGTGTGCAGGATGGCGTGGCCGGTGCGGTCGGCGGCCGCGCAGGTACGCTGCACGGGCGGACCGTCGCCGTAATTCTGCATGTGGCCGCCGAACGGCCGCTGGTAGATCTTGCCGTCCTCGGTGCGCGAGAACGGCACGCCGTAATGTTCCAGTTCGTAGACGGCCTTCGGCGCTTCCATCGCCAGATACTGCATGGCGTCGACATCGCCCAGCCAGTCGGAGCCCTTGACGGTGTCGTACATGTGCCACTGCCAGCAGTCCGGCGTCATGTTGGTCAGCGAGGCGGCGATGCCGCCTTGTGCCGCGACCGTGTGCGAGCGCGTCGGAAACACCTTGGTTATGCAGGCGGTCCGAAAGCCCTGCTCGGCCATGCCCAGCGTGGCGCGCAGCCCGGCGCCGCCGGCGCCAACGACGACCACGTCGAACTTGTGGTCCTCGTAGCGATAGGCGGGGCCCGCCTTGGCGGAATTGGAAGCGTCTGTGTTCATCGAAATTGTACCCCGGGTTGGCGGCCGGGTTCCGCGGCCGGTATCAGCCGCCGAAACCCAGTTTCAGTATCGAGAAAACCGTGATCGCGCCGATCGCGGACACAATGAAGACGTTGAGCATCAGCAAGACGAGCTTGAGCGTCTCGCGGGCCACATAGTCCTCGATCACCACCTGCATGCCGAGCTTGGCGTGATAGAGACCGCTGACGACGATCAGCAGCAGGACGACGGCAACGAGCGGATGGCCGAGCGTCGCGCGCACCTCCTCGTAGGGCGCGCCGATGCAGCACGAAACGATCAGCCCGAAGGCGATCATCAGCGGCACGTTGGCGACGGCGGTGACGCGCTGGCGCCAGAAATGCGTTGTTCCATCGCCGGCCGAACCGAGGCCTTCCGCGCGCTTGTAGGATGTCAGCATGGACATGGTTCTTGCCTCCTCAAAGCACCATCGCGCCGATGACCCAGATCGCGACGGTCAGCGTCACCGACAGGATCAGCGTTGCCCAGGCCATGCGGGTCGCGACATGTTTGTCGAACAGGTGGCCGAGGTCCCATGCCAGGTGGCGCAGCCCGCCCAGCATGTGGTGGATCAGCGCCCAGGTGAACCCGAACATGACCAGAAGACCGAACCACGACCCGAGGATGCCATTGACGACCGCATAGTATTCGGGCCCGCTCGCTGCAGCGATCAACCACCATCCAAACAACAGTGTGCCGCCGTAAAGCGCCACTCCGGTAATCCGGTGGACGATAGACATGACCATCGTCGGGATTGGCTTGTAGATCTGCAGGTGCGGCGATAGTGGCCGGCTGCCTCTGGATGCGGATTGCGATGCGCTCACGATCTGCCGCTCCTCAAAAGTTTCTGTTCGGACATTCCGGTTTTAGGTCGCGACCACCGCCTCGTCAAAGCGCGCGGCGCGTCTGAGCCTTATCCCTTAGTGCGATTTTGGTGCATTGCAACAGCAGGCGCGGGATTCAATCGATTGGAACCGCCTCAGCCGCGACATCGTGCCCGATGACGGTCAAATCATTGTTGCGCAACGGAAATCGTTAACGGTTACATTCCAGTGGCGTCTGGCCGGAAACGAACCATGTGGCAGCGCGCCCTTCCAGGATCAGCGCGTGGATGCCTTCGGCGTAGCGCGCCGACTGGCCGGGCGGGCTGGCCGGCATGGTCGCCGAAAAACCGCGCGTATCGGTCGCAGTCAGGCCGCCGGCGGCCCGGCTGACGGACAGCACCGAGCCGTCGCCGCAGCGGTAATGGGCGGCGCTCGGTTCGGGCAGCAGCGCCGACGGGCTGATTGCCACCGACTGGCAGGCCGGAAGGACGGCGGCGAGCAGCAGCGCCGCAGAGGTTCTGAATAGCGTCATCGGTTTGTGATATGGCGGGGAAATGTGGCCGGCTTGCGGTCAGGCGACCGCGGCGCGGATTTCTGCGGCAGTGCGCTCCGGCTCGCTCACGCAGACCCGGTTGCGGCCCTCGCGCTTGGCCCGGTAAAGCGCCTTGTCGGCGTGACCGGCGGCCGTTTCGAGCGGTTCGTTGACACGCCACAGGGCGATGCCGAAGCTGGCGGTCACGCGCGTTTCGCCAAGGCTGTCATGACGCGCGGCCTCGAACGCGTTGCGCGCGAATTCGGCGTAAAGGCGCGCCATGCCGAGCTCGGCTTGCGGCATCAGGATGACGAACTCCTCGCCGCCCCATCGCACGATGATGTCGTCCTCGCGCGCCGCCGCCGACAGAAGACGCGCGAAATCGGCGATCACCAGATCCCCGGCAGCATGGCCGAAACGGTCGTTGACCGACTTGAAACGGTCGATATCGGCAATAATGAGGGCGTGGCAACCCGCCGAACCGCGCGGACACGCCGCAAGTTCGGAGGCCCGCGCTTCAAGGCCGCGCCGGTTGAGCGCGCCGGTCAGCGGATCGCGGTGGCTGGTCTCGGTGATACCGGTGACGATCTCCATGCCGAACATGACGAACAGGTTGACCGCAATCGCCAGCGCGGCGACCGAGATCGTGAACTGGAAGGAGATCGAGGCGACCGAGCCGGCATAGTTGGCGTAGGTCAGGCTGGCGCCCTCGTACCACAGTACGATGCTGGTGCGCGCCATGAGCTGAACGCCGTTCAGCGCGATCAGCGTCTGCAAGACACGGTCGACCGGACGCACCATGCGGTGGCGCAGCATGACCGCCGGATAGAGGAACATGAACGCCCCGTAGGTGTTCATCAGAAGCGTGCGCGCGGCGATGTTGTCGAACATCAGGCGCATCCAGAACAGGAGCACCATTGCCGCCACCGCCAGTATCACCAGCCGCCGCCAGGGCACTGCCCCCCGGTAGAAGGCGAACATCGCCGCCGCAAACATCGTCGCGGAGACGACATAGGCGCCGTTGATCGCCGGAATGGCGAGGACCTCGGGCATGGCCGGACGCAGAAAGTCGCCGAGCAGGCCGAGCGAACCGAAAATGTAGGAAACGGCGAAGATGCGCGGCGCTGCAATGTCGCGCGCGAATTGCCCGAGGGCCGCGAAGCCCGTGGCGAACACAAAGAGGATCGCCGGGCTCAGCAACTGATAATATGACTGGTCCTGCAACACCCCACCCCCGCCGGCCCCTTCCAAAGGCCGAACCGTACTGGCGACAGACCCTACAGGACGGACCTTGCACTCCGGTTAACCGGCGCGAATGCGATTGGCGGCAGTGGCGTAAACCGTTAAGGCAAAACATGCTTTCCATTCTCGCCACCGTCGCGCCCGTCTTCCTGTTGATCGCCATCGGCTATGTGGCGGTTCGCAGCGGTTACCTGCCGGACGGGCTGGCCGAGGCGCTCAACCAGTTCGCGGCACGGCTGGCGGTGCCGGTGCTGTTGTTCAGCGCCATCGGCAGGCTCGACCTCGGCGAAGCCTTCGCCGCGCCGGTGCTGATCGGCTTTTATGCCGGCGCGTTCACCTGTTTCGTGATCGGCATCGTGATGGCGCGCAGCGTGTTCAAGCGCCGGCCGGGCGAGGCGGTCGCCGTCGGCTTCGCGGCCACTTTCTCCAACTCGCTCTTGCTGGGCGTCGCCATCGTCGAGCGCTCGCATGGTGCGCCATCGCTTACCTTTGCCTTCGGCATCATCGCCGTGCACGCACCGCTGATCTACACCGTCGGCATATTGACCATGGAACTGATGCGCCGCGACGGTCGCACCCTGCCCGAAACGCTGACCGTGGCCGGGCGCTCGATCCTCGCCAATCCGCTGATGATCGGCATTCTGGCCGGGCTGGCGCTGAACCTCTCCGGCCTGACGCTGCCCGAGCCGGTGACGGTGGCCAAGGACATGCTGTCGCGCGCCGCCATTCCCGTCGCCCTGGTCGGCATCGGCGCCGGCATGACCCGCTACCGGCTGCGCGCCAATCTGCCGGAGGCCGGCATGGTCGCCGTGCTGTCGCTGTTCCTGCACCCGGCCATCGCGTTCACACTGACGCATCTGGTGTTCGACCTGCCGGCCGATGCGGTGCGCGCCGCCGTGACGCTCGCCGCCATGCCGCCGGGCGTCAACATCTACCTGTTCGCCACGCTCTACAACCGCGCCATCGATCTTGCCGCCACCGCCTTCCTCTTGGCGACCATGGCCTCGGTCGTCACCGCGACGCTGTGGCTTTACGTGCTGGAGCGGGCGCTGGGGGCATGAAGTCTATCTACCTTTAGGTCAAAACACTTGCACACCGGCGCCGGGAACCGCATGTTTATACTTGCGGGAGCGGGCGATGGACTTATCGAAAGACTGCCTGAAAAACCTCTGTTCCATGGCGATTGCCGGCGGCGCCTTCGCGCTTGGCGTGTCAGGACTCACTGTCGCCACCGGCGCGGTTGAGCTGCTGACAAGCAGCGGCAATCTGGCGCTCGACCTGCGCGCCGAACAGAAAAACGCGCTCGACGCGGCGGCAAAGAAAGTCACGAAGGCCATCGAGAAGGACTACGCCACCTGGCTTGACAGCGAAGTCGGCGCGGATTGGCAGACACAAGCCGATGTCGAAGCGGCGCTTGCCGGACTGGCGGATGCGATCCAGCGCGCCCGGCCCACAGTGCAGGACATGATCGACGTCGGCCACCGCGCTCTGCCCGACAAGAAGGATCCCAAGAAGCCGCATCTCGTTGGCATTCTGCTCGCAAGGCTGCCGGAGGACAGCCTCTACCGGACCAACGAGACCGCGGGCCAAGTCTTTTCAACACTGATCGCCAGTGTGCACGGCATCGCGCGGCAGGATGATACGCTGAAGCCGCTCTTCGACACCCTGTCTCAGGAGAAAGTGTTCGACGAGTTCGGCAAGGTTCATGACACGCTCGCCGAGCATGGCGAACTGCTTCATCAAATCCTCGCCGAGCAGAAGGCCGCGCGCGGCGTTTCCATCGACCCGGAAAATCTCAGGCCATTGTTCGAGGCAGTCGAACGCGAGCTTCCCGCCGCGGATTTCGAGGGTGCGATCCGCGAGGCGGTCGCCGAACTGACCGCAAGGGCGAACGATCCGGTGCCGCTGCTGAACGATCCGGAAGAAATCCGCGCCGCAATCCAACTGGCACGTCAGAAACTTACGCAGGCCGACGCCGACGGCGCGATCGAGCATCTGCGCCGCGCCCGCGCCGAACAGGCGGATCTCCGAGAAGCGAGAGCGCGCGGCGAAGCCCGGCTCGCAAGGGAAGAAGCCGAAATCCTGAAGACGGTGTTCCGCTATGACGAGGCACTCGCCGCCTACCGGCAGGCCGCCGAACTTGACCCCGACGACGCTGGGTCCCGGTTCGAGATCGGCGACATCGCCATGCATCGCGGCAATCTGGGCAAAGCGCTGGAGGCTTATCAACACGGAAAACAGGCCGCTGAAAGAACGGGAAACGAGCGCGATCTCTCCGTCAGTTACACCAAAATCGGCGATGTCGAGACCGCGCGGGGAGATCTGGATGCCGCCCGCAAGGCCTATCAGGACGGCCTGGAGATCGCCGAGCGGCTGGCGGCGGCCGACCCCGCCAACACGCAGTGGCAGCGCGACCTGTCCGTCAGTTACGACAGAATAGGCGATGTCGAGACCGCGCGGGGCGATCTGGATGCCGCCCGCAAGGCCTATCAAGCCGGCCTGGAGATCGCCGAGCGGCTGGCGGCGGCCGACCCCGCCAACACGCAGTGGCAGCGCGACCTGTCCGTCAGTTACAACAAAATCGGCGATGTCGAGACCGCACGGGGCGATCTGGATGCCGCCCGCAGGGCCTATCAGGACGGTTTGGAGATCGCAGAGCGGCTGACGGCAGCCGACCCCGCCAACACGCAGTGGCAGCGCGACCTGTCCGTCAGTTACAACAAAATCGGCGATGTCGAGACCGCGCGGGGCGATCTGGATGCCGCACTGAAGGCCTATCAAGCCGACCTGAAGATCGCCGAGCGGCTGGCGGCGGCCGACCCCGCCAACACCTTGTGGCAACGCGACCTGTCCGTCAGTTACAACAGAATAGGCGATGTCGAGACCGCGCGGGGCGATCTGGATGCCGCCCTAAGGGCCTATCAGGACAGCCAGAAGATCTTCGAGCGGCTGGCGGCGGCCGACCCCGCCAACACCGAGTGGCAGTGGGATCTGTTTGCGAGTTTCTGGCGGATGGCGAATATGGAGATCGAACCGGCGCGCAACCTGCGCCAAGGGCTGGCAATTCTTGAAAACCTGCACACGGACGGTCGGCTGCAGCCCGTCAGAGTCGAATGGATCGAGCGCACGCGGCAACGCCTCGAAACTCTGGAAGATGGCACCGGTGCGGAATAGCCAGCGGCGGCGCCTCGCCGCCGCCGAAGTCTCCTAAAGCTCTCTGACATCCACAAACCGCCCCGCGATTGCCGCGGCGGCGGCCATGGCCGGCGACACCAGATGGGTGCGGCCCTTGAAGCCCTGGCGGCCCTCGAAATTGCGGTTCGAGGTCGAGGCGCAGCGCTCCTCCGGCTTCAGCCGGTCCTCGTTCATCGCCAGGCACATCGAGCAGCCCGGCTCGCGCCATTCGAAACCGGCCTCGATGAACAGCTTGTCGAGCCCCTCGGCCTCGGCCTGTTCCTTGACCAGGCCCGAGCCCGGCACGATCATGGCGCTAACCCGCTCGGCCACCTTGTTGCCGCCGATAACGGCTGCGGCGGCGCGCAGGTCTTCGATGCGGCCATTGGTGCAGGAGCCGAGGAACACCCGGTCGATTGCGATGTCGGTCATCCTGGTGCCCGGCGTCAGCCCCATATAGTCGAGCGCCCGCCATTTGGAGGCGCGCTTGGTGGCGTCCTCGATGTCGTCGGGATTGGGCACCACGCCGGTGATCGACACCACGTCTTCCGGCGACGAACCCCAGGAGACGATCGGCGGAAGATTGGCCGCATCCAGCCGGACCACCTTGTCGAAATGCGCGCCCTCGTCGGTGTGCAGCGTCTTCCAGTAGGAAAGCGCCTGCTCGAAGGCAGCGCCCTTCGGCGCGCGCGGCTTGTCCTTGATATAGGCGAAGGTCGTCTCGTCGGGCGCGATCAGCCCGGCCCGCGCGCCGCCTTCGATGGTCATGTTGCACACCGTCATGCGGCCTTCCATCGAAAGCGCCCGGATCGCCTCGCCGGCGAACTCGATGACATGGCCGGTGCCGCCGGCCGTGCCGATCTCGCCGATGATCGCCAGGATGATGTCCTTGGCGGTCACGCCGTCGGGCAGCGCGCCGGAGACCTCGACCAGCATGTTCTTCGCCTTCTGCTGGATCAGCGTCTGGGTGGCGAGCACATGCTCGACCTCCGACGTGCCGATGCCGTGGGCGAGCGCCCCGAAGGCGCCATGCGTCGAGGTGTGGCTGTCGCCGCACACGATGGTCATGCCCGGCAGGGTGAAGCCCTGCTCCGGCCCGACGATGTGGACGATGCCCTGGCGGCGGTCGTTCTCGGAGTAATACTCAATGCCGAATTCGGCGGCGTTTTTGGCCAGCGCCTCGACCTGGATACGGCTTTCCTCGTTCTTGATGCCCTCGTGGCGGTCCGGCGTGGTCGGCACGTTGTGGTCGACGACGGCGAGCGTCTTTTCCGGCTGGCGCACGCTGCGGCGGGCCATGCGCAAGCCCTCGAAGGCCTGCGGGCTGGTGACCTCATGGACGAGGTGGCGGTCGATATAGATCAGGGAAGTGCCGTCGTCGCCGGCATCGACCAGATGGTCGTCCCAGATTTTGTCGTAAAGCGTGCGCGGTGCGGTCATCGCGGTCGGTCCCTGAATGTCGGTGATTGGCGGGCCTTATGGACTTGCGCCGCAAGCCGCGTCAAGCGGCGGCGATGCGGAACACGAAGGCGCAGACCAGAACCTCCGGCTCGTCGATGGCAAAGGCGCGGAACGGCGCGCTGCGCTCCACCAGCCGCCACAGCCCGGCATCTTCGATCGCGGCGAAGCGGCTGGCGAAGCCGCCGGCGGCAAGCACCGTGTCGCGCACCGTCAGGATGACATGGCCGCCGGGCCGTGTGATGCGCACGATTTCGTCCAGCGCAGATGCCGGCGCGTGGCCCTCGGTGAACACGCCGGTCGAAAACACCGCCGCGAAATGGCCGTCCGGCCAGGGCAGCGCGTCGCCGAGCTTTCCGGCCACCAGATTGCCATACGCGCCGCGGCCGCGCGCCACCGCCAGCATCTCGTCCGACATGTCGAGACCTTCGATGTCGCCATAGCCGAGTGCCGCCAGCGCCGGGCCGGACAGCCCGGTGCCGCAGCCGGCGTCGAGCAGCGGTCCGTCGCCCTGCGGCACATGCCGGGCGATCCAGCCGCCGACGAGAAACGGCAGGCAATAGCCCATCGCCGCGGTCTGCCGGTCGTAGCCGGCCGCCCATGCGCTGTAGGCATCGGCGAGTTCGCCGTCTGTCTTCGCGGCATAGACGCGTTCGAGCGGATCGTCTGACATGGTTTTCTCCCGGCGCGCTTCCCCTGCGCGCCCTGCGGTTTTTTCCCATTGTCGCCGCTTCGGTGGCTTTTTGGCAACAGCCGCGTGACGATGCGCCGGGACAGTTCGGCGATGACGCCGATTTTAATGGTTCGTTTCGCGTTTATGAGCTAACGGACGGACATGAGCAAAACGATCCTCTCCCGACGTAGCTTTCTGGCGACCGGCGGTGCGGCGGCAACCGTCGCGCTTGCCGGCTGCCAAACCACCGACGATAGCGGTTCCGCGGTCGCCGCGGCGCCGATCACCGATCCGAGCGACTCCGAATACGCGCTGATGTATGCGCAGGTAAGCGATGGCGGATTCACCATTCCGGCAGTGCCCTGGGAGCGCATCGACAGGCGCTTCCTGCGCCAGACCGTGCGCAACACCACCGGCGAAAAACCGGGCAAGCTGATCGTCGAGACGTCGCGGCATTTCCTCTACTTCACCATGCCGCGCGGCCGCGCCATGCGCTACGGCGTCGGCCTCGGCCGGGCCGGTTTCGAGTGGAGCGGCGCCGGCAATGTGCGCCGCAAGGCGGAGTGGCCGAAATGGCATCCGCCGGAGGAGATGATCGCCCGCGAGCCGGACCTGGCGAAATACAGCACCACCTATGATGCCGCGAACAATGTCTGGCTCGGCGGCATGGCGGGCGGCCCGAGCAATCCGCTCGGCGCACGCGCGCTCTACATCTACCAGGGCAATGTCGACACGCTCTACCGTCTGCACGGATCGCCGGAATGGGCGTCCATCGGCCGGTCCGTGTCGTCAGGCTGCGTGCGGCTGATCAACCAGGACGTGATCGACCTCTACCGGCGCGTGCCGGCAGGCACCGAGATCATCGTCCGCTAGAGCCGGCCCGGCCTCAGTAACGTTCGCCCAGCCGGCGCAGAAAGTAGTCGCGCTGGGCCGGCGGCACGTCCTCGATCGTCACCCGGCCATGGCGCAGCGCCTGCAAAAGCTGCCGCTCGCCATGCGCGTCGAGATAGAAGCGACGGTTGAGCTTCGGCGTCAGGTGTTTGTCGTAGATCCGTCCGCTGGCAATCGCGTCCAGACGACCGCCGGACCCGCTGGAAGCCATGGCCGGAACCGCAGCTGTGGCCATGGCGGCGGTGGCGAGAATTGCTGCAATCAACAGTGCTTTCATGGGAGCTTTCCTTTCGCTTGCAATGGCATATAGGAAGCGCCGGTGGCGATTTCATGAACCCGGACGCCGTTTCACCGCCATGTGATCGAATGGACCCGCAGGCCCGCGACCCGGCCGCCGCTCAGGGCTTCTCCTCGGCGCGCCGGAGCCGCAATTCCAGCCTTCTGAGTGCCAGCGACAGGCCGATGGTCAGGATCAGGTAGATATAGGCGACGATGGAGTAGGTCTCGAAATAGCGAAACGAGCCGGCAGCATAGACCTTGCCGACCTGCGCGATGTCGGCGACGCCGAGCACCGAGACCAGCGACGAATCCTTGACCATGGCGACGAAGTCGTTGCCGAGCGGCGGCAATATGGTGCGGATCGCCTGTGGGAACACGATCAGCCGGAACCGCTGCCACGCATTCAGCCCGAGCGCCTCGGCGGCCTCGATCTGGCCCTTGTCGACTGCCAGAATGCCGGCCCGAAACACCTCGGCAATGAACGCCGAATAACCGATCATCAGCGCCAGGATGGCCCGCCACATCAGCGAGATGTCGCGCACCAGCACTTCGTCCATCAGACCGGCGGCCTGCAACGGCGCGGTGACCGCATTGATCAGCCAGACCAGCGCCGGCGCGCCGACAAAAGCGATGTAGAACAGAAGGACGAGGATCGGCACGCCGCGGATGACCTCGACATAGAAACGCGCGATCTGGCGCAACGCCAACGATCCCGACAGGCCCATCATCGCGACGGTCAGGCCGACGAGGCTGGCGAGCGCAAATCCGACCAATGTGACGAAAACCGTGATTTCGACGCCGCGTGAAATGGCGTTGAACACCTTGGAATAAAGGTCGTTGGTGAAGATCACATAGCTGAGCACCGCGCCGATCGCGACGATTGCCACCAGCCAGTAGGGGAAATCGGTTTCGCTGTCGCCGTCAGTGCGCACTGCCGGCCTCCGCCGAACGGTCGCGGACAAAGAGCTGCTCGCGCACGCCGCCGCTCCACTGGTCGACATCGCTTTCCGACGCCAGTTCGAACCCGTGCTTTTCGTAGAGCCGGCGGGCCGGATCGAGCCCGGCAAAGGTGGTCAGCCACATCCGGTGGTGGCCGCGCCGGTCGGCAAATCGCATGGTTTCGTCCATCAGCCTGCCGCCCAGCCCGGTGCCGCGCGCAGCAATTCCGACGATGAACCAGCGCAGATGCGCGCCCATTTCGCCGCCGCCGGTCGCATCGAGCGTGATCGATCCGACGAGATCACCATCGCGCCAGGCGGTCAGGAACAGATCGTCTTCGCTATCCATGCGCGCGACGAACTCGCCCATTTCACGGGCGAGCTTGGTTTCGAATTCAGCGCCGAAGCCCCATTCGGCGGCGTAGTAATCCATGTGAAGCGCAATCGTGCCGGCAAGCGAACCGGGCCGGTAGCCCGCAAGTTCGATGTCCGCCATCGGCGGCTATTGGCCGAACTTGTAGTCGAGGAACCACTTCTTGTTGAGTGCGTCGATGGTTCCGTCGGCTTTCAGCGCGGCGATCGCCGCATTGATTGGTTCGACGAGGTCGGAGCCCTTCGGGAAGATGAAGCCGAAATCCTCGGTGCCGAGCGGATCGCCGACGAGCTTCAATGCACCGTCGGAGGCGGAGACATAGCCCTGGCCGGCGGTGCCGTCGGTCAGCACCAGATCGACATCGCCGGTCGTGAGCGCCTGCACGCTGGCGCCGAAGGTCTCGAACAGCTTGATGCGCGGATTGGCTTCATTGCCGTCGAGCACGTCATAAACGGCGACATAGAACGGCGTCGTGCCGGCCTGCGCACCGACCAGACCGTCTTCGAAGGCGGCAAACGACGCGGCGTCGGAAAAGCGGTCTTCATCGCCGCGCACCAGCATGAACATTTCCGAGCGCATATAGGCGTCGGAGAAATCGACCTTCTCCTTGCGCTCTTCCTTGATGGTGATGCCGGTCATGCCGACATCGTACTGGCCGTCGGACACCGCCTGGATCATCGCGTCCCAGGAGATGTTCTGGTATTCCACCGTCATGTTGAGCCGCTCGGCAATCGCCGTGACGGCGTCATATTCCCAGCCGATCTGGTCACCGGTATTCGGGTCGATGAATTGCAGCGGCGGATAGGCGTTCTCGGTCACGAAAACGACCGTGCGACCGCCGAGATCGGGCACGTCCGCCGCCATCGCGACAGCAGGTGCGATCATCATTGCGGCGCAGGCGCCGAGAACTGTGCGTCGGGAAATCATCGGGTGCCTCCTTGTTTTCCGGTAACGGCCGGACATGGACCGACAGTGGCAGGAAACCGGGGCCGCGATCAAGTGCAGCGCACAAACAAAAAGGCGGGCCGCTGGGCCCGCCTTTCGATCCAGCAATCGCAGGAAAATGCGCTTATGCGTTGTCTGCCGGTGCTTCGGCTGCCGCGGCTTCCGCAGCCTTTGCGGCTTCGGCTGCTTCCTCGGCGGCCTTTTCGGCTGCCAGCGCCTCGGCGGCGGCGATCTTCTCGGCCTCGATGCGCGCCTTTTCCTCGGCGAGCTTCTGGCGCTCGGCATCGTTCAGCTTGCGCGAACGGGCATTGGTGTTCTCGGTGATGCGGGCTTTCTTGCCGGTCAGGCCGCGCATGTAATACAGCTTGGCGCGGCGCACCTTGCCGCGGCGGACGACATCGACGGCCTCGACCAGCGGCGAATAGAGCGGAAACACACGCTCGACGCCTTCGCCATAGGAAATCTTGCGTACCGTGAAGCTCTCGTTGAAGCCGGCACCGCCACGCGCGATGCACACACCTTCATAAGCCTGCAGACGGGTGCGCTTGCCTTCCGTCACGCGGACCTGAACGCGGACCGTGTCGCCAGGGGAGAACTGCGGGAACTTGCGCTTTTCGAGAATGCGTGCGGCCTCTTCGGCCTCAAGCTGGCGGATGATATCCGTCATGGTTCTTTCCTCTTGTTCTTTTGAACCGCCAGAGCGCTCTGCAAGGGCCGAAAGTCGACTGACCGTCATGCCTGGCCTTGCGGCCGGAGCGTATTCACGTGCTCGTAATTGCTGTTGAGTAGGGCTCTTCGGCCCGAATTCCGCGCGTCCATACAGGAGAATACGGCGTTTGTCACGCCCCCTCCCCGCGATCGGTTCGCGCAAGCAGATCGGGCCTTCGCTCCCGCGTCAGCTTTTCCGCCTTCTCGCGCCGCCACGCCTCGATTTTCGCGTGATTGCCGGATGTCAGCACGTCGGGTATCGCACGCCCTTCCCACTCCGGCGGGCGCGTGTAGTGCGGATGTTCGAGCAAGCCGTCCTCAAAGCTCTCGCTGTCGCCCGAGGTGGCGTTGCCCATCACGCCCGGTAAGAGCCGGATCACCGCGTCGAGCAGCACTTGGGCGGCCACCTCGCCGCCGGACAGCACATAATCGCCGATCGACACCTCCTCGAGATCGCGCGCCTCGATCACCCGCTGGTCGACGCCCTCGAAGCGGCCGCAGACGATGACCGCGCCCGGCCCGGCGGCAAGATCGCGCACGCGATCCTGGGTCAACGGCCCGCCGCGCGGGCTCATCAGCAGGCGCGGGCGCGGATCGTCCGGTCCGGCGCTGGCGTCGAGCGCGGCAGCAACGATATCGGCGCGCATCACCATGCCGGCGCCGCCGCCGGCCGGCGTATCGTCGACGCTGCGGTGCTTGTCGGTAGCGAAATCGCGGATCTGTACGGTCTGAAGCGTCCAGTCGCCGCGCGCATGCGCCTTGCCGGCCAGCGCCTGTCCGAGCGTGCCGGGAAACATGTCCGGATAGAGCGTCAGGACGGTCGCGTCGAAGCTCATTCGTCGTCCGCCTCGTCGCCGCGCGCCTCGATCTCGCCGGGAGGCACCAGTGTCAGGGTGCCGGCGTCGAAATCGATGGCGGGCACGGTCGTCCGCGAAAAGGCGACGAGAAAGGCCCGCTTGCGCGCGAACCCGCCGCCCGGCGTAACCGGAGCGATTTCCAGCAGGTCGCCGGCGCCGTAATTCGGCACCGCGATCACCTTGCCGATTGCTTCGCCCGCCTCGTCGACGGCTGCTAGTCCGACCAGATCGGCAACGAAGAACTCGTCCTCGTCCAACTCGTCGTCGGGCAACTGGCTGCGGTCGACAAAAAGCTCCACGCCGTTCAGCGCCTCGGCGGCGCGGCGGTCCTTGACCTGTTCGAAGCTGACGATCACGACGTTCTTCGACGGCCTGATTTCGGTGATGTCGAAGGGATTGCCACCCTCGTCATACAGCGTGCCATAATCGCCGAGCGCCAGCGGATCGCCGGTATAGGTTTTCACCCGCAAGGCGCCGCGCACGCCATTCGGCGCGCCGATCACGGCCATCAGGACGGGTGACACGGATTTCGTCATGCTTGTCATGCTCCTCAAGGCGGCGTTGAAAGCACCCTTTTTCGCGCCGGGCAAGGGGCGCGTCGCCCGAGTTCGTGCTATCGTGGCGGAGACAAGCGCCCGGTAACCTTTGACGATGACAATGTCGCCATGCCGAAAACCGCCCCCCCGCCGATCAATGCCAAGCCCGATCTCGCCGCCGCCCGGACCGCATGGCTGGAGGTGCTGACGGGCGAGCGGCGGCTGGCGCCGAAGACGGTGGAAGCCTATGAACGCGACACGCGGCAATTCCTGGCCTTTCTGGCCGACCATCTCGGCGGCGCACCGGGCGTCCCCGACATCGCCAAATTGCGCACCGCCGACTATCGCGCCTTCCTGACCCGCCGGCGCGCTGGCGGCGCGGGCGCCCGCACCCTCGGCCGCGGCCTTGCCGGCATCCGCTCCTTCGTGCGGCATCTGGAGAGAAGCGGCATGGCCAATGGCGCAGCCGTTACGGCGATGCGCGCACCGCGCCAGCCGAAATCGCTGCCCAAGCCGCTGACCGCCGAAGACGCCCGCCGGGTCGTCGAAGCCGGCAACCAGATGAAGGACGAACCGTGGATCGCGGCGCGCAACGCCGCCGTGCTGACCCTGCTTTACGGATGCGGCCTGCGCATCGGCGAAGCGCTGGCGCTCACCGGCGACACGCTCGACGACCCAAGCCAAAAATCGATGATCGTGACCGGCAAGGGCGGCAAGAGCCGCATGGTGCCGCTGTTGCCGGTGGCGCTCGAGGCGGTCGCGACCTATCGCAAGCTTTGCCCTTACTTCCTGGAGGTGGGCGAGCCGCTGTTTCGCGGCGCGCGCGGCGGCGCGTTGCAGGCGGGTGTCCTGCAACGCGACATGCGCCAGCTCCGCTCGGCGCTCGGCCTGCCGGACACGGCAACCCCGCATGCGCTCAGGCACTCTTTCGCCACCCATCTGCTGGGCAATGGCGGCGATTTGCGCGCCATCCAGGAGCTGCTTGGCCATGCCAGCCTGTCGACCACGCAGATCTATACCGGCGTCGATGCGGCTCGGCTGCTCGATGTCTATCGAAAGGCCCATCCGCGCGCATGAATAACGGGCATTTCGTCGGTGGCCTTAACCAAATCGTCGCCGTTTTCAGATAAATTCCGACGCCATGAACGGACATCTCGCGCTTGCCGACCGCCTCTCCGGCGCCGCCCTTGCGGCCATCGGAACCATCAACGCGTTTTTCGCGCTCAGCTTCCTGACGATCCTGGCGATCGCCGCCCAATCGCTGCCGGCGCATTCGGCCGGCGCCTGCGACGGCGAAAACATCATCGCCGAACTGGAACGATCCGACCCGGCCGCACTGGCGGCATTGCAGGCCGAGGCCGCGGCCACGCCGAACGGCAAGACGATTTTTTATCGCGTCGAGAACGCAGCCGGCGACCCTTCGTGGCTGTTCGGAACCATCCATATGACCGATCCGCGCGTGCTCAACTTGCCGGACCCGGTGCGCAGCGCCTTCGAGGCCGCCGAAGTCGTCGCTATCGAAACCACCGATATTCTCGATCCGGACAAGACCGCTGAGGCGATGTTCTCGCGCCCCGAACTGACGATGTTCACCGATGGCACGCGGATTTCCGACTTCCTGACCGAAACCGAACGCGAAATGGTCAAGCAGGGGCTGGCCGACCGGGGTATCCAGATGCCGCTGGTCGAGCGCATGAAACCCTGGCTGCTGGTCGCCATGGTTGCGCTGCCGGAATGCGAAATGGAGCGCAAGAACGCCGGGGGCGAGATCCTCGATGCCGATCTGGCGCGTGAGGCGCAGGAAGCCGGCAAGGAGTTGATCGGCCTGGAAACCATGGTCGAACAGCTCGACGCGATGGCCTCGCTGCCGCTCGACTTTCATGTTCGCGGACTGGTCGACACCATCGCGCTCGGCGACCGCATGGCCGATGTCAACGAAACGATGATCGAACTCTACGAAGACGGCCAGATCGGCATGATCTTCCCGATGCTGCGCCACGTTTCCGAGCAGACCGGCCTCGACGGCGGCCTGGAGACGCACATGGCCGAGTTCGAGGAAAAGCTGATCAACATCCGCAACGACAATATGCTCGAACGCTCGCGCGCGCTGATCGACAAAGGCAATGCCTTCATTGCCGTCGGTGCGCTGCATCTGCCCGGCGAGAAGGGCCTGGTCAGCCTGTTTACCGAGGCGGGCTACAAGGTGACTGCCGGCAACTGAACCCGGCGCGGTCCGCGCCCACCGCGCGAAATCGTGATCGACCGCACTCTTGGCGCGAAACCGGCTTGCCGTTACACTCATCTCGCCCGCAATCCGGGCAACGGAAGGAGCAGCGCATGTCTTGCAGAATGTCTTGCAAAGCACTGGGCCTTGGTCTTGCGGCCGTCTTCGTCGCCGGCAGCGCAATGGCCTGTCCGATGCACGACACGGTCGCGCAGAAACAGACGCCCGTCGACTATTCCAAGCTTGAGCTTCAGGAAGTGGCCAGCGTGCCGGTCGACGCGTGGCTGATCAAATATCTGGACGCTTGGGAAAAAGCCTGATCGTCCGCTGACCTCCATCAGCGAAGAACCCCGGTGTTTCGCGTGAAACACCGGGGTTCTTGCTTGTTATGATCACATGTGGATCGGCTTGCCGAAGGCGGTCGCAAGTGCGGCTTCGCGCACCGCTTCCGACATGGTCGGATGGGCATGGCAGGTGCGCGCCAGATCCTCCGACGAACCGCCGAATTCCATCAGCACCGCCGCCTCGTGGATCATCTCGCCGGCGCCGCGCCCGACGATATGCACGCCGAGTACCTTGTCGGTCGTCTTGTCGGCGAGGATCTTGACGAAGCCGTCGGTGGCCAGCATGGCGCGCGCCCGGCCATTGGCCGAGAACGGGAACTTGCCGGCGGTATAAGCGACGCCCGCCGCCTTCAGCTCTTCCTCGGTCTTGCCGACCGAGGCGACTTCCGGCTCGGTGTAGACGACGCCCGGAATGACGTCGTAGTTCACATGGCCATGTTGGCCGGCAAGGATCTCGGCGACCGCCGCACCCTCGTCCTCGGCCTTGTGGGCCAGCATCGGCCCGGCAATCACATCGCCGATGGCATAGATCCCGGTGACAGACGTCTGCCAGTGCTCGTTGATTTCGACGCGGCCGGCCTTGTCGAGGACGACGCCGGCATTCTCCAGTCCGAGCCCTTCGGTGTAGGGCCTGCGGCCGGTCGCAACCAACACGATATCGGCGGCGACCGTTTCGGCATCGCCGCCCTTGACCGGCTCGAAGGTCACCTCGGCGCCTTTGCCTTTCTTGGCGACGCCGGTCACCTTGCTGCCGAGCTTGAATGTCATACCCTGCTTTTCCAGCATGCGCTTGAATTGCCGGGCGACGTCGCCATCCATGCCGCCGAGGATCGTGTCGAGATATTCGACCACGGTGACCTCGGCGCCGAGCCGCCGCCACACCGAACCGAGTTCGAGCCCGATCACGCCGCCGCCGACGACCACCAGATGGCCGGGAACCCTGGCGAGATCGAGCGCACCCGTCGACGAAACGATCACCTTCTCGTCGAATTCGACCTCGACGCCCGGAATGCCGGCAACATCCGAACCTGTGGCGATAACGATATACTTCGCCTCGACATCCTGCGCCTTGCCGTCGTCGCCGGTGACCGTCAGCTTGCCCTCGCCGACTACCGTGCCGGTGCCGGTCAGCACGTCGACCTTGTTCTTCTTCATCAGGAAGGCGACGCCGTCGACATTCGACTTCACGGTGGCGTCCTTGTGCGCCATCATCGCCTTCAAATCGAGCTTCGGCTTGCCGGTCTGGACGCCGAGCGTCGCCAAATCGTGCTCGGCGGTATGAAACATCTCGGAAGCATGCAGCAGCGCCTTGGAGGGAATACAGCCGATATTCAGGCAGGTTCCGCCAAGCGTGGGGCGCTTCTCCACGATCGCTGTCTTCAGGCCCAGCTGTGCACAGCGGATCGCGCAAACATATCCGCCAGGCCCCGAACCGATCACGACGACATCATACTTGCTCATGGGAGTTCCCGACTTCTTTCTGGTTGGATGGATCTGGAATGGTGTCTGCACCGACCAGCAGGTTTTCCGGCCTGCCGCCGATCGCCGCAAGCGATATGACGAGGACTATCACACCTTCGACAAGCAATGATACGCCGATGCCGAAGATCGTCGAGATGCCGACCAGGTCGTGCTGCAGTTCGATATCGGCAGTCGGGCTGCGGCGGTAGACAACGGCGCTGTTGTCGCCTGCGCTAGCGGCAAGATGCACATCGACAAAGGCGCGGCTGACGCCGATCGGACGGACCAGGTTGTCCTGCGCGTTGACGAACTGGAATCCCGGCTCCTCGTGCACGAACACGTTGAGGTCACGCGGGCCGGCATTGATCAGCGCCACCCGCCGCGACCCTTGTTGGAAGCGGTCTTCCACGCCCTCCAGCGTGACGGCGACAAGCGCGGCATTGGCGGTCGGGTAGTCCGGCCTGCGATAGACGAGCTTGAGATCGCCGCCATCGCCCTCCTGCATCGACATGAAGGGGGCGTTACGGCTGGAGATCGGCGGCAAGCCGGCGAATTCCTGCTCGAAACGGTGTTGCGCGAAGCCGCCCGAAACGGTCAGCGACACGTAATCGCAGGTGTCGGGCAGGCCGCGCCCCAGGCCGACGCCGGGCGGACGGGCTTCCGGCAGTTTCAGCACCGCCACCGTGTCGCCGCCGCCGAGCATCGGAAACCGGTTCGGCCCGCCGAGGAAATCGACCAGCAGCCGATAGCGGCTTGTCCGTCCGCCGTCCTCGGGGATCACATAGACCGACGGCGTGCCGCAATCGCCCCTGATTTCATCGACCGCAAACACCAGTTGCGCTCCTTCATTGACGCTGAGCAGCGCGTCGATGCGCATTCGCGCGCCGACCGCGATCACGGCGCCGGCGACGATCAGCACGACGAGGATCGCCGTGGTGCGGTTGAATTTGCCAAGCGTGCCACGCACCCAGCGCCTCGATGAACTGATCGCGACAATGGCCATGACCGCGCCTAGAGCCCTCCGGTCACATCAAGAATGGCGCCGGTCGAATAGGACGCTTCGTCCGACAGAAGATAGTGAATGGCATGCGCAACCTCGAGCGCGCTGCCCTCGCGCTTTATCGGGATCGCGTCCCGCATTTGCGCGGCCCGGCCGGGATTGCCGCCGGACGCGTGAATATCGGTATCTATGATCCCGGGCCGAACCCCGTTGACGCGAATGCCCTCGGCCGCCACCTCGCGCGCCAGCCCGACGGTCATGGTATCGATCGCGCCCTTGGTGGCGGCATAGTCGACATATTGCCCAGATCCGCCCCGCAGGGCGGCAGCAGACGAAACGTTGACGATTGTGCCGCCGTCGCCGCCATGTCGCAAGGACATGCACTTCACCGCTTCGCGGGCGCACAGAAACGTACCGGTGATGTTGATCGCAAACATTCGCGTTAGCCGCTCCAGGCTCATTTCGTCGACCCGCGCTGGAATATTGACGACACCCGCATTGTTGACCAGCCCGTCGAGCCGGCCCCAGCTTTCGTCAACCGCCGCGAACATCGAAACGGTCTCGTCTTCGCGCGCGATGTCGGCGCGGATTGGGAAGGCTTCGCTGCCTGCCGCCTCGACTTGCGCGACAACGTCGCTCGCAGCCCTTTCGTCATTTGCGTAGTTGACGGCGACGCGCCAGCCGCGCTTTCCCGCCTCGACCGCCGTCGCCGCGCCGATGCCGCGCGAGCCGCCGGTCACGAGCAAGGTTTTGCCGGCCGCGCTCATCCCGGCCATCCGGAAAGATCGGGGACTTTTGCCGGCTCGTGCATCGCCCGTCCCTAACGTTCGGCCAGCGCCAGACGGACGCCGAAGGCAGCAAATGTCGCGGCGACCGACCGGCGCATCCAGGCCATCGCCCGCTCGCTTTTCAGGAGCCGCTGGCCGACCAGCCCGGCGAACTGTCCGTAGACCACGAACACGGCGAAGGTCATCGCCATGAAGACCGCGCCCATTGTCAGCATTGCAATGACCGGACTGGGGGTCGAAGGCGAAACGAATTGCGGCAGGAACGCCATGAAGAACACGGTCAGTTTAGGGTTGAGCACATTGATCAACGCCGCGGTGACCGCAATACCGAGCCAGGACTTGCCGTCATCGGTGTCCGGCTTGAGGTTGAGCGGCCCGGCCGACTGCAGCGTCTGCCAGGCGAGGTAGAGGAGATAGGCCACGCCGGCGATCTTGAGCGCCTGGAACACCAATGCGCTGGTGTGCAGCAGCGCCGACAGGCCCAGCACCGAGGCGATGACGGACGGCAGGATCCCGAAGGTGCAGCCGACGGCGGCAGCGATGCTGGCGCGCCGGCCTTTCCCCAATCCTATGGCCAGCGTGTAGAGCACGCCGGTCCCCGGTATCAGCACCACGATCAATGCCGTGATCATGAACTCCAAACTCATGGCCGGCCTCCTGCGCCGGACCCGGAGCAGAAGGGCCTAAAGGTCCAGAACCAGCCGCTCGGGGTCTTCCAAGCTCTCCTTGACCCGCACCAGGAAGGTCACCGCTTCCTTGCCGTCGACGATGCGGTGATCGTAGGAGAGCGCCAGATACATCATCGGGCGGATCACCACCTGGCCTCCGATGGCCATCGGGCGTTCCTGGATCTTGTGCATGCCCAGGATGCCCGACTGCGGCGCATTGAGGATCGGCGAGGACATAAGCGAACCGTAGACGCCGCCATTGGAGATGGTGAAGGTGCCGCCCTGCATGTCGGCCATGCCGAGCTTGCCGTCGCGCGCCGCCTTGCCGAGCCGGCCGATTTCCTTCTCGACCTCGGCAATCGACATGGCGTCGGCATCGCGCACCACCGGTACGACAAGGCCCTTGTCGGTGCCGACCGCGACGCCGATGTGGCAGAAGTGCTTGTAGATGATGTCGGTGCCGTCGATCTCGGCATTGACCGCGGGCACTTCCTGCAGCGCATGCGTTACCGCCTTGGTGAAGAAGCCCATGAAGCCGAGCTTCACGCCGTGCTTCTTCTCGAACAGGTCCTTGTACTTCTTGCGCAGCTCCATCACCGCCGTCATGTCCACCTCGTTATAGGTGGTCAGCATGGCCGCCGTGTTTTGCGCATCCTTCAGGCGCCGGGCGATCGTCTGGCGCAGCTTGGTCATGCGCACCCGCTCCTCGCGCTGCTGGTCGGCTTCAGGCGACGCCGCGCGGGCGACCTGCGGCGCCTCGGCCGGAGCCGCTGCGGGTGCGGCTGCGGAGCCGCTGGCAATCGCGTCGATGACATCGCCTTTCAACACCTGGCCGCGTTTGCCCGAACCGGCAATGGCGCCGCCATCGAGCTTGTTGTCGGCGATCATCTTGGCCGCGGACGGCGAAGGCTGCATGGCCGGTCCGCTCTCGGGCTTGGCTTCCGGGGCCGGCGCCGGAGCGGCTGTGGCCGCTTCCGCCGGTTTGGCCGCGGCAGCCGGTGCGCCCGCGCCTTCCTCCAGTATGCCGAGCAGCGCATCGACCTCGACCGTATCGCCCTCATTGGCGACGATCTGGCCAAGTGTCCCGGCAGCCGGCGCCGGAACTTCCAGCGTCACCTTGTCCGTTTCCAGTTCGAGCAGCGTCTCGCCGTCGGCGACGGCGTCGCCGACCTTCTTGAACCACTGGCCGATTGTCGCCTCGGTGACCGATTCACCGAGAGTGGGAACGCGTATTTCTTTTGCCATGTTCCAGTCTTTCCAACCCTTGAAACCGTTTCTTCCCGTCGATCAACCGAGCGCGTCTTCGAGGAATGCGGCCAGTTGCTCCTTGTGTTTCGACATCAGTCCGGTCGCCGGCGACGCCGCGGCGGCGCGGCCGGTGTAGCGGACCCGCTGATGCTTGGCGTTGATGTGCGCCAGCACCCATTCCAGATAGGGATCGATGAAGGCCCAGGAACCCATGTTCTTCGGCTCTTCCTGACACCATACCATCTCGGCGTTCTTGAACCGCGACAGTTCGGTGATCAGCGCCTTGGCCGGGAACGGATAAAGCTGCTCCAGGCGCAATAGGTAGATGTCGTTGACACCGCGCGCCTCGCGCTCCTCGTAGAGGTCGTAATAGACCTTGCCGGTGCACATCACGACGCGGCGGATCTTGGAATCGGTGACCAGCTTGATCGATTCGCCCTTGCGGTATTCCGCATCGTCCCACAGCAGGCGGTGGAAGGCGCTCTCGCCCGACATCTCGCTTAGCGTCGACACGGCGCGCTTGTGGCGCAACAGCGACTTCGGCGTCATCAGGATCAGCGGTTTGCGGAAATCACGCTTCAGCTGGCGGCGCAGGATATGGAAGTAGTTGGCCGGCGTCGAACAGTTGGCGACCTGCATGTTGTCTTCGGCACACATCTGCAGGAACCGCTCCAGCCGCGCCGACGAATGTTCCGGCCCCTGACCCTCGAAGCCATGCGGCAGCAGACAGACAAGGCCGCTCATGCGCAGCCATTTGCGCTCGCCCGAAGAGATGAACTGGTCGAACACCACCTGCGCGCCGTTGGCGAAGTCGCCGAACTGCGCCTCCCACAGCGTCAGGCCGTTCGGCTCGGCCAGCGAGTAGCCATACTCGAAACCGAGCACGGCCTCCTCCGACAGCATCGAATTGATGACCTCGTACCGGCCCTGGCCGGCGGCGATGCTGTTCAGCGGCACATAGCGCGTTTCGCTGTCCTGGTCGTACAGCACCGAATGGCGCTGCGAGAACGTGCCGCGTTCGCAGTCCTGGCCGGACAGCCGCACGCCGTAGCCCTCCTGGCACAACGAGCCGAAGGCCAGCGCCTCGGCTGTCGCCCAATCGATGCCCTCGCCGGTCTCGATCATCTTGGCGCGGTTGTCCATGAAACGCCGGATGGTGCGATGGGCGTTGAAGTCTTCGGGAACGGTCGTCAGCTTCTTGCCGATATCCTTCAGCATCTTCATCGGCACCGCCGTCTTGCCGCGCCGCCGCTCGTCCTGGTTGTCGGCCTTCGACAGGCCCGACCAAGCGCCATCCAGCCAGTCGGCCTTGTTTGGCTTGTAGGCGTCGCCGGCCTGGAACTCGATTTCGAGGTTCTCGCGCCAGTCGGATTTCAGCTTGTCGTATTCGTCGACGGTGATCAGCCCTTCGCCGATCAGTTGGTCTGCATAGATCTGCGCCGTCGTCTTGTGGGCGCGGATGGTGCGGTACATGAGCGGCTGGGTGAACGCCGGCTCGTCGCCCTCATTGTGGCCGAAGCGGCGATAGCAGAACATGTCGATGACGACCGGCTTGCGGAACAGCATGCGGAATTCGATCGCAACCTTGGCGGCGTAGACGACGGCTTCCGGATCGTCGGCGTTGACGTGGAAGATCGGCGCCTCGATCATCTTGGCCACATCCGACGGGTAAGGCGACGACCGCGAAAAACGCGGATTGGTGGTAAAGCCGATCTGGTTGTTGATGATGAAATGCAGCGTTCCGGCGACCCGGTGGCCGCGCAGCGCCGACAGGCCGAGGCACTCCGGCACGACGCCCTGGCCGGCGAAGGCCGCGTCACCGTGGATCAGAAGCGGCAGCACCTTGGCGCGCTGGTCGAGCGGCACGACCTCATCGCGTTGCGCGCCTCCGGCGATCTGGTCCTGCTTGGCGCGCGCCTTGCCCATCACCACCGGATCAACGATCTCCAGATGCGACGGGTTGGCGGTCAGCGACAGGTGTACCTTGTTGCCATCGAACTCGCGGTCGGACGAAGCGCCGAGGTGATACTTGACGTCGCCCGATCCCTCGACATCGTCGGGAGCAAATGACCCGCCCTTGAATTCGTTGAAGATGGCGCGGTGCGGCTTGGCCATCACCTGGCTGAGCACGTTGAGGCGGCCGCGGTGCGCCATGCCGAGAACGATGTCCTTCAGGCCCATCGCGCCGCCGCGCTTGATGATCTGCTCCAGCGCCGGGATTAGCGACTCGCCGCCATCGAGGCCGAAGCGCTTGGTGCCCTTGTACTTGACGTCGATGAACTGCTCGAAGCCTTCCGACTCGACCAGCTTCTGCAGGATCGCCTTCTTGCCATTGGCGGTGAACTCGACGCCCTTGTCAGGACCCTCGATGCGCTGCTGGATCCACGACTTCTCCTCCGGATTGGAGATGTGCATGAACTCCACGCCGATGGTCGAGCAATAGGTCCGCTTCAGGATCGACAGCATCTCCGGGATAGTCGCGTATTCCAGCCCGAGCACGTGGTCGATGAAGATCTTGCGGTCGTAATCGGCCTCGGTGAAGCCGTAGGCCGACGGGTGCAGTTCGTTGTAGTCTTCCTTGAGACCGGCGAGCCCGAGCGGGTCGAGATTGGCGTGCAGGTGACCGCGCATGCGGTAGGCGCGGATCATCATGATCGCGCGCACCGAATCGCGCTGTGCCTGCAGCACGTCGGCGTCCGATGTGGGCGTGCCCGCGGTCTGCGCCTTTTCCTTCAGCTTGGCGCCCATATGGGCCTCGACCTCGGCCCAGTTGCCGTCGAGCGCCGAGGTCAATTCGCCATTCGGTGTCGGCGGCCAGTTGTCGCGTTCCCAGGAGGCGCCACGCGCATTCTTGCGGACATCTTCCGGCGCATCGCGCAGATCGCGAAAGAAGTTTTGCCATTCCTCGGACACCGAGAACGGGTTGGTCTGGTACTGCGCGTACAATTCCTCGATGTAGTGGGCGTTGCCGCCATAGAGGAACGATGTCTGTGCGAAAATGTCGTTCAGATCGTCGGTGCGTGCCATTTGCGTCACCTTGCGGGCCTCGCGGCCTCTCCTGGGTTTGTCTTGCCTTGCGGCTTGTCTGCGCGACCGGTTCAAGCCGCTTTTCCCTTCCTCGATGCTCCGGGCGGCGGACCGCCCGGAACGGATCGGTCGATCAGCCCTTCAGCACTTCGACCAGTGTCTTGCCGAGCTGTGCCGGCGACGGCGAAACGCGAATCCCGGCTGCTTCCATCGCCGCGATCTTGTCGTCCGCGCCGCCCTTGCCGCCAGAGATCACCGCGCCGGCATGGCCCATGGTGCGTCCGGGCGGCGCCGTGCGGCCGGCGATGAAGCCGACCATCGGCTTCGAGCGCCCCTTGGCGGCCTCGTCCTTCAGGAACTGCGCGGCTTCCTCTTCCGCCGAACCGCCGATTTCGCCGATCATGATGATCGACTCGGTGGCGTCGTCGGCGAGGAACATTTCCAGCATGTCGATGAACTCGGTGCCCTTGACCGGGTCGCCGCCAATGCCGACGGCGGTCGTCTGGCCGAGACCTTCATTGGAGGTCTGGAAAACGGCCTCGTAGGTCAGCGTGCCCGAGCGCGACAGGATGCCGACGCTGCCCGGCCGGAAGATCGAGCCCGGCATGATGCCGATCTTGCAGGCTTCCGGCGTCAGCACGCCGGGGCAGTTCGGGCCGATCAGCCGCGATTTCGACTTGTCGAGCTTCGCCTTGACCTTGACCATGTCCATCACCGGAATGCCTTCCGTTATGCAGACGATGAGCGGGATTTCCGCGTCGATCGCCTCGATGATCGCCGCACCTGCGCCCGCCGGCGGCACGTAGATCACCGACGCATCGGCACCGGTCGCCTCCTTGGCTTCGGCGACCGAGGCGAAAATCGGCAGTTCCGCGCCGACCTTCTCGCCAGCGCCTTCGCCGGCCGTCCAGGTCTCGCCGCCCTTTTTTGGGTGGATACCGGCAACCATCTGGGTGCCGTGATAGGCAAGCGCCTGCTCGGTGTGGAAAGTCCCGGTCTTGCCGGTCAGGCCCTGCACGAGGACCTTGGTGTCTTTGTTGACGAGTATGGACATGAAACTCAGTTCCCCTCGACCGCTTTGACGATCTTCTGAGCCGCGTCGTCGAGATCGTCGGCGGCGATGACGTTGAGGCCGGATTCGTTGATGATCTGCTTGCCCTTTTCGACATTGGTGCCTTCAAGGCGAACCACCAGCGGCACCTTCAGGCCGACTTCCTTGACCGCTGCGACCACGCCTTCCGCGATCACGTCGCAGCGCATGATGCCGCCGAAAATGTTGACCAGAATGCCTTTGACGTTCGGGTCGGCGGTGATGATCTTGAAGGCCGCGGTGACCTTCTCCTTCGACGCGCCGCCGCCGACATCCAGGAAGTTCGCCGGCTCCTTGCCGTAGAGCTTGATGATGTCCATCGTCGCCATGGCAAGGCCAGCGCCGTTGACCATGCAGCCAATGTCGCCGTCGAGCGCCACATAGGCGAGATCGTGCTTGGAAGCCTCGATCTCCTTCTCGTCCTCTTCGGACTTGTCGCGCAGTTCCATGATGTCGTCGTGGCGGAACAGCGCGTTGCCGTCGAACGACACCTTGGCGTCGAGCACACGCAGGCGGCCGTCCTTCATAACGATCAGCGGGTTGACCTCGAGCAGGCTCATGTCCTTCTCGGTGAACGCCTTGTAGAGGATCGGGAACAGGTTCAGCCCATCCTTGGCGGCGTCTTTGGTCAGCTTCAGCGCCTTGTTCAGCTTCTTGCAGTCGGCCTCGGTGATGCCGGTCTCCGGATCGATGGCCAGCGTCAGGATCTTGTCCGGGGTTTCCTCGGCGACCGCCTCGATGTCCATGCCACCCTCGGTGGAGACGACGAAGGCCGGACGGCCGACCGTGCGGTCGATCAGGATCGACAGATAAAGCTCGCGGTCGATGTCGGCGCCGTCCTCGATATAAAGGCGGTTGACCTGCTTGCCGGCCGGGCCGGTCTGCTTGGTCACCAGCGTGTTGCCGAGCATCTCCTTGGCGTTCTCGACGACTTCCTCGACCGACTTGGCCAGCCGCACGCCGCCTTTGGCGTCCTCGGACAGCTCCTTGAACTTGCCCTTGCCGCGGCCGCCGGCATGGATCTGGCTTTTGACCACATAGAGCGGCCCGGGCAGCTTGTTCGCCCACTCTTCCGCCTGCTCGACGGAATAGACCGCCACACCGCCAGCGACAGGCGCGCCATAGGCGTGCAGCAGCCGCTTGGCCTGGTATTCATGAATGTTCATGAAACTTTCCTCTGTTGAAAAGATCGGATGGTAAGGAGCGCGGCAGCCGTCATTGCGACGAACCCTCCGCCACCGCTCCGTAGAAAGAGAATGCGAAACTGTCGGGCGCGCCGACCGCGACCGGATTGTCGACGGCGCAGTTAAACAACGGCGCCAGCGCGGCAAGACCGCGCGCCACGCCATTGGCCTGCTCGACCGTCTTGGTGTCGACCGCTGCTACGGGACAGCCCGGCGCGCCGGGTTGGCCGACCTTGGAAACCAACAGCACCTGGCCCTTCTGCTGGTTGCCATTCATGCCGGTTTCCACGAAGAAGCGCAGGATCGCCGCGAAGGGCACGCCGTTTTCGACCCGCCATTCGACCACCTTGTGGACGTAGTTGAACGGCCCGAAGGTCTGGAAAGCCTGGTTCTTCACCCCGAAATCGACATCCATGCGCAGATCGCCTTCGGCGACAAAAACCGGCCAGTTGCCATAGCCCGCACACAAGAGGTCGACGCCGCCGCTCTCCTCGTCGGACGAGACGACGGTGCAGGCGTCGAGGTCGAGATCCGTGTAGACGCTGTCGGCAGCGTTGGCCGCTAAAACAGGCGACGCCAGTCCCGCCGCCAGAACGGCGGCGGTCAACCGGGGAATGCGTCGCGGAAAGGGACCGGGGCTGTCCGACACCGCGCCGTTCCTATTTCAGGTTCGGCGCGATACCGCGACAGGCCTCACACAGCCCGGCAACCGCACCCACCGACTTGTCGAACTGTTTCTGCTCGGTCTTGTTGAGCGCGATCTCGATGACCCGCTCCACGCCATTGGCGCCGATCACCGTCGGTACGCCGACATACATGTCCTTGACGCCGTACTGACCGTCGAGATGCGCAGCGCAAGGCAGCACCCGCTTCTTGTCCTTCAGATAGGCTTCGGCCATGGCGACTGCCGACGAGGCCGGCGCGTAGTAGGCCGAACCGGTCTTCAGGAGACCGACGATCTCGGCGCCACCGTCGCGGGTGCGCTGGATGATCTCGTCGAGCCGCGCCTTGGACACCCAGCCCATTTTGATCAGGTCGGTCAGCGGAATGCCGGCAACCGTGGAGTAGCGCGCCAGCGGCACCATCGTGTCGCCGTGGCCGCCGAGCACGAAGGCGCTCACATCTTCCACCGAGACATCGAACTCCTCGGCGAGGAAGTGGCGGAAGCGCGCCGAATCCAGCACGCCGGCCATGCCGACCACTTTGTTCTTCGGCAGGCCGGAGAACTGCTGCAAGGCCCAAACCATCGCGTCGAGCGGATTGGTGATGCAGATGACGAAAGCGTTCGGCGCGTATTTCTTGATGCCGGCGCCGACCTGTTCCATCACCTTCAAATTGATACCGAGCAGGTCGTCGCGGCTCATGCCCGGCTTGCGCGCCACGCCAGCGGTGACGATGCACACGTCCGCGCCCTTGATGGCCTCGTAGGAATTGGCGCCGGTAAACTTCGCGTCGAAGCCGTCGACAGGCGAGGACTCGGCGATATCGAGTCCTTTGCCCTGCGGGATGCCTTCCGCGATATCGAACAGGACGACATCGCCCAGTTCTTTCAAACCGATCATGTGGGCGAGCGTGCCGCCGATCATTCCAGAGCCGATAAGGGCGATTTTGTTACGTGCCATGTGAGAGCTTTTCCAGGTCTGGGTGTTTCCGGTCAGAGAGTGACAATGCAGGCTGGCCGCCCGCTGGACGGACCGCGATTAACGGCGATGCAGGTGGCCGATGCAAGTCAAAAAATCAACCGAAACTTTCGTCATCAATGATTTCAAACGGTTAGATCATCAGGGTTTTACGTAAACGTAAATATTCTGTGGCGTTTGTCATGGAATTTTCACGAAAACAGCGCTGGCGGCCCGCTCGCCGCGTCCGAAACGCATCACTGGGAAGGTTCAATCAGGTCCCATGTGTTGCCAAATGGGTCGGTAAAGACTGCAACGGTACCGTAGGTTTCGTGACGTGGCTCCTCAAGGAAGCGCACGCCGGCAGCGGTGAACGCGGCGTGGTCGCGCGCAAAGTCGTCGGTCTCCAGGAAGAAGCCGACGCGCCCACCGACCTGGTTGCCGATGGCCGCCTGTTGCGCCGCGCCATCGGCCTTCGCCAGTAAAAGCGCCGTGCCGGCTGCTGGCGCGATGGCTGGCGCAACGCGCACCCAACGCTTGCCGCCGCCAAGCGGGGCGTCCTCCAGCAATGAGAAACCGAGGCTGTCGCGATAAAACGCAATAGCCGCGTCATAGTCGGGTACGACAAGGGCAACAGTGGCGATCCTGGCGGCCATTTCTACTCCATGTGGTGCATCACGCGCCGATCCTTACCGCACCGCGATGCAGAAAGCAGGTCCTGTCGAACAGCCCCAGATCCAGCGGATTGGGCAGCCGGACATCGCCCGGACCGGGCACCGACCGTTCTTCCTGATCGAAACGCCGGTCGATCTGCGAAAGGACGACAATCGTCGCATCCCGGCGACGGGCAAGCGCCCTGAGTGTCTCGACCTGCTGCATCAATGGCGGATTGTCACGCTTCTGATCGAGCAGTTGCAGATAGTCGATCACCACAAACGGCGCGCGAACGATGCCGGCTAAACGGGTCGCAACATGGTCGGCGCTTATATCGTCCGAACAATCGAGCACAAAGCGGTCACCGAACGCCGCCAGATCCGCGCCCATGCCGGCAAGCCTCTCGGCCACATCGCGCCGGGAATAATCGAGCGTAAAGAAAAACGCCTGCCGGCCAGCGCCGATTGCCTCGACTGCGAGTTTCAGACTCATCAGCGTCTTGCCCTGACCGGGCCGGGCCGCGAGCAACAGCAATTCGCCCGGCCGCAGCGCCGCATAAACATCGTGCGGTCCGGGGCTGGCCGCGATGCTCGCTGCAAGCAGGCTCCAACGGGCATAGCCCTCGTCGGCGGCAACACGGTCGAGCGCCTTTGCCAACAGGATACCTTCATCACGCGACAGACGGCGGGCGCGGCGTTTCAGAACATTGACGGGTGCAGACAGTTTCATCTCAAAACCTCCTGTTACGGGCGGTTTTGCAATCCCTCCTCATGCATATGCCCGGCAGTCGGCGCGATGGTTGGTGCGCCCTGCATCAAGAATGCTTCCCCGATCGGAGGGAGGAGGCACGGGCCGTGCCCGTATTGAGGTTACGCGATTCGCGACCCCACGAAAACCGGCGCGCCGCGCTGCCTACTCGGCTGCCTGCCCCGCGGCCATGGTGCCGGCGCGGCGGCGTTCGAACGCGAAGATGATCTCCAGGACCAGTAGATACGGCACATAGAAGGCGAAAGTCTGGATCAGGTCGAAAGGACCGGAAAAGCCCGGCGCGGTGCCGAGCCCGCCGGTCAACCCATACCAGACCGCATAGTGGACGCGATAAAGCCAGGAGCCAATCGACAGGAAAAACAGCCGCAGCGCCCAGCGGCGATGGCGCGCGAAATCGCCGGCGCGGGCATGACGCGCGGTCTCCACGGCAGAGACAAGCATCAGCAGGCCGTAGAGCGCGAACCCGGTGTCCATCACGGGGCCGCCGATGGTGTGCCTCGTGACGATGTAGAAGAGACCGCCCAGCGCGGTGACAATCGCCACCAGGCAGATCGCCCGGCCGGTCCAGCGGTGCAGCGCCGGAAACCGGTTGCGCAGCGGCGGCATCAGCTGCAGCGGTGCCGCGATGGTGATGAACGCACCGGCGACCATGTGCGCGAAGATCGCCGTGTTGGCGAGAGGCCGGCCGGCGGAATGCAGATGCGTCCAGCCGGCGACATAACCGTTCAGCCCTTGCAGGCCGAAATTGTAGGCATGGCGCGCAAACGGCCATGCCAGCACGATCACCGCAGCCGCGAGCGCCGCGGCGAGCACGGCACGTAGCCGGTTGCTTTCAGCAAATGTGATCATCTCTTCGCGGTCGGTTCCTGTCTTGTCGTCGCGGTCATGCCGGGCGTTTCACATATCTGCCGAGCCAGTCGTAGCACTTGATGCGACACAACGACCAGTTCGGCGCGAAACGCCACGCGCCGGCGGCCTTTGCCGGCGGCGCTTCCATAGATTCAGCCCTTCGGAACATAGAAATCGATGAACTCAAGCACCGACGGCCCTGAGCCTTGCAGCAGCTTGCCGTCGATCACGAAATCGAGCGTCGTCGTCGCAGCAAAGCGGGTGTAGGATGACAGGAACTGGGCGTTTGAGCGGTCTGGCCGCGAAGTCGCGACGATCTGGCCGCCGCGGAACCGGACCTGGCCCGTACCATCGGCAGCAGCGATGATCATGTCGCTGTTGACCCTGCGCCCGGTATCGGGGCTGACCATGGCATTGCCATCAAGGTGCTGGCCTTCGTCATTGACGAGAGTCAGGAGTTTCTCGCCGTCCCTGGCGACCATCACCGTGTGCGTTTCAGTCGCGCCATAGGCCTCGGCAAACCAGACGGTCGCCAGCACCACCAAGGCACCGTCGATCTCGCCGCGGCCCCAGTACCACCGGCCGAGCAGCACATCCATCGGCACATTGCCCCAGTTGTGGTCGTGATAGCCGCTGCCTTCGACCTCGACGGTCTCGCTGTTCATGGTCACCGTACCGGCCATCCGGCCTTCGGGAACCACACAGAGCCAGGCAAAGAAGTTCTCGTCCGCGTTGTTGCTCCAGAAACCGGTACCGGGGCGATGCGCCGGGGCACGGGCTTCCAACTGGACCGTGCAGCCGAATCCGTTGTTTTCCTATGGCGCGACATGAATCTCGTAGGCGTTCAGCCCGTCAACGCCGCGGAAGTAGCTCGACTTGACATTGACATAGGCATGAGTCTCGGCGGCGGTCAGGTCCTTGGAGGCAAAATCCAGCTCCTGATCGACGATCACGCCGTCCGCATTGGAGATGTTGATATTGACGCGCGGCATCAGCGTGCCGTCGACGCCGACATAGGTGAAGAAGGTAACGACGAGCATCATCCCGTTGGAGAAGTGCCCGTCCATGTACCACCACTCATAGGCGCCGGGATTGCGGTGGGTCAGGCGGACGCCGTCTTCCCAGACTGCGGGCATGCCCGGTTTGATATTGCGCAGGGCGAAATCCTCCGGCCGGTCTTCCAAGCGGCCGGTCGCGGGCTTGGTATTCATGGTCCGTGCTCCTCGCTGTCAGGCAGAAACGACGCGCGGTACGGGCTGCTCGGTGATGACGTAGCGGTTGAACCACTCGAGCATTTTTTCAGGATGCTCCCCAAAATAACCGTAGCCATCGAGCCGGTTCTTCTGGCCATCAAACCAGAGGAATTCCTTCTCTGTCTTCAACTGTTCGTAGACGCCGTTCACATAGTCGTTGTCGAACCATGGATCGTTGCGGTTCTGGGTGACCAGCGTCGGCACGTTGACATGCGCGACCCGTTCAAGCGGCGACTTGAACATGTCCGGTCCGCCGCGCGCGATACTGGAGCGGTTGGCGGCGTTCACCAGGAAACCGGGCGCGCCGAAATTTTTCAGGAAGACGCCATCATAATTCGGCTGAACGAAGATCACCGCCTTGATGTTGGCGACCTCCTGCAGACCGCCGGGGATACCATAGGCCAGAAGCGTGGAGCTGGAGCCCATGCACAGGCTGAGCAGACCGATCGGCGCGTCCTTGTAGTCCAGATGGCCGATGATGAAACCGACGGCGGCCAGCACATCCTTGTACTCTTCCTGACCGTCAAAAATCCATTTCCTGGTGCCGGGATCGCTTTCGCCGTGGTGGCGCAGGTCGTAGGCGAGGACCGTGTAACCGGCGTCGGCCAGATGCTTGATCTGGTGCAGGAACTTGATGTCCGTCGGATAGCCCTTGAGCATGCCCTTGCCTTCAACCGTGTAGCCGGCGCGGCAGCATTGGACACCGAAATGGGTCTGGACGATCACCTTGTCCTGGCCCGGATTGACCAGCCAGCCGCGCACGGTAACGCCATCCTGGGCCTTGAACTCGACGCCCTCATAGGCGAGGCCGTAATTGGCGGGATTGTCAAACAGCGGCGCGCCGCCGGGTTTGATCACCAGATCTGCGAGCATTCTTCCAAGCATGATGTCATTCCTTCTTGCTCGTTCCGGCGGTTCCGGAAGCAAGCCCCAGACCACCGGATTGGTGCGGATCACGGTCTTCCGCGGCCATTGGCACGGTGCCGCGGCATGTCTTGTCAGTAGGCGAAAGACTGTCCGACAAGTTCCTCGGAGACGGACCATAGGCGTTGGGCCTGCGCCGGATCGACGGCGTAGGGTTTGACAGTGGTGTACTGTTCGCCGTCCTCGGCCACTTCGGCAATCCGGCAATCGGCCAGATAAGCGCCGCCCCTGCCCTCGATCTCGGGAGCCGTGCACGCATAGACGCCGGTTGCTGCGCCCTGTTCGACAGACTTCATCTTGAGCGTCCCGGCGGCCAGGCTGCCCTCGAACATTTTCCGGTCATCCTCGGTCAGATGTCGGGCGAGATCGGTCATGATCGCGCCGGGATGCACCGAGAAAGCCTCGATATCGCGCCCGGCGAGACGCGCGTTCAGGCCGACGGCAAACAGCGCATTGGCGGTCTTGGCCTGACCGTAGGCCAGCCATTTGTTGTATTCGCGGTTCTCGAACATGATGTCTTCGAAGACCACCGGCGAGAAGCCGTGGCCCGACGAACTCAGATTGACGATTCGGCCGCCATCGGCGAGCGACGGCGCAATCAGGTTCGTCATCAGGAAATGGCCGAGATGGTTGGAGCCGAACTGCAATTCGAACCCGTCATCGGTCTCGGACTGCGGGCAGGCCATGACACCGGCATTGTTGAGCAGAATGTCGATCTTCTCGCCGCGAGCATTGATCCGATCGGCGAATGCGCGGATAGCGGCCAGATTGCCGAGTTCGAGTTCCTCGACCTCGACGCTTGCGCCGGTCTTGTCCGCGATACCGGCGGCAACACCGGTGGCTTTCTCCAGATTGCGCGCGGTGATGATCACCCGGGCGCCTTTGCTGGCGAACGCCCGTGCGGCCTCGGCGCCGAGCCCGGACGAGCCGCCGGTCACCAGCACAAGCTTGCCGGTCAGGTCGATACCCTCCAGCACCTCGTCCGTGGTCGTTTCGGCGTCGAATTCGTTGCGGTCGGTCATGCTGATGTCTCCACTTTGGCGGGTTCTAAAAGGGCGAGCGGCTACCCTGTAAGCTCTTCGGAAACGCGCCAAAGCCGTTCAGCGGCATCGGTGCGTTTCAGTCCATTTCGCCACGTGGCGATCCGTATTACGCTGCGTTGTGTCCAAATGATGCGGATGGTCCAACTGACAAGCATTTTGGATAGCCTGTGTCTGCAGGCATATGGACACATAGCTTATAAATGTCAATATGACCAACGCAGGCGAGAGATCCGATCGCAGCGGCTGCGATGCGGGCGTTCGCCCGATTGCGGCGGCGAACCGTTGGTCGCGGATAAGCGCGAATGGGCCACGGTCTAGCTGGTCTCTGGCTTGTCGCCCATTAGGTAACGCGGGCCCGCGCCCTTGCCAGCAACCCGGTCCTGCGGATTGTAAAGCGTGCAATCGGTCAAGGACAGGCAGCCGCAACCGACGCATTTGTCGAGCCGGTCGCGCAGTTCATTCAGTGTTTCGATCTTGCGATCGAGTTCGGCACGAAAATCGCCGCTGATCCGCGTCCAGTCGGCCTTGTTCGGCGTGCGCCCGTTGGGCAGCCGGTCGAGCACCTGGCGAATCTGTGGCAGCGTGAAACCGAATTGCTGGGCGATCAGGATAAAGGAAAGCCGCCGAAGGTCGGAGCGCAGGAAACGGCGCTGACCGCCGGCATTGCGCCCGGGGCTTACGAGGCCCTGCTCTTCGTAGTAGCGGATCGCCGAGACGGCGATGCCCGTGCGTCGGGCCAGTTCGCCGATCGGCAGCATATCGGTGGGCTTGAGCGGCATGATAATCGAAATCTCCAAATAAACCTTGACCTCAAGTTAGCTTCAGGTTGTAGGCAAGGCAAATCGAAAATCCAACCGGAGAACTCCGATGTCAGCTGCCCGACTTGAACATGTCAATTTCACCGTGGCCGATCCTGACCGCACCGCACGCATGCTGGGCGATCTGTTCGGCTGGAAAGTGCGCTGGAGCGGCGAGGCGATCAACGGCGGCTACACCGTGCATGTCGGTTCCGACGAGACCTATCTGGCGATCTACTCCCATGCCGATCCCGCAGCACCGGCCGACGACAGCTACGAGACGCGCGGCGGGCTGAACCATATCGGCATCGTGGTCGATGATCTCGACGCGACCGAGGCACAGGTCAAGGCGCATGGCTACGCGCCCAAGAACCACGCCGACTATGAACCCGGCCGGCGTTTTTATTTCGATGACGAAAACGGTGTCGAATATGAGGTCGTGAGCTATGCCTAAACCAGCCCGCCGAGATCGAGGCGACCGCGCGGCGTCCAGCCCAGTCGCTTCAGCCGGGTGCAGTCCATCGCGTTGAAGGCGCTTGCATCGGCGCGCTGCGGCAGCGGCGCGCCGAGACCGGTGATCCGGACATACTCGGCAAGCAGGTCATGCCGGTCGAGCAGAATGTCTGAGAGATTGAAGACCAAATCCGGCGAGGAGCCGGCGCGGAGCCCATCCGCATCGCCTTCCAGCATCAATCGCACGGCGGCGGCCATGTCGTCGCCATGCACCTCGGTGCCGACACGCGGCGGAATGTCTTCCCTGGCTTCGCAGGTGGCGAACAGTTCAGCCCATTTGTGGCGCCGGCCCGGCCCGGCCGGGCCGTAGATGCCGGTGGCGCGCAGCGCGATGGGCAGGAAACCGTCATCCGCCATCGCCGCAATGGCGCGCTCGGCGGCGAGTTTGACCTCGCCATAGAGCGTGTCCGGTTGCGGCGCCGTCGTCTCGTCGAGCACAACACCGGGTGGCTGCGCGCCATAGACGGCACGGCTCGACAGGAACACTGCCCGCGACACGCCGGCCTGTTTGGCCGCCGCAAACAAGGCGACCGAGCCGTCGAGATTCAGCCGGCGAAAGGTCTCCGGATCGTCGCCTTCCCCGCCACGGAACCGGCCGGGCACATGATGGAAGGCGGCGTGCACAAACCCGTCTACGCCATTAAAAAGCGTGCGTTTGGCATTTGCCGGTTCGAGATCGGCGCCGATGAAATCCACCGGCCCGGAGAAGAAGCCCGCATCGGGTTCTGTCCTGCCGGTCGTGGCGACGGAATGCCCCGCCGCCAGAAGCGCCTCGACGATGAAGCGCCCGGCATAACCGCTGCCGCCGGTGACCAGGACATGCATCAGGTGGCCTCGCCGGGATTGGCCAGCGAGTCGATGTCGGGAATGTTGTCGCCGGTGCGGTAGGCGCGCCAAAGGTCGATCAGCGGGGCCAGCCGGTCGCGCTTCGGATGGTTTTCCTGCCAGGGCTTCTCGTACTGGTAGTGCACCACATTGACCGACTGCCAGTCCCACAGTTCGGGCAGGTTGAACCAGACATATTGCAGCATGTTGTCGAAGACCGGCAGGCCGTGCCAGGACGGGAAGAACGCCTGCAGGAAAGTCTGGTCGGTGCGCCGCCAGAACATGTCCGGCTGGTCGAGCTGCGCCATCATGCGCTCGAAAGTCGCCCTCGACGGCTTGGCGGTAAAGACGCCGGAATTCAGCCGGTGGAAGTCGCCCAGCCCCTCATAGACATTCGGCGCGGCGGAGAATTCCGGATAGGCGAACAGCCGATCGATATTGCGCACCACTATGGCGTCGGCGTCGATGAAGACAACGTTGTCGTACTGTTCGAGTTGCCACAGGCGCAGTTTGGCGAAATTGTCGAGCGGCGTGTGAAAGGCCGGCTTGTTGCCCTTGGTGAACGGTGCCGCCGCATGCAGCCTGTCGCGCTGGTGGCGAGCGTTGAATTCGGGTGAGGTGTCGAGCAGTTCGGCCTCGACGCAGCGTGCCCCGAGCGCCTTGAGTGGCTCCAGATCGCCGGCCGCAACGGCGCCGGTGTGCATGACCACGGTGTCGGCATCGGTGCCGGTCAGCCCGATCGAGCGCACCAGGGCAATCGCCGCATCGGCGTAATCGCGATTGGTGACGAGCGTGACATAGGCATTGGCGGTCATGGCGGACAAAGCTTTCTGTTGGCGGTAAGCGACGGCTGTGTTTTAGGGAGCCGACGAATTTCGGGACGGGAACGTTTCAGTGCAAGTGATCAAGCATATCAGGACCCTGCATGACGGCTGGGGGCGGTTTATCATCGCGACCGTGACAAGCCGCGACGGCGTCGAACTCACACGGCAGATCGAGGACCACGGCGCGGCGGCGGCGGTGCTGCCCTACGATCCGGCGCGCGGCACGGTCACCCTCGTCCGCCAACCCCGCATCGGACCGCTGTTTCTCGGCGATGAAGCGTTGCTGCTGGAAACGCCGGCCGGCCTGACCGACGGCGAAGACCCCGCCGAGGCGGCGCGGCGTGAAGTCTTCGAGGAGACCGGCATCCGCCTTGGCAAGCTCGAACCCGTGGGCGCGTTTTGGCCGATGCCGGGCTGTGCGACCGAGCGGGTGCACTGTTTCCTCGCCTCCTGCGGCGAGGCCGACAAGATCGGCGATGGCGGCGGTGTGGCGCATGAACACGAGGATATCGAGGTTGTCGAACTGGCTGTTGCAGACGCATGCGCCATGGCGCGCGACGGCCGCATCACCGACATGAAGACAACGCTCCTGCTGCAGGCGTTGCAGCTCCGGTATCCGGAGCTGCTTGCCGGGCCCGTCAGCTGACGCTTTTCAGGCGCTTGCCTTCGGGATCGGTCTCCACCGTCTTGGCGATGTCCTTGGTCCATGCCGAGACGGCCGGGACGCGGCCGCGGTCGACGCGGTAGGCAAACTTCTTCGCCACCTCGACGACCTCGTCGAGCAGGCCTTCCTCGAGCGTGATCGGATTGAGCCCGAGCGCCAGGAACTGTTCGTTCTTGACGATCAGGTCGTTTTCGGCGGCTTCCTTGCGCGGATTCGGCAGGTAGGCGACCTTTGCGCCGGTCATCTTGGCGATCATCTCGGCCAGATCGCGCACCCGGTGGGTCTCGGTCATCTGGTTGAAGATCTTGACCTTGTCGCCGGCCGCCGGCGGATTGTTAAGCGCCAGCTCGATGCATCGCACCGAATCCTGGATGTGGATGAAGGCGCGGGTCTGGCCACCGGTGCCATGCACGGTCAGCGGATAGTCGATCGCGGCCTGGATCAGGAAGCGGTTGAGAACGGTGCCGTAGTCGCCGTCATAGTCGAACCGGTTGATCAGCTGGGCGTGCCGGCGCGTCTGTTCGGTGTGCGTGCCCCAGACGATACCCTGGTGCAGGTCGGTGATGCGCAGGCCATCATTCTTGGCGTAGAACTGGAACAGCAGCTGATCCAGGCACTTGGTCATGTGGTAGATCGAGCCGGGATTGGACGGATAGAGGATGTCCTGGCTGACCGTGTCGCCGGCGAGCGTTTCGATGCCGACCGGCAGATAGCCTTCGGGGATCGCCGCGCCGATGGTCGAGTAACCATAGACGCCCATCGTGCCGAGATGCACCAGATGCGCTTCGACACCGGTCTCGACCAGGGCATTGAGCACATTGTGCGTCGCATTGACGTTGTTGTTGACCGTGTAGTTTTTATGCCGGTCGGATTTCATCGAATAGGGCGCGGCGCGCTGTTCGGCGAAATGGATGATCGCATCCGGGCGGTTGTCGGTCAGCCAGCGCTTGAAAATCTCGTAATCCGTGGCGAGATCGATCAGGTGGAAGTGGATTTTCCGGCCGGTTTCCTCGTGCCAGATACGCGTACGCTCCTGGATCGAGTCCATCGGGGTCAGCGACTGCACGCCAAGCTCTGTGTCGATCCAGCGGCGCGACAAGTTGTCGATGATGTGAACCTCATGGCCCTGATCGCTCAGGTGGAGAGATGTCGGCCAACCGACGAACCCGTCGCCGCCCAGAACTGCGATTTTCATTTGCTCACTTCCTGATTCTCGTTGATCTGGTGTCTCTACGACCGGTTTATGACAGTTTTACGCAACGCGACCAAGCGGCTGCCCGCGCAGAGCTTCCCGAACGGACGCATATCTGTTGACAAGCGGCCCTGCGGTCGCGGCTTCGTCACCCGAACGTGACTTCCCATTGAACGGGCGATTGCATAAATTCCGGCAAACGCCACCGGAAACGTCCCATGAGATTTGACAGGATACTTCTCGCTCTGACCGTAACGGCATCCATCGCCGCCGGAACGGTCATTGCATCCGCGCAGAACACCCGCTCGCCGACAGTCCTTGGTGTGGTCGAACTGTTCACCAGCCAGGGATGCAATTCCTGTCCGCCGGCCGACGCCGCGCTTGAACGGTTCGCTGCGCGAGACGATGTCCTGGCGCTTGGATACCATGTCGACTATTGGGACTACCTGGGCTGGCGCGACACGCTGGGCTCGGCCGAGAACTCGAAGCGCCAATATGACTATGCCCGCGCTTTGAAGCGGCGCGGTGTCTACACACCCCAGGCGATCATCAATGGGCGTGCGCACACCAATGGCGGCCACTACGCCGAGATTTCCAATGTCCTGGGCACATACGACGACAACGGAAAAGGGCTGTCCGTCGACCTGACCGTCACCGACCACGGCGACCGGATGCATGTCAGCGTCGCCGACGGCGCAATGCCGGCGGGCAAGGTTCACATGGTTCTCGTCTATTTCAAGCGGGACACCGAAATCGCCATCGAGCGCGGGGAAAACGCCGGCAAGATCATTCGCTACGTGAATTCCGTTGTCGATGTGCAGACGGTCGGCATGTGGCATGGCGAGGCCATGACCGTCGATATCCCGCTCACCGAATTGGCTGCCAAGGATGCCGATGGCTGCGCCGTCCTGCTTCAGGAAGCCATTCGTGGCGGCTATCCCGGGCCGATACTCGGCGCAGCCATTCTTCCCCGCCAAAGCTCTTAGCCGGCTCTCACGCCGGCGGGCGTTCGCAAGGTGCGGACCGGACGGAGCGGCATCGGGGGGCTGGGGGGCTAGAGGTTTCCAACGCCGCGCCCGTACCGGTCCATGAGTGAAAAAGCCGAGCGCCGTGAACTGGCTATCACTCCCACCCTGCTTATTGCGCTCCCCAGACGAATGTCGCGGAACACAATCGGCAACAACGGCAAGTTCTTCCCGAAAACGGGCTGAGTTGTGTCTTAACTTGGGCAAAAAGGTGACCTTCCGGTCACTGATGCAAACATTATGTACCAAACTGTGAGTGGTATTTTTTCGCGTATTGCCGGACGATGAAGATTCGCGCGCGCCGACCTGTGCGAACAATCCCGCTCTTGCAACTCGACGAAATCCCGGCAACTCTGTCAGGCCGAACAACTGGGAAAGGCTCATGATGGATGATGACACACCGGATTCCCGGGCCCGGTCGGAACGGGACGACAGCCATGACCGCGGTACGGTCGTCAGCTTCCCGTCCTCAGCCACACAGCCGTTGCCGACCGAAACAATCCGCTTCGACCGCCGCGAACTCGACCAGCTGCTGCGCATCTATAGCCTGATGGTTGGCGCGGGCGAATGGCGCGACTATGCGATCGACCAGTTGCGCGACCGCGCCGTCTTTTCCGTATTCAGGCGATCGTCGGAAATGCCGCTTTACCGCATCGAGAAAAATCCGAAACTTGCAAGGCGACAAGGTGCCTACAGCGTCGTGTCGGCATCCGGCCAGATCCTGAAGCGTGGCCACGAACTGGCCAACGTCCTCAAGATCTTCGACAAGCCGCTGCGCGTCGTCGCCTCACGCTGAGGGCTTTGCACTGCTGTAGAGCGTGCCCGGATAAAGATCCGGATCGGGCGTGGTCTCAGCGCCATTGCCGAGACTGCGTTGCATCAGAACCGAATCGAGCCACTGGCCATGCTTGAAGCCGCTGTCTCGCAGCGTGCCGGCCAGATAGAAGCCGAGCGATTCGTGCAGCCGGATAGACGCCTTGTGCGCCGAACCGCCAATGACCGCGATCATCTGCCGAAATCCGAGACCCTCTGACCGGTCGATCAGGTCGCGCATCAGCGCCCGGCCGACACCGGCGCCCTGCCGTTTGGGATCGATATAGACCGAGCTTTCCACCGACCAGCGATAGGCAGGCCGGGCGCGGTAGGCATTGGCATAGGCGTAGCCGGCCAGCGAACCGTCATCGGCCGCCGCCACCAGATAGGGGTATCCGGGCTCGGTTATGGCGCGGAAGCGATGTTCCATCTCGGCTTCGTCGGGCGGTTCGAGCTCGAAGCTCGCGGTGCCGTGAATGACGGCATGCCGGTAGATTGCCGTTATGGCAGGTATGTCCGACGGCTCGGCGTCTCGAATGGTCAGGCTCATGCGGTTCTCGCTTCGGAATCAGTCGAAAACGATAAATGCCCAAATTGCCGGCCGCGCAAACAAGAAAGGCGGCCCGAAGGCCGCCTTTTTCAAGTCGGTTCCATTTCCGCTCACTCGCGGTTGCCGAGGAAATAAAGCAGGAACTGGAACATGTTGATGAAATCGAGATAGAGCGCCAGCGCGCCCATCACCGCCTTGCGTCCAGCGACGGTGCCGTCGTCGTTCACATAGTACATTTCCTTGATCTTCTGCGTGTCGTAGGCGGTCAGGCCCGCGAACACGAGAACGCCGATGCCGGAAACCGCGAACTGCAGCGCAGACGACTGCAGGAAAATGTTGACGATCATCGCCAGGATGAGGCCGATCAGTCCCATGAACAGGAACGAACCCATGCCGGTCAGGTCGCGCTTGGTGGTATAGCCGTAGATCGACAGCGCGCCGAAGGCGGTCGCCGTGATGAAGAACGTCTGCACGATACTGGCCGAGGTGTAGACCAGGAAGATCGACGACATCGACAGGCCGATCAGCGCGGCAAAGCCGTAGAAGATGCCGGTCGCGGTCTGCGGGCTGATGCGTTCGATGCGAAAGCCCATGAAGAACACCAGCGCCAGCGGGGCGAGCATCACCACCCAGCGCAGCGGCGAGCCGTAAAGTGCGGCACCGAGACCGGTCAGCAGCTTGCCGTTGCCGAGCTGCGCGACCGCAGCGGACGGATCGGTGGTGGTGGCGAGCATGACGGTGCCGAGCGCGGCAAGCGCGGTCAACGCGAGGCCCGACGCCATCAGATTGTAGACGCGGATCATGTAGGCGCGAAGGCCCTCATCGATGCTTGCGTCATAGGTGCGCGCACTGGCGTTGCGCGCGTCGTAATTGTGAAGGTCAGCCATTTTTCCCTCTGTAGGTCACAAATCCCGTCGGGTGTCCGGCATGACGTAATGCACCATACCGCGGCGCCGCTGGCGGGACTCCAGCATGCCTGCGGCTAATATGATGCGGCACACTTGACCAAACAAGTGCAAATCGTCCGATTTCGACTCGCTTCGCAATGCGACCGCCGCGGGGGTTTGGCTATTTTCGCGAATGGTTAACGCATCATTGCCACCCTAGAGATTGCGCAGGACCGGGGCCGGTTTCTGGCCGAGGACCCGCCACGTGCCGGCCAGACCGAACCCGACGGTCAGCACAAGCGCCGTCAGAAGCGTCATCAAAGCCACGCCGGGCAGCATCTGCCAGGGCAAGCGCATGATCTGCACAATTACGAACCAGGCCGCCGCGCCGCCGGCGAGCAGCGCAAAACCCGCCGTCGCAGCGCCAAGGATCAGATATTCCAGCGAAAACGCGCCGATCAGCGTTTTGCGGGTCGCACCCAGCATCTTCAGGACGACCGCATCATGCACGCGGGCGCGATTGCTGGCGGCAAGTGCGCCGGCCAACACCAGCACCGACGCGACCAGCGCCACCGCTGCGGCGGCCCGGATCGCGGTCGCCAATTGGCCGATCAACCGGTTGACGAGATCGATCGCGTCCTTGACCCGCACCGATGTGACCGCCGGAAACGACCGCGTGACATCACGCAGGATCGAGGCTTCCGTGGCGATGTCGGCATCGGGCACCGTCAGCGTCGCCAGCCAGGCATGCGGCGCGCCGGCAAAGGTGTTGGGCGAAAAGACCATGACAAAGTTGATGGACAGCGATTCCCACTGGACCTGGCGCAGATTGGCGATCCGCGCCGTGATATTGCGCCCAAGCACATTGACCGTCACCGTATCGCCGATCTTGAGCCCCAATTCGCCCGCCTCCTCAGCGGAAAACGAAACCAGCGCCTCGCCGGCATGGTCTTCCGGCCACCATTCGCCGTCGACCAGCGAGGAGTTTTCCGGCAGTTCCGGCGAATAGGTGATGCCACGATCGCCGCGCAGGACCCAGGCGGCCTCAGGCGGTAGTTCGATTTTGGCGACGTCCTCGCCGTTCAACGCGACGATGCGGCCGCGCAGCATCGGCACGCGCTGCATCGCGCCGCCCGGTGCAACATCGGTCACGAGTTCGGCGAAATCCTCGATGACGCTGTTCTGGATATCGACGAAGAAGAAGTTCGGCGCGCGCTCCGGCAGGTTGCCGGAGATCTGGTTGCGCAGATTGCCGTCGATCAGCGCCAGGCTGACCAGCAGCGTCAGGCCGAGACCGAGCGACAGCACGACAGAGGGCGTCAGCGCGCCGGGACGGTGGATGTTGCCGACGGCCAGCCGCAGCGAGGTCGAACGGATCGACGGTACGCGGCGTGCAATCGCCTGGACCACCAGCGAGACCAGCCGCAACACGGCAAACGAGAACGCCACACCAGCCAGAAACAGAAGCGCGATGCGGCTGTCGAAGGATGTCGCCACCGCAAGCCAGACAAGCACGGCGATGAGCAAAGCCGATGCGGCAAGATAGGCCGGCCGGGGCAGCCGTCCGGCATCGAGCGTCTGCTCGCGAAACAGCGCCGTGGCCGCGATGTCGCGGGCGCGTCCGAGCGGCAGCATGGCGAAGGCGAGCGTCGTCACCAGCGCGAACACCGTCGCCAGCAACAGCGCGCCGGGATAAAGCCCCTGACTGTCCGGCAACGGGATCAGCCCGGAAAGCGCCCAGGCGGCGATATGCGGCGTCAGCGAGGCAATGACCAACCCGATGGCGATCCCGATCAGCGAAATCGCCAAGACCTGGATGAGGTAGACCGTCGTCACGAAACCACCCGGCGCGCCAAGGCACTTGAACGTGGCGATCACATTGCGCTTGGAATCGAGAAACGCACGCACCGCATTGGCGACGCCGACCCCGCCGGTGACCAGAGCGGTCAGGCCGACCAGCGTGAGGAACTGGGCGAACCGTTCGATATTGGCCGACAAGGCCGGCGCGGCATTGCCCCGGCTGCGCACCGACCAGCCGGCTTCCGGAAACGCGGCATTGGCGCGTTCGGTAATCGCGGCAAGCGCGGACGGCGAGGTGCCGTCCGGCGTGCGCAGCTTGTAGACATGTTCGACAAGCGCGCCCGGGCGGTTGAGCCCGGAGGCTTGCAGCCCGGACATGGAAACAAGCAGCCGCGGCGCGAATGCAAAGCCGTCGGAAACCGCATCGGGTTCGCTGACGATGGTCGCGCGCAGCTGATAGGCGGCATCGCCGAGCCGGATGCTGTCGCCGATTGACAGACCGAGCCGGTCGAGCAGGATCGGATGCGCAACCGCGCCGTGCACGCCGTCACGCTCTTCGAACATTTCGCCATGCGCAAGCGCAGGTTCGGTCACCAGCGCGCCAAAAAGCGGATACGCATCGTCGACGGCCTTCAACTCGACCAGCGACTGGTCCGACTGGTCGGGCAATCGCGCCATGGACCGCATGGTTGCGCTCGCCGAGACCGCTCCGGCCGTCTCCAGAAAAGCGCGCTCTTCGGCGCTGGCCTCACGCTGAATCAGCTCGAAACGCAGATCGCCGCCAAGAATCACCTGGCCTTCCTGATCGATCCCCGCCGTTACCGACTGGGATACGGCATTGACGGCGCCGATTGCCGCGGTCCCCAGCGCTATGCAGGCGAGGAACACGTAAAATCCCGACAGGCCGCCACGCATCTCACGCATGGCAAATCTGAAGGCGAGCCGCAGCCCGCGCGCAACCGGCATGGTCGTCATTCGGCGGCGGCGTCCAGACGCCCCTCTTCGGCCACACGGCCGGAATCGACCTGCATCTGGCGGTCGCACTGCGCGGCCAGCGACGGGTCATGGGTGACCAGCACAAAGGTCATGCCGCGCTCGCGCTGCTTGTTGAACAATAGCGTCGACACCTGGCTTCCGGTCTCGCCGTCGAGATTTCCGGTCGGCTCGTCGGCAATCAGTATCTTCGGGTCCGGCGCCAGCGCGCGGGCGATCGCGACGCGCTGCTGTTCACCGCCCGAAAGCTGGCCGGGATAATGTGTCAGCCGGTCCTGAAGGCCGACCGCGGCGAGTTCGTCGCCAGCCTTCTTGAAAGCGTCGCGGATGCCGGCCAGTTCCAGCGGCACGGCGACGTTTTCCAGCGCCGTCATGTTCGGGATCAGATGAAAGGACTGGAAGACAATGCCGATATTGCGGCCGCGAAACGCTGCGGTTTCGTCTTCGCCCAAGCGGTCGAACCGGGCGCCGGCAACGCTCACGATACCGCTGTCCGGACGCTCCAGACCCGACAGGACCATCAGCAATGTGGTCTTGCCCGAACCCGACGGTCCGACGACGCCAACCGATTCGCCGGCTGCGATGTCGAGGCTGACGTCCTTCAGCACATGCACGGCATTGGCCGCGCTGCCGAGCCGTAGATCGACGGCGGAAAGTGAAATAAGCGCTTCTGTCACTGGGGTTCGGTCCTATATGTCGGATGTCGAATACAAATGGTGCCGGACGGAGCAATGGTCAAAGCCTGCCTACGCATTTTTGCAATCATCGGTTTCGCGGTCGTAAACCACATCGCCATCGCCACCGCCGAGCCGGTGCGGGGCGTGGCCCTCGGCGACAGCCTGACAGCCGGATATCTGCTCGCCCCCGGCGAGGACTATCCGGCGCAACTGCAGGCCGCCCTTGGCGCGGCCGGATACGCGGTCGACTTGGCCAATGCCGGCGTTTCGGGCGACACAACCTCCGGCGGTCTGGAACGCCTCGACTGGTCGATCCCCGACGGCACTGACTTCGTATTGCTGGAACTCGGCGCCAACGATGCCCTGCGCGGTATTTCCCCCGACATCACGCGCGACAATCTCGACCGCATGATCGAGCGCCTGCAGGCGCGCGATATCGACGTTGTCCTGATCGGCATGCTGGCGCCGCCGAACCTCGATGACACCTATGCGGCCGCTTTCAATCCGATCTATGGCGACCTGGCGGAAAAACATGGCGTGCCGCTCTACCCGTTTTTCCTCGACGGCGTCATCGGCGACAGTTCGAAACTGCTCGCCGACGGTATTCATCCCAACAATGCCGGCGTCGCGGTCATGGTCGACAGGACCTTGCCGCTGGTTTCGCGCTACCTGGACAGTCGATCCGGCGGTAGCGGCAGCGCATTAGCGAATGAATAATCGTTTTGTCGTGAATATTTGACTTGAACAGGCCGTGTGTCCGTGATTCGTTCGATTGGGGACAAGGTGATTTGCCTGTCACACTTCTGTTGCCGGAGAGGAGAGCGCCATGCCGCGTTTGTTTACTGCTCTGGAAATCCCGCATAACGCGGCGATGTCGCTTTCGCTCCTGAAAGGCGGACTGCCCGGGGCGCGTTGGATCGACACCGAGAACTATCACCTCACCTTGCGCTTTATCGGCGACGTCGAACACCATGTGGCCGACGAAGTCGCCCATGCATTGGGGCGCATTCGCCGTTTCGAGTTCACACTCGGCCTGTCCGGCCTCGGTGCGTTCGGCGGCAAGAAACCGCATTCCCTTTTCGCGGTGCCAACCGCCTCGCCCGATCTGGCAGAACTGCAGGCCGAGATCGAACGCATCTGCCAGCGTTTGCGACTTCCGCCCGACCCGCGCAAGTTTACCCCGCATGTGACAGTCGCACGGCTGCGCAACACGCCGCCGCACGTGTTGGCGCCCTATCTGTCGAGTCGCGGCAATTTCTTCGTGCCGTCCTTTGCCGTTCCGCGTTTCGTCTTGATGTCATCGCGCGAATCCGTCGGCGGCGGACCGTACATCGTCGAGGAAAGCTACCCGCTGCCGCAGCGCGTCGCTATCCCCGGCTCGGCTGCCGGCTATTCGGAGGCGGCGCGTCTCGCCACCTGAGAGAGCCTGGCTCGACATTCGGTCCGCATGTGCCAGAATGGACGGCACGAGGAATTGCGGGAGACGCGGCATGGCCGAACCGAAGCTCGACAGCCAGCAGTTGGAAGAAGGTCTTGGCAGCATGGACGGATGGCAACTCGCGTCCGATGGCGCATCGATTGCCAAGAGCTTTCGCTTTGCCAATTTCCGCAAGGCCTTCGCCTTCATGTCCGAGATGGCGATGGTCGCCGAAAAAATGAACCACCATCCCGAGTGGTTCAATGTCTACAACCGCGTCGACGTGACCCTGACAACCCATGATTCCGGCGGCGTCACCAAGCTCGATCTGGCACTGGCAGACGCCATGGAAAAGGCTGCGCCTTGAACCGGGCGCGGGCTGCTCCCACATCTTTGCAGAGGTGATGGAATGGTAGAGATCGACGATGTGAAGATCGGCGAGATCCTCGAACCGGGTACCGCCGACGAACAACAAGCCCGCGAAAAACGTGTCCGAAGCAAATTCTGGACGACGGCCAGGAAGGCTGCGCGCGCGGTGCCGTTCATGGACGAACTCGTTGCCGCCTATTACTGCGCGTTCGATCCGAGGACCCCGCCGCGGGTGCGCGGAACCTTGCTCGCGGCGCTGGCCTATTTTGTCCTGCCGCTCGACCTCATCCCCGATTTCCTGATCAATATCGGCTTCGGCGACGATGTCACCGTGCTGCTGGCGGCAATGGCCGCGGTGCGCGGCAGCATCACGGACGCGCATCGCGACGCGGCCCGCAAGGCGCTGGCCGATCACGACGAGCTGGCCGACGAGGACACGAAGGAAAAGCCGGTCGTCGACGTGTGACGCGGTCTGGAGCCGCCTTGTCGCCCTAGAATTCTGTGTCGACTTCGGGATCTTCGTCGAGCGCCTTCCGCAAGCGCGCGAAGGCGAGCCGGATGCGCGACTTCACGGTGCCCAGGGGCAGGCCGGTGTCCTCGGCGATCTGGCTGTGCGACAATCCAAGATAAAATGCCTTTCGCACCAGTTCCATCTGCTCTTCGGGCAGGTGGCTGAGCGCGGCGCGGATGCGCCGATCGCGCTGCTCGGCATCGACCGCCACGTCTGCGGCTTCCGGCTCCTCGGGCTGGAAGATCGGGTCCTCGGGATCGAGCAGGTCGGACTTGTCGCGCCGCATCAGGTCAATGCGGCGGTTGCGCGCGACGCGGAAAAGCCAGGTGCCGAGCGATGACTTGGCCGGATCGAACAGCGCCGCCTTGTGCCACAGGACGATCATCACTTCCTGCGTCACTTCCTCGGCCTGCCCCGGTTCCAGCAGGAGCCGGCGGAGATAAGAGTTGATGCGCGGCGCGAAATGGTCGAACAACTCGGCGAACGCTGCCTGATCGCGATTGTCGGCAACAGCTCTGGCGAGCGAAACAAAGCGATGTTGTTGCTTCGGTTTCATTCGGTTGGCCGACCTGCTTGGTACACTTGGCTATTCTTCGATGATAGTCGGACATCGGCGCGGCTGTCATCCGCTTTCACAAACAAAGTCAAACTGTTGCCGTTTTCAACTTGCATGCAATGCCGGCTGGGACATGAGGTTTGCGCCGAAACGCTTCTGAAAGGGCTATGGGGCCGCCGAAAGCCGGCAATCCTTGGAGATTCGTTCATCATTTGGTAACCCTGACTCATACAATAAGGGGTAACCAATTCCTTAAGTTTCGTGCGCAAGCGATTTACCGGAAGGAAAGATGCTCAAGAGATCGAAAGCCATTTCGGCATTGATTGCAGCCGGCGTCGTGGTCGCCGGTGCTTCGGCGGCAGCGGCACAGACGCCAAAGCGGATCGGGGAGTTCACGGATTGGGGCGCATTCAGTTACGCCTCCCCCACCGGCAAAGTCTGCTATGCGCTGTCGGTCCCCACATCCGAAGCGCCCGGTGACGTCAGTCACGGCGACAACTTCTTTCTTGTGACGCAGCGCACCGGACAGAATGTGAACTACGAGCCGCAGTTCATGGCCGGCTATTCGCTCAAGGAAAACTCCAAGGTCACCGTCGATGTCGACGGCAAGGATTTCGTCTTTTTCACCAAGGCGAATTCAGCCTGGGTCGAGAACGCCGCGCAAGAACCGGCGCTGGTCGCGGCAATGAAGGCGGGCCGAAGCATGACCGTCAAGGCGACCTCGAAGCGCGGCACGAACACCACCTATGTCTATTCGCTGTCCGGCGTAACGGCGGCGCTCGAGGCGATCGAGGGCTGCCGCTAGGGCGCAGCTCGCCGTGGAAGAGCTTCGCAAGCCGGGCCCGTGGCCCGGTTTTGCTTTTTTGGCGCATGCGCCCCATATCGTGACGCGGTGCTTCAGACGTGTTAGAGCGCTGACCTTCTATGAAACGTGGATGATTGATGGCGGTTTCCCTTGACCTGACCGATGCGGCGTTGCGCGACCGGCTTGGCGGCGGCGCTGGCCCGACAGCCGACAAGCCTTGCCTTATCGGCTTGACCCGCGAGCAACTCGGCGACGCGCTGCGCGGCGCCGGCGTGCCCGATCGCCAGGTGCGCATGCGCGTGCAGCAGCTCTGGCACTGGCTTTATGTGCGCGGCGTCTCCGACTTCGACCGCATGACCAATGTCTCCAAGGATCTGCGCGCCATGCTGCGCGACAAGTTTTCCATTGCGCGGCCGGAAATCGTCGAGGAACAGATCTCCAATGACGGCACGCGCAAATGGCTGCTGCGGTTCCCGCCGCGCGGCGCCGGCCGGCCCGTCGAGGTCGAGACCGTCTACATCCCGGAAGAAGGGCGCGGCACGCTTTGCATCTCCAGCCAGGTCGGCTGCACGCTGACCTGCACCTTCTGCCATACCGGCACGCAGAAGCTGGTGCGCAACCTGACATCCGAGGAAATCATCGCGCAGTTGCTGCTCGCCCGCGACCGGCTGGGCGATTTTCCCGACGGTGACACGCCGCAGGGCGCCATCGTGCCGTCGGAAGGGCGCAAGGTTTCCAACATCGTCATGATGGGCATGGGCGAGCCGCTCTACAATTTCGATCACGTTCGCGATGCGTTGCTGGTGGCCGCCGATGGCGACGGGCTGTCGCTGTCGCGCCGCAGGATCACGCTTTCGACCTCCGGCGTGGTGCCGCAGATCGTGCCCATGGGCGAACAGACCGGCGTCATGCTCGCGATCTCGCTGCATGCCGTTACCGACGAATTGCGCGACGTGCTGGTGCCGATCAACAAGAAGTATCCGCTCGCCGAATTGCTTGACGCCTGCCGCGCCTATCCCGGCCTGTCTAACGCCAAGCGCATCACCTTCGAATATGTGATGCTGAAGGGCGTCAACGACAGCCTTGCCGATGCCAAGGAACTGGTGCGGCTGTTGAAGGGGATTCCTGCCAAGATCAACCTCATCCCGTTCAACAAGTGGCCGGGTTCGGACTATGAGTGTTCCGATTGGGAGCAGATCGAGAATTTCGCCGATTTCATAAATGCCAATGGCTATGCATCGCCGATCCGCACCCCGCGTGGACAGGACATCCTGGCCGCCTGCGGGCAGCTCAAGTCGGCGTCAGAGCGCATGAAAAAGACCGAGCGGCTGGCCTATGAAGCAATGATGATCGCCGGCCACGGCGGGTGAGTTCCGTTGCCCAGAACTGCCCGGCATCCTGCTGCACGCTTGACCTCGCCGGAAAGCGAATGAAACAGTAACGCATGCCGAAAATGCCGAATCCGAGCCGTCCATCCATTGTCGCCTCGCGCTCGCGCCCGAATCCAACCGCGCCGCTGGCCGGTCTGAAGCCGATGGTTTGCGACCGCAATGACCGCCGCGTGCGTATCGTCACGCTGAAGCCGCAGCAGGTCGACGCGAAGATCGCCGACTTCCTGACCGAGCCTGACGTTATGGAAGGCTGGAATGCGCCGCGCCGATCAATGGACCTAAACGCCTTTCGCGCGTATGTCGCGAGCTATGACTGCATCAGACGTCACCTGCTGGCGATCCGCACGATGGCCGATGACCGGGCCGTCGGCCTGCTGATCCTCAATGTCGACCATCGTCACAAGACGGGGGCCTGGCATCTCTGTATCGGGAATGGCGGGGACCGCGGCCGCAGGGTCGTCTTTCCCGCCGCCGAATTGCTGGTCCGGCACGCCTTCGAGGATCACGGTCTGGAAAAGCTCGGATTCGAGATCCTGGCACGCAATGCGACGGCCATCGCCATCGCGGAGAAATACGACCTAACGCTGGAGGCGGTGTTGCGCAGCCATCGTATCGACGCGGTCACCGGCGACAGGCTGGACGAGCGCGTCTACGGGATGACGGCTGACGAATACAGGACGGCGCGCACCGCGCGTGAGCAAGTCGGCAGATTGCGGCCTTTCGAGGGGCCGGGCCTGGTTCGGAGCGTCCACTAGAGCGTGTCCGGGTTAGAAGCGGTAGGCAATACCGAAGCGGACCTGCTCCAGGCCGGGAACGAACCTCACCGCAGTAGTGCTGGTCGCATCGCCGCCGACATCGATCGGTTCGAATTCGTATCTCAGATACTCGCCTTTCAGCGTCCAGTTCGGAGCAACGCGATATTCCACTCCGCCACCGAACACAGCGCCGGCCAGAAGATCGTTTAGCGCGGCGCTGTCGGTCACGGCCCCATTGGGGCTGGGGGACTTGGAAGATGTCGCGTTGGCGGAGGTCACGGCTACACCGGCGGTGCCGTAGACGAGCAGCGCCTCGTCGGCGAACAGCATACCGCCGCGTAGTCGCGCCGACGCCGTCCAATCGAGATCGTAGTCGTAGACATCGACATCGCCCTTGCCCAAGAACCGAACGGATTCACGTTCCTCGACGGGGAGCCCGAGATAATCGACATCGCCTGCAAGACCCCAGACGAAGACATCGTCCTGCCAATCGCGTCCCGCGAAAACGCCAATCCCGTAGCCTTCCGCCCCGAAATCATAGTCCGTAGCCGGCTCGAGGCCCGAGTCATTGTCGAAATCCGGTTCCGAGTCGGTCCAGACGCCGTGAAGGCCGAGATAGGCACCGTTCCAGTCGGCGGCGTCCGCGTCCCCGGTGTTTGCGACAAAAGTCGCGCACACAAGCGCGGTCGTGATGGTCAAGAACCGAATCATTACTAATTTTGCCCCCCGACAAATACCCTAGCGGTAGGTTGTTCGATGAGCGGATGCAAGGCGCATATGTCGAAATTTTATCGCGCGGTCTAGGAAAGGCAGAGTGCCTTCGTTGGTCGGGGAATCCCGCTGGGGCACAATCGGCGGAATGAAGCGCTCACCGGGTTGACCGCAATCGACGTTCCACATTGTGACCGGGCCCCGGCGCAAGCGCAGGCCCGCTTATCCATCGTCGCGAGGTCGCCACCTCACCTGGAGCGTGTCGGAGTTAGATTTAACCGCGCGAACGCCGGTCACGGCGACTGAAACCGCCTATCTGACCTGGGCGAACAGGATCCTGACCGCGAACGCGCCGAACACGCCGGCGAGGATCCAGTCGAGCACGCGGGTGACGATCGGCTTGCTGCGCAATGTCTCGGCCATCCAGTCGGCGGCCATGACCATTGAAGTGGTGATCGGCAAGGCGATCACGATGAACAGCGCGCCAAGAAAGAAGAACTTGCCGGTGGCGCCGGGATCGTTCGCATTCACGAATTGCGGCAAGAATGTCATGAAGAACAGCACGATCTTCGGATTGAGAAGGTTGATGCCGATTCCGGTCAGATAGCTGGCGCGCAGCGACTGCCTGACGCGCCTTTCGCTCTTCAGCGTCAGCGACGAACCATTGCGTATCGCATCGATGGCAAGCCACACAAGATATCCGGCGCCGATGATCTTGAGTGCCGTGAACGCGGCGGGTGCGGCAACGACTAGCGCCGAAAGACCGAGCGCCACCATTGCCGTGTGCACGGCGATCCCCGACATCGCACCGGCCATGCAGGCCAGCCCGGCCGCCCGGCCTTGGGCAAGCGTGCGCGACAGGAACAGCGTCATGTCAGGCCCCGGCGTGACCGCCAGGACGATGGCGGCCGCTGTGAAGGTCAGCAGGATGGCAGGATCGGGCATGAAGTTCATGGCTTTATGGCTTTCTGGCGGCTGGTGAGGCGGCTTGCCAAGGTCAGATGCGCTCCGGCCGCTTCCATAGGTCCGCCATGCTCTGCGGTCAATCGCAGCGCGGCGGACGCCACTTGCGGCTTGCCGGACGCCGTGCCACAGGATGCCGGTCGCAAACGGGAGTATCGATGACCGACAGGCAAAATCCATTCGGCTTTCTGGCACATCCGGTCACGGCGGCCGGGTTGCTGACCGCGTGGATCACCCTGCTGCTCGTCTTCAATGGCGAGCCGCAATGGGATCTCGCCTCGTCAGCATGGTTTTTCGACTCGCAAGCCTGCGCCGCTTCGCAGGCCGCGGATGGCCGGCGCTGCCTGGGTTTCACGGTCTCGGTCGCCGAAATGCCGAGAGCCATCCGCGAGTTCCTGCATCCGCTGCCGACGATCCTGTGCCTTCTGGTGGCCGCGGTGCTGGCGGTCGAGTTGCGCAGCGGACTGCGCTGGCGCTTTCCCGGCATACGCCTGAAGACGGTGCTGGTGACAACGCTGATCATCGGACCGGGGCTCCTGGTCAATGGCGTCCTGAAAGCGCATTGGGGCCGGCCGCGCCCCTGGATGACCGAGGAGTTCGGCGGCTGGCTACCCTTCGTCGAGGCCGGCACCAAGACCGGCTACTGCGCGTCCAACTGTTCCTTCGTCTCCGGCGAGGCATCGACTGCGGGCTGGCTGATGTGCCTGGCGTTGATGCTCGCGATACGCCGACGCCGGATCTTCGCCGCGCTGGTCGCGGCGGTTTCGATCGTGATGGCGGCAATGCGCGTGGTGTTCGGCGCCCACTATCTGTCGGACGCGATACTCGGCTATTTGTCGACCATCGTGATCTTCTCGGTTCTCGCGGTGGTCAGCGAATGGATCGCCGAACGGCGGCAGCGACAAAGCGACGCTTGCGCGCAACCGTAAACTCAATATGGTGCGCGCGGTTTTCCCGTTTTCTGCTTAGCGAAAGACATCCGCATGAGTGCCGCAATCAAAGACGTCAAGAAGGTCGTGCTCGCCTATTCCGGCGGTCTCGACACGTCGATCATCCTCAAATGGCTGCAAACCGAGTTGAACGCCGAAGTCGTCACGTTCACCGCCGATCTGGGCCAGGGCGACGAACTGGAACCGGCGCGCCGCAAGGCCGAGATGCTCGGCATCAAGGAGATCTATATCGAGGATCTGCGCGAGGAGTTCATCCGCGACTTCGTGTTTCCGATGTTCCGCGCCAATACGGTCTATGAGGGCGTCTATCTTCTCGGCACCTCGATCGCCCGGCCGCTGATCTCCAAGCGCCTGGTCGAGATTGCGCAGGAAACCGGCGCCGACGCCATCGCCCATGGCGCGACCGGCAAGGGCAACGACCAAGTGCGCTTCGAGTTGTCGGCCTATGCGCTTGATCCGGATATCAAGGTTATCGCGCCGTGGCGCGACTGGTCATTCAAGTCGCGCACCGACCTGATCGAATTCGCCCAGGACCATCAGATCCCGGTGCCCAAGGACAAGCAGGGCGAAGCGCCGTTCTCCGTCGATGCGAACATGCTGCACTCGTCGTCCGAGGGCAAGGTTCTGGAAGACCCGTGGGAGGCGGCGCCGGAATATGTCCACATGCGCACCGTTTCGCCGATGGACGCGCCGGATGTCGCAACCGAAATCGAGATCGAATTCAAGGCCGGCGATCCCATTGCCCTGAACGGCAAGGCGATGTCGCCGGCGACCCTGTTCCAAGCCCTCAACGATCTCGGCCGCGACAACGGCATCGGCCGCATCGATCTGGTCGAAAACCGCTTCGTTGGCATGAAATCGCGCGGTGTCTACGAGACCCCGGGCGGCACCATCCTCCTTCAGGCCCACCGCGCAATGGAGTCGATCACGCTCGACCGCGATGCGGGGCACCTGAAGGACGAGTTAATGCCGCGCTACGCCAAGCTCATCTACAACGGCTTCTGGTTCTCGCCGGAACGCGAGATGCTGCAGGCCGCCATCGACAACAGCCAGAAGGATGTCGAGGGCACGGTGCGGCTGAAGCTTTACAAGGGCAATGTCATCGTCACCGGCCGCAAGTCGCCGAAATCGCTCTACTCGGAGGAACTGGTTACCTTCGAGGACGATCACGGCGCCTACGACCAGAAGGACGCGGCCGGTTTCATCCGCCTGAACGCGCTGCGGCTGCGCACACTGGCCGCCCGCAATCGCCGGGGCTGAGCGCCCGGCAATCGATCCGGCAAAGAGAAAGGCCGCCCCGAAGGCGGCCTTTTGCTTCCTGTGACGATCCTGCTCAGACCAGATCGTGCCGCGAGAGCGGCAGGGTCGTGACCCACATGTCCTTGGCGGCGGCGATCGCATTGGCGACAGCCGGGCCGATGGGCGGGGTGCCCGGTTCGCCCATGCCGGTCGGCGCCTCGGCCGACGCCACGATATGCACCTCGACCTCGGGCATGTCGGTTATGCGTAACGGCTCGTAGGTGTCGAAGTTGGTCTGGTCGACCACGCCGTCGGTCATCGTCACTTCGTTGCGCAGGATGGCGCCGAGGCCGTAGCCAAGCGCGCCTTCCATCTGGGCCCTGACATTGTCGGGATTGACCGCAACGCCGCAGTCGACAGCGCAGGTGACCTTCTCGACCTTGACCGTGCCGTCGTCGCGAACCGAGATCTCGGCAACCTGGGCCACATAGGTGCCGAAGGACTTGTGGGCTGCGACGCCGCGGAACCGGCCCTCGGCCGCCGGTTTCTCCCAGCCGGCCTTCTCGGCTGCCAGTCTCAGAACGTTCGCCTTGCGCGGATCGTCCTTCAGCATCTCCAACCGGTAGGCGACCGGATCCTTGCCGGCTTCCTTGGCCAGACGGTCCATCATCGTTTCCATGACATAGGCCGTGTGGGTGTGGCCGACCGACCGCCACCACAGGACCGGAACCTTGGTCTCGAAATAGGACTGGTTCATGTTCATGACCGGGAAGCCATAGGTCGTGTCATGCGCCCCTTCGGTCATGTTGTGGTCGACACCGTCCTGGATCATCATTTCTTCATAGACCGTGCCCTTGAGCAGCGACTTGGCGGCGATGTCGTAGTGGAAACCGGTAACAGCGCCGTCTTCGTCGAGGCCGACCTTGATCCTGTGGGCGCTCATCGGGCGGTAGTAGCCGGCTTCCATGTCGTCTTCGCGGGTAAACACGATCTTGACCGGCTGCGGTTTCATGCCGGCGGCGAGCATCGCCTTGGCAAGAAGCGAGATTTCGACGACGGGGTGGGCGTCGAACTGCGCCCGGCGGCCGAAAGAACCGCCCGCCCACAACGTGTTGATCTTCACATTGGCGAAATCGATGCCAAGCGTTCCGGCGGCAAACTGGTGGTCGACCGTCTGGATCTGCGAACCGAACCAGAATTCGGCGGTTTCCCCGTCGAACAGAACGGCTATGTCCATCGGCTCCATCGCGCCGTGCGCGAGATAGGGGAACTCGTACTCGACTTCCAGAACCTTCGCCGACGCGGCAAGCACCGCATCCAAGTCGCCGTCCTTGCGGACCGCCACCTGCGGCGCGTCGTTCATCGCCTTCAGATCGGTCATCATCTGGTCGGTGGAGCGCATCTCGGCTTCGCTGTCGTCCCATTCGACGGTGAGCAGATCGCGCGCCTTGATCGCCGGCCATGTCGAGGTGGCGATGACCGCGACACCGGTCGGCACCTGCAGGACGTTGACGACGCCCTTGACCTTCATGGCCTCGGCCGCATCGAAGGATTTGACCGCGCCGCCGAAGCGCGGCGAACGGGCGATCACGGCGACCAGCAGATCGTCGCGCTGGAAATCCATGGTGTAGGTGCGCGGCGCGCCGACCGTCTTGTTGGCGGTGTCGACACGGCGGAACGACTTGCCGATATAGACCCATTGATCCGGTGTCTTCAGGACCGGCTCGCCCGGAACGGCTTCTTTCGCCGCAAGGCCGGCCAACTCGCCGAGCGTGGCGGACTTGCCCGACCCGTGCGACACGACGCCCTTGGCGACGTTGATCTCGCCGGCGGGAACGTTCCACGACTTGGCGGCAGCGGCAACGATCATTGCTTTTGCTGCGGCACCTGCCTGACGGTACTGCATAAAGGAGTTGGCGATCGCCGTGGAGCCGCCGGTGCCCTGCATTCCAAACAGCGAGTTGGCATAGACCTGCGGATTGGACGGCGCATGTTCGACGATCGTTTGGTCGATAGAGGCGTCAAGCTCGTCGGCCACAAGCGTCGCCAGACCGGTCGCGGCCCCCTGCCCCTTGTCCAGGTGCTTAGAGATCACGACGACGGTGTTGTCCGGGCGGATGTGGACGAAAGGCTGGGCGAATTCGCCGATTTCCGCCGCAGCTTCTGCGGTCCGCGGCAGATTCACGGCGAGGATCAGGCCGCCGGCTGCACCGGCAGACAGCTTCAGAAACGAGCGGCGGCTCGGCTTCGGCGTTTCAAGCGGTTTGGCAAGAACATGAAACATGGATCAGGCCTCCATCTTTTCGGCTGCGACATGGATCGCCCTGCGGATTCGGGCATAGGTCGCACAGCGGCAGACATTGCCTTCCATCGCCGCGTCGATGTCCTCGTCGGTCGGTTTGGGCGTTTCGGTCAGCAGTGCTGTCGCGGCCATGATCTGGCCAGACTGGCAGTACCCACATTGTGGGACATCCAGTTCGCGCCACGCGCTGCGAATGGCCTCGGCGGCCTTGCCGTCGATACCTTCGATCGTCCTAATGTTGGCCCCTTCAACGTCTTCCAGGAAGGTCTGGCAGGAGCGGATCGGCACACCGTCCCAATGAACCGTGCAGGCGCCGCACGCGGCCACGCCGCAGCCGAACTTGGTGCCGGTCATCTTGAGTTCATCGCGCAGAACCCAAAGAAGCGGCGTGTCGGGATCGGCGTCGACAGAGCGCGTTTCCCCGTTGATGGTGAGAGTCACTGACATGAGGAGAAGCCTCCCTTGGCTTGCCGAAACCGGCTATGGAGAGTAAACTACACCGTGCAGTTTACATATTGGTTGCAGCTATGTAAACGCCTCGGTTTACTTAGAGCGCCCGTTCTGAGAGAAAAGCGCCTGACAATGAAAAACTGCAGAATCGATGTCAGTCTCGGAACAAAAACAAAAACAGATCGTGGAAGCTGCGATCGCCGAGTTCCAGGAGAAGGGGTATTCCGGCGCAAGCATGGACGGAATAGCCGCACGCGCACGCGTCTCCAAGCGAACCGTCTACAACCATTTCGACAGCAAAGACACGCTGTTTCGGGCCATCAATCAGCGATTGGCCGACCAGATCAACAGCGCCCCCGAATTTGCCTATGATCCCGAACAACCGGTTCGCGAGGCGCTTCGGTCGCTTGGCTGGTTCCAGGGGGATCTCCTGCTGAAACCGGAATTCATCAATCTCGCCCGGTTGATCACGTCGGAAACGATCCGCCATCCCGACCTGGCCAATGACCTGAACAAACGCATCGACAAGATGGGTGTGTACTGCAGTTTCATGCAGGCGGCGGCTGATGACGGCGTTCTGGCGGTGGACGATCCGAAGGTCGCGGCAACCCAGTTCCTTGGGCTGATCAAGTCGCGCGGCTATTATCCAGTGCTGTTTTCAGGCGTGCTCAACACCAGGGAAGAAATGACCGGTATCATCGAAGACGCGGTCGATATGATCCTGGCGCGATACGGCGCGACATAGCGTGTAACCATACGCGGCCCGTCTATTCCGCCGACACCGGTCGCGCGGCCGCTTCATGTCTGACCGCGGCGGCAGCGGCGCGCAGATAGATCCCATAGGCAGTCGCGCAGATCAGCGCGAACGCCGGAAAAATGACGCTTGTTGCAATGGCAGGGCTGGCAAACAGCGCCGCCAGCATGCCACCGACAAATCCGGCGCCCATCTGGAAAAAACCGGTCAAAGCCGAAGCGGAGCCGGCGATGCGCGGGAAACCGCGCAATCCGGCGATCGACATGTGCGGCAGCACCAGCGCGATCCCGAATGTGTTGATGCACAACGGCACGACATAGGCAGCCGTCGATGGCCCGAACACCAGTCCCCAAACGGCGATCAGCGCGGAGCCGGCTGACAGCGCGATCAATCCCGGAAACACGAGTTGGGCCGGCCCGAAGCGGCGGCTGAGAAGACGGAACGCGATCGACCCGGCGAGGAAACTGGTTGGCGGGAGGGTGATGAAAAGCCCGAACTCGGCCGGTGACAGGCCCACCGTGTCGATCAGCACGAAAGGCATGATCGTGGCCGAAGACTGAATCGTGCCGATGGATGCGCCCATGACGATCGCCGCCGACAGAAACTCGCGGTTGGCAAGCAGGCGCAGATAATTGCGGCCGATTTCCGCGCCGCGGATATTGGCGCGGTCCGGCACTGTCGTCTCGCGCAGCATCAGATAAGCCATGGCAAAAACAGCCGCGCCGAACACGACCATCAGCGCGAAGATGGCGTGCCACCCGGACACGGCGACGACCATGCCGCCGATAACCGGCGACAGCATCGGCGCGATGGCGATAATCATCGCAATGACATTCATGATCCGCGCCCCGGCATCGCCGGGAAACAGGTCGCGAACAACGGCACGTGCGGTCGTCACGCCGATCGAGGCGCCGATGCCTTGGGCGAGACGCGCGGCGATCAGGACTTCGACGGTCGGCGCGAGCAGGGCCGCGATGCTGGAGACAATGTAGATGCCGACAAAGACCAGCGTCGTGGTGCGTCGTCCAAAGGCGTCCGCCAGCGGGCCGGCAATGAGTTGGGCGAAGGCAAGCCCGCCGAAGAATGCCGTCATCGTCGCTTTGATGCCGGCTGTCGTGGTGCCGAAATCCGCCACCATCTCCGGCATGGCCGGCGAGTAGAGAGCGATCGAAGCCGGGCCGAGCGAGACAAGGGCGGCCGAAATCAGCGCCACGCGGCGCTCGCTCATCGCGGATTTGCTCATTCGGGCGTGTCCTTGCCGTCCTGACGGCGTTTGAGGGCAACCAGATTGTCATGCACGAGGTTCAGCGATGCATGCAGCACCTTGCGGTCCTGTTCCGACAATCCGGCCAGGATTTCCTCGCGCAACACGTCCGACTCATGCCGAATGACCGCGATCAGCCCTTCGGCGTCGACTGTGGTAAGGACACGCTTTGCGCGCCGGTCATCCGGGTCGGGACGCCGCTCGACCAAGCCACGCCGCTCCAGTTTGTCGATGTATTCGCAGGCGGTCATCGGCTCGACATTCATGTGCCGGGCGATACTGCTCTGCCGTTCACCCTCGAACGCGGCGATGAAAACAAGCGCGCGCGCTTCACCGGGCGTGATGTCGCGTGCCGCCGCGCCCAACCGATGCTCATGCAGATCGCGGCCCATCCGGGCGATATCCGCGATCAGCATGCCGAATATCTTCGGCGTCTTGTCATGGGTCAAATTCATAAGGCCACCTTATAATCATGGTCACTTACAAAAGCCAATCCCGATATCTCGCCCGGCGGGTCCATCATCGGGCCGGCATTTCGCACCTTGGCAAGGTGCCCCGCACGACTTAGCTGAGAGATAATCATCCGACTGGAAGGACCGACCATGCACTCTCCCTCTTCGCCCCTGACCGAATGGACCGGCCCGCACGGATTGCCGGATTATGAAGCCATCGGCGACGCGGATTTCGAGGCGGTCATCAAGGCGTCCTTCGACGCGCATCTGGCCGAGATCGACGGGATCGCCGCCAATCCGGACGCGCCGACCTTCGAGAACACCATCGAAGCGCTGGAGAAGGCCGGCGAGGCGCTGTCGCGGGTGTCGGCGATCTTCTTCAATCTCGCCGGATCGCACTCCAACGACACGATCCGCGCGGTCGAACGCACCGTCTCGCCGCTTTACGCGCGCCATCGCACCGCAGTCAGCAGCAACAGGAAACTGTTCGCGCGGATCGACGGGCTCTGGCAAAAGCGCGACGAACTCGGCCTGACAGTCGAGCAGATGCGGGTGCTGGAGCGCAGCTGGAAGGGCTTCGTCAGATCGGGCGCGGCGCTGGAAGGCGACGCGCAAAAGCGGTTCGGGGAAATCAGCGAACGGCTCGCGACGCTCGGCACGCAGTTCAGCCAGAACGTGCTGAAGGATGAAAGCGACTGGCTGCTGCTGCTCGACGGCGCGGACGATCTCGCCGGCCTGCCCGCATGGCTGGTCGACGCGCTGGCCTCCGTCGCCGAAGAGCGCGGCCATCCGGGGCGACATGCGGTCAGCCTGTCGCGTTCGATTGCCGATCCGTTCCTGACCTTCTCCTCGCGGCGCGACCTGCGCGAGAAGGTCTACACGGCCTGGCAGGCGCGTGGGCAAAATGGCGGCGACAGCGACAACACCGCGGTCATCGCCGAGACGCTGAAACTGCGCCAGGAAAAGGCGACGTTGCTCGGCTACAACTCGTTTTCCGACTACGCGCTCGACGACACGATGGCCAAGACGGCGGAGAATGTCGGCGCATTGCTCGACACGGTCTGGGAAAAGGCGCTGGTGCGCGCCGAACAGGAGACCGCCGACATCGCCGCGCTGATCGCCGCCGAAGGCCACAATCATCCGCCCGCCAAGTGGGACTGGCGCTACTATGCCGAGAAGATCCGCAAGCAGCGCTTCGATTTCTCCGACGAAGACATCAAGCCCTACATGCAACTCGATAAGATCATCGAAGCCGCTTTTGCGGTGGCCACACGCCTTTTCGGCCTGACCTTCACCGAAATCGAAGGCGTGGCGCTGCATCATCCCGACGCCCGTTTGTGGGCGGTCAAGGACGCAGACGGCACGCACCGGGCGCTGTTCGTCGGCGACTACTTCGCCCGCCCGTCCAAGCGCTCCGGCGCCTGGATGAGCGGCCTCCAGTCGCAAGCGCGGCTGACCGGCGAAACGCCGATCATTCTCAACACGATGAACTTCGCCAAGCCGCCGGAAGGCAAGCCGGCCTTCCTGTCGTTTGACGACGCGCGCACCCTGTTTCACGAGTTTGGCCACGCGCTGCACGGCATGCTGTCCGACGTGACCTACCCTTCGGTGTCCGGCACCAGCGTCAGCCGCGATTTCGTCGAACTGCCCTCGCAACTCTACGAACACTGGCTGACCGTGCCCGAAGTGCTCAACACCTACGCCGTTCACGCCGAAACCGGCGAGCCGATGCCGCAGGCGCTGATCGACAAGGTGCTGGCGGCCCAGACCTTCAACGCCGGCTTCGATACGGTCGAATACACCGCATCGGCGCTGGTCGACATGGCCTACCACGCCAGCGGGCAGGTGCCCGCAGAGCCGCTCGCCCACGAGGCCGAGGTGCTTGCCGACATCCGCATTCCCGACGCCATCGGCATGCGTCACCGCTCGCCGCATTTCCAGCACATCTTTTCCGGCGAAGGCTACGCGTCGGGCTACTATTCCTACATGTGGTCGGAGGTGATGGACGCCGACGCCTTCGCCGCCTTCGAGGAGACGGGCGATCCGTTCAATCCGGAGATCGCCGCGAAACTGAGGACGCATGTGCTCGCGTCCGGCGGCACGGTCGACCCGGAAGACGCCTACACCGCGTTTCGAGGCCGGCTGCCGACGCCCGACGCGATGCTGAAGGGACGCGGGCTGGTGTAGCTCGCGAGGAAACAGGACAGGAGAACGTTCAAATGCAATGGTCGTTTCCGATCGCCCGGATCGCCGGCAGCGAGATCCGCATCCACCTGACCTTCTTCCTGCTTCTCCTGTGGATCGGCATCGCCCAGTTCCAGCAGGGCGGCGGTGCGGCGGCGACCGAGGGCGTGCTGTTCATCATCGCCGTGTTCGCCTGCGTGGTGCTGCACGAACTGGGCCATGCGGTCGCCGCGCGTCGTTATGGCATCCGTACGCCAACCATCACATTGTTGCCGATCGGCGGCGTCGCGCAGCTCGAGCGCATGCCGGAAAAACCGGCGGAGGAGATCGTCGTGGCGCTCGCGGGCCCCCTGGTCAATGTGGTCATCGCCGCCGTGCTGATCCTGTTTCTCGGCGCAACCGTCGACGTTGCGACGCTCGCCGAGATCGAGGATCCCGCCGCCGGCTTTCTCGCCCGCGTTGCGGTAGTCAATGTGGTGCTGGTCGTCTTCAACATGATCCCGGCCTTCCCGATGGATGGCGGCCGCGTGCTGCGCGCGCTTTTGGCGACGCGCTTCTCGCGGGTGCGCGCCACCGAGATCGCCGCCACCATCGGCCAGATCACCTCCTTCCTGTTCGGCTTCCTCGGTCTGATGAGCGGCAATGTGCTGCTGATCTTCGTGGCGATCTTCGTCTACATGGCGGCGACCGCGGAATCGCAGGCGACCGGCCTGCAGGACGTGACCCGCCGGGTGCCCGTGCGCGACGCGATGATCACCCATTTCGACGCGCTCGGCCCGACATCGACGCTCGATGACGCCGCCGAGGCCCTGCTGAGGACGACTCAGCACGAGTTTCCGGTTGTCGATGGCGGCGGCCATCTGCGCGGCGTACTGACCCGTTCCGCCCTGGTCTCCGCATTGCAGGAGGGCAGCCGGTCCGCGCCGGTGCTCGATGCGATGACCAAGGATATCCCGTTGGTCCGCGACACGCAGATGCTGGATGCCGCCTTCACGCGACTGCAAAGCGGCGCGCCGGCGGTCGGCGTCGCCGATCGCGAGGGACGGTTCCTCGGCTATGTAACCGTTGAGAACATCAGCGAGTTGATGATGGTGCGCGATGCAGAACGCGCAACCCGCGCGGCCTGACGCGTTTCGGCCTTTCGCTGGCGGCGGAAAACCGCTAAGAGCGCCGCAAATAGCCTGCGGCGCTTCGAGCGCCCCAATTTCCGAGCATAACATGACCCTTCGCAACATCGCGATCATCGCGCATGTCGACCATGGCAAAACCACGCTGGTCGACGAACTTTTGAAACAGTCCGGCGTCTACCGGGACAATGAGCGCGTACAGGAACGCGCCATGGATTCCGGCGACATCGAAAAGGAGCGCGGCATCACCATCCTCGCCAAGGCGACCTCGGTGGAGTGGAAGGGCACGCGCATCAACATTGTCGACACGCCCGGCCACGCCGATTTCGGCGGCGAGGTGGAGCGCATCCTGTCGATGGTCGATGGCGCCATCGTGCTGGTCGACGCCGCCGAAGGCCCGATGCCGCAGACCAAATTCGTCGTCGGCAAGGCGCTGAAGGTCGGGCTTCGGCCGATCGTGGCGGTCAACAAGATCGACCGCGCCGACGCGCGCGCCGACGAGGTGATCAACGAGGTGTTCGACCTGTTCGCCGCGCTCGACGCCACCGACGAGCAGCTCGATTTCCCGATCCTCTACGGGTCCGGCCGCGACGGCTGGATGGCCGCCGACACCGAGAAACCGGCCGACGCCTCGCTGACGCCGCTGTTCGATCTCGTCATCGACCACGTGCCCGAGCCGCCGGTTGCCGAAGGCCCGTTCCGGATGATCGGCACCATCCTGGAGGCCAACCCGTTCCTCGGCCGTATCATCACCGGCCGCGTGCATTCCGGTTCGGTCAAGCCGAACCAGGCGGTCAAGGTGCTGTCAGGCGACGGATCGCAGGTCGAGACCGGCCGCATCTCCAAGATCCTCGCCTTCCGCGGGCTGGAGCGTCAGCCGATCGACGAGGCCCAGGCGGGCGACATCGTGGCGATTGCCGGCCTCTCGAAGGGTTCGGTCGCCGACACATTCTGCGATCCGGCTGTCAGCGAGCCGCTGCAGGCCCAGCCCATCGACCCGCCAACCGTGACGATGAGCTTCATTGTCAATGATTCGCCGCTCGCCGGCACCGAGGGCGACAAGGTCACAAGCCGCGTCATCCGCGACCGGCTCCTCAAGGAAGCCGAGGGCAATGTCGCGCTGCGCGTCGCCGAAGCGTCGGAAAAGGACTCATTCCACGTTTCGGGCCGTGGCGAGCTGCAGCTTGCCGTGCTGATCGAGACGATGCGCCGCGAGGGTTTTGAACTCGCCGTGTCGCGCCCGCGCGTTGTCATGGAACAGGACGAGGCCGGCCAGATGCTGGAACCGGTCGAGGAAGTCGTCATCGACGTCGACGAGGAACATTCCGGCGTCGTCGTCCAGAAGATGGCCGAGCGCAAGGCGGAGATGCTGGAACTGAAGCCGTCGGGCGGCGACCGGGTGCGCCTGGTCTTCCATGCGCCGACGCGCGGCCTGATCGGCTATCAGTCGGAGCTTCTGACCGACACCAAGGGCACGGCGATCATGAACCGCCTGTTCCACGCCTATCAGCCTTACAAGGGCGCCATCGGCGGACGCATCAATGGCGTTTTGATCTCCAACGACCAGGGCGAGGCCGTCGGCTATGCGCTGTTCAACCTGGAAGACCGCGGCCCGATGGTCATCGATCCGGGCGAGAAGGTCTATCAGGGCATGATCATCGGCATCCACTCGCGCGACAACGACCTTGAGGTCAACGTCTTGAAGGGCAAGAAGCTGACCAACGTCCGCGCCGCCGGCAAGGACGAGGCCGTCAAGCTGACGCCGCCGATCAAGATGACGCTGGAACGCGCGCTTTCCTGGATCCAGGACGACGAACTGGTCGAGGTGACGCCGAAATCGATCCGGCTCAGAAAGCTCTATCTCGATCCGCATGAGCGCAAGCGCTTCGAGAAATCGCAGGCGGCGGGATAATGGCGGCGCGCGAAATAGACCTGCAGAGCTGGCCGCGCGCCGAGACCTACAGGCTGTTTCGCAGCTATGGAAAGCCGCATTACGCGATCACTTCGCGAATCGACGTCACGCGCCTCGTCACGGAATTGAAACCGGCCGGCGCTTCGCCCTACCGCGCCTGTCTTTATGCTATCGGCGCCGGCGTGCATGCGGTGCCGGAACTGTTGACGCGGTTTCGCAGCGAAACCGTCGTTCAGCACGACGCTGTCGAACTTTCGATGACCGTGCCGCGCGACGATGGCACGTTCGCGTATGCCTATGTGCCGTTTGAGCCCGACTGGCCGTCCTTCGACCGCAATTCGCTGACGCTGATGGAGGCGGCGGCGGCAGCCGGCGGCCTCGAGCCCAACACCGGCTTTCGAGACGATCTCGCCTATCTGTCCTGCCTGCCCTGGCTCGATTTCACCGCGGCGAGCAACGCGCTGCCCGGCCCGGACGACTGCATTCCGCGTATTTCATGGGGCCGTTTCGTTGACGACGGCAGCGGCCGGCACTCGATGGCGGTCGCCGTGGAAGTGCATCACGCGCTGGTCGACGGCATCCATCTCGGCCAGTTTTTTGCCGCGATGCAGGCGGCGCTGGACGGCATTCCGGCAAGCTGACGGGTTACGTTTGATGAACCGGATCCACCCTTCTGGTGGAAAAAACAGTCGGCCGAAAAAAATTTATAGAGCAATAACAATTGCTTGCGCCGCGCTCGCCACGAGTTTTATCCACCGCACCCGAACCTCCCCTATGATCACTCCCGCCTGCTCACGGAAGTCTGTCGTGCACACCGGCTGATGGGGAGTGGGACGGTGCCTGCTGGGTGATACAGAGGTGTATCGCTGGGTGATGAACCCCCACGGCAGGGCGGCATGAAGCGGCGCGCGCAGTCTTGTTTTCCCGGACAAAGTTCCGGGCCGCCGACCGAAGCTGCAAGACCACCGAGCGGGCGGTCCGAGGATCGCTATACCTTTTAGACGTTGCGATGCTTTGACCGCCCGTCTTCCGCTCGCGATGCCCCGGCTGGCGCAGCCAGACCGGGATAGCGTGTCGCGAACAGGAAAAAGTCTTTGAATGATCCGGTCTCGGAAACGGGGCGCGGCGGCAGTGACGCGCGCCGTGGTCGCTCGCCGTTGTCGCTCGCCGCGTGTTCGATCAGCTTTCCTGCTCGGCAGGCTCGTCCAGCGAATGGCGCATGATCAGCGGCATCTGCGCCATGGTGAACAGCACGGCCAGCGGAGCATTGCCCCAGACCTTGAAAGCGACCCAGAAATCGGTCGAGAAATTGCGCCAGACGATCTCGTTGACCACGGCCATGACGAGAAAATAGACGCCCCAGCGAAGCGTCAACTTGTTCCAGCCCTCCTCGTCGATGTTGAAGGCGCTGTCGAGCACATAGCGCAGCAGCGACTTGCGGAACCCGAACAGGGCAACAAGCAGGATGCCGCCGAACATGGTGTTGATGATCGTCGGTTTCAGCTTGATGAACAACTCGTCCTGCAGCCACAGCGTCAGCGCGCCGAAAGTGATCACGACGACGCCGGAAACGAGCGGCATGATCGGCAGGGTGCGCGTCAGCATCCAGGAAACGGCCAGCGACAGGACCGTCGCCGCCATGAACAGGGCGGTGGCGATGAAAATCGGGCCGCCGAAGGCGGCGAGCGCCGGGAATTGCTCGGCCAGCCAGGAGCCACGTGAATTGCCGAAGAAAAAGACCAGCAGCGGCCCCAATTCGAGCGCCAGCTTCAGCGCTGGATTGATTTTCTGGCGCTTCGGATCGGCGGGATCGCGTTCGAAGATCGGGTTCGACATGTCAGTTTTCTTATTGTTGGCGTTATCGCATGAACTAGGCAATCGGCGCGGTCATTACCAGTGCCGCCCTAACGTTTCATGACATCGCGTGACCGGGTTCAACCCGTTCCCGCGATCGCACCGGCGAAATCGCTGGCACGGAAGGGTTCCAGATCATCGACGCCTTCGCCGACCCCGATGAAGCAGACCGGCAGCTTGTACTTGGCAGAGATCGCGACGAGGATACCGCCGCGCGCCGTGCCGTCGAGCTTGGTCATGACCAGGCCGTTGACGCCTGCGACATTGCGGAAAATCTCGACCTGGTTGAGCGCATTCTGCCCGGTGGTTGCGTCCAGTGTCTGCAACACGGTATGCGGCGCATCGGGATCGTGCTTCTGCAGCACCCGGACGATCTTGGCCAGTTCGTCCATAAGTTCGGCCTTGTTCTGCAGCCGGCCCGCCGTGTCGATGATCACCACGTCGGAGCCTTTGTCCCGCGCCGTCTGAAATGCGTCGTAGGCCAGCCCGGCGGCATCAGCGCCAAGTTTCGTCCCGACGAAGGTGGAGCCGGTGCGGTCGGCCCAGATCTTCAATTGCTCGATCGCTGCGGCGCGGAACGTGTCGCCGGCGCCGAGTGTCACGCTGAGGCCCGCGGCGCGCAGTTTGGCCGCAAGCTTGCCGATGGTCGTGGTCTTGCCGGTGCCGTTGACGCCAACGACCAGGATGACGTGGGGTTTGAAGGACAGATCGAGTTCCAGCGGCTTGGCGACCGGATCGAGCACCTTGGTGATCTCGCTTGCCATGATGGCGCGCACCTCTTCGCCGGAGACGTCCTTGCCGTAGCGGCCGGACGCCAGCGTGTCGGTAATCCGCATCGCAGTCTCGACGCCGAGATCGGCCTGGATCAGCACGTCCTCGAGATCCTGCAGCGTGTCGTCGTCGAGCTTTCGCTTGGTGAAAACACCGGCGATGTTGTCGGAGAGCTGACGCGACGAGCGCGAAAGGCCGGCGGCAAGCCGGGTGACCCAGCTTTTCTGGACCGTCGGCGGCGTGGTTTCGGTCGCTGCGGCCGCCGGCGCCGGCTCATCGCCGATCAGCACGGTACCACGTGGCGCTTCATCGGACATCGCTGCGGCGCCGGACCCGGAAGTGAATTCCGCCGGATAACTACCCGGCGGAATCTCGGTTGGAATGGAAGGCGGGATCTCGGCGGGCCCCGGCGGCATTTCGACCGGCGGCGCGGGAGTCGGATCTATCCGCGGCGGCTCTTCAACGGGCACCGCCGGCGGGATGTCCGGTGTTTCGGCGGGGCGCGGCGCCCCGGGAAAGTCTGGAACTTCCTCCGGTTGCTCTGCCGGGCCGGGTTCTTCCGGCTGCGGCGTTTCCTCCGGAGTGCCGGGCGCCGGCGTCTCTTCGGGCGTTTCCGGCGGTTCCGGCGCCGGCGCGGGCACCTCGGGATCGCCGGCAACCGGCGTTGTGACGGCGGCGTCGGTTGCCTCGACCGGCGTTTCCGAAGCGTCGCCGGCCGCCGGTGTTTCTTCGACGGTCTTGTTGCCGAAGGAGAAGATCCGCTTGACGAATCCGAGTGGCATTGGCCGGTCCTTTCTATTCCGCGGCTTGTGCGAGCGCCGGCGTGCCACGCAGCATTTCGCCGTCATGGCCGGTGATGACAGCCGGGACGAGCGAGCCGGGCGCGGTCTCGACACCGTCGAGCGCCACTACCGAGAAATCGGCGATCCGCCCGATATTCTCGCGCTCGACAAGCACGTCCTGACGGGTGCCCGAAAGCTGCTCCATGTGCCGCAGCCAGGCCTCGTTTGCCTTGGCGCGCAACCGCCGGGCGCGGTCCTTGACCACATCACGCGGCAGTTGCGGCATTCGGGCAGCCGGCGTGCCATCGCGCGGCGAAAATGGAAATGCGTGGACATGCGCCAGACCGCATTCATCGACAATCGAAAGCGAATTGGCGAAGTGTTCCTCGCTCTCCGTCGGAAATCCGGCGATGATGTCGGCGCCGAAGGCTGCGTCCGGACGCAGCCGCCGAACGTCTTCGCAAAAGCGAATGGAATCCTCGCGCGCATGCCGCCGCTTCATCCGTTTCAGGATCAGATTGTCGCCATGCTGCAGCGACAGGTGGAAATGCGGCATCAGCCGCGCTTCGGTGGCAATCGCCTCCATCAGCGCATCGTCGGCTTCGATGGAATCGATCGACGACAGCCGCAGCCGGTCAAGCTCCGGCACCTGCCGCAGGATCGACAGCACCAGCTTGCCGAGCGACGGCTGTCCCGGCAGGTCCGGACCGTAGCTGGTCAGGTCCACGCCGGTCAGCACGACCTCGCGGTAGCCGTTCTCGACGAGACGTTTGACCTGCTCGACCACGGCGCCCATCGGCACCGAACGCGAGTTTCCACGGCCATAGGGGATGATGCAGAATGTACAGCGATGGTCGCAGCCATTCTGCACCTGAACGAAGGCGCGGGCCCTGCCCTCGATGGCATCGACCATGTGGGCCGCCGTCTCGCGAACCTCGAAGATGTCGTTGACCCGGACCTTCTCGAACTGGTTGACGCCGAATTCCGGCAGCGCCCGGTAGCTCTGCGCCTTCAGCTTGTCGTCATTGCCGATGACAAGATCGACCTCGTCCATTTCACCAAAGGAGGCTGGTTCGGTCTGCGCGGCGCAGCCGGTGACGATGATGCGTGCATCCGGGTTTTCGCGCCGCGCCCGGCGGATCGCCTGACGCGCCTGGCGCACCGCCTCGCCGGTGACCGCGCAAGTGTTGAACACGATGGCGCCGCCATCGAGTTCGCCAAGGCCGGCAGCCTCTGCCTCGCCGCGCATCACCTCCGATTCATAGGTGTTCAGGCGGCAGCCGAACGTCACGATGTCGATGCCCATTACCCGGCCTTCAACGATGGGTTCTCGTCGCGCCGCCACTCGCCTGTCGCGGGATCGAGACGACCGGAGAACTCCCATTCCGCCGGGCCGGTCATGATGATGTGATCGTCGGCCCGCCACTCGACATGCAAGTCGCCGCCCGGCAGCGTGACTGTCGCGGCGCGGTCGGCTTTCCCCATACGTGCCGCGCAGACCAGCGCGGCACATGCCGCCGAACCGCAGGCCTCGGTCAAACCGGCGCCACGTTCCCATGTCCTGACGATGATCCGGTCGGCTGCCTTGACCTCGGCAATCGAGATATTGGCCCGCTCCGGAAAGATCGGATGATTTTCCAAGAGCGGCCCGAAACGCTCCAGATCATAAGACCAGACGTCGCTGTCGACCCAGAAGACGGCATGCGGATTGCCGATGCTGGCCACCGACGGCGTGTGCAGGACCGGCGCGTCGATCGGGCCGATTTGCAGTTCGATGCCGGTCGTGTCGTGGAACTCTTCGGCAAGCGGAATCTCATGCCAGCCGAAACGCGGCTGGCCCATGTCGACCGAGATCGTGCCGTCGGCATGTTCCTGGGCGGTCAGCACGCCGGCACGGGTCTGAAACGTAAACGTACCGCGCCCGGTTTCCGCCGACAATGCCTGCACCACGCAGCGCGTGCCGTTGCCGCAGGCCTGCGCCGACGACCCGTCGCTGTTGAGGATGTCGATGTAGTTGTCGGTCCCGTCGATACGCGGATCGTGGATCGCCATGATCTGGTCGAAACGGGTATCCGCGTGGCTGTCCAGCGCGCGCGCAGCCTCGGGCGCAACTGCATCGCCGCGGCCGCGCATGTCAGCCACGATGATCCGGTTTCCAAGCCCGTTCATCTTCGCAAATGCTACGTCGAGCGCCATTCGGTTCCGTTGTCCTTTCGACCGCCTATATAGATGATCGATGCGCCAAGTGCCAGACGGACACGGCGGCGCGTAAGTCTGGGGAAGCGCCAATGAACCATATCGCGAGAATATTGAAGTCCTACTTTTCGCTGCCCGTTTGGGTGATCATCTGGATAGGCCTTTTCCTGGTCCCGGCCAATTTCTCCGGATACTGGTTCATGGACACGGCGAGCGGCTGGTGGATCGCCGTGCTGGGCGCGACCGGCATCATCGTCAACCTGCCGATCGTCTGGCTGAATGGCGGCCTGTCGAAAGTGCTTTGCATCCCGCATATCCTGTTCTGGACGCCGCTGGTCGTCATTCTCGGCTACCGGCTGCTGGCGGTGCCGATGAATGCCACGGAGTTCACGCTGGCTCTGGCGGTCTTCGCGGTCAACGGCATGTCGCTTGCCTTCGACTATTACGATTTCTTTGAGTGGCGGCGCGGCAATCGCGCAGTGGCCGGCTATCCCGACGACCCGGTGCGCTTCTGACTGCGGACAGGCGCTGTCAGGAGCCTGCGCAAATCGGGTTGCGCAACGGCACCGCCCGGCGCTAACACCGGTGGCCCATGCACAGGACCATCGACAACCGCACCGCGCGCCGCTCATTCCTCGCATTGCAGGGCCTCGCCGATCCGCCGCGCGTCAGGCAGACGCCCGACGACCTGCTGGCGTTGATCCGCCGGCTGGGCTTCGTGCAGGTCGACAGCATCAACACGGTCGGCCGCGCCCATCACATGATCCTGTTTTCGCGCAACGCCACCTACCGGCCGAAGCATCTCAAACGGCTGATCGAAAAAGACGGCGCGCTGTTCGAGAACTGGACGCATGACGCGTCGATCATCCCGGCCGAATTCTTCTGCTACTGGAAGCACCGGTTCGAGCGCCATCGCGCCAGGCTGTCGGCACGCTGGGAAACCTCGCGCGGCCCGTCGTGGCTTGGCGAGTGCGATCGTGTCGTCGAACGGATCGCTGAAACGGGCCCGTTGATGACGCGCGATTTCGAGGGCGACAAGCCGTCGACGGGCTGGTGGGACTGGCACCCGTCCAAGACCGCGCTGGAGTATCTGTGGCGAACCGGGCGGCTCGCCATCTGTAGGCGCGACGGCTTCCAGAAGGTCTACGACCTGACCGAACGCACACTGCCGGCATGCCACCGCGATCCCTCGGTCGACCATGAAGGCTTCGTCGACTGGGCATGCCGAAGCGCGCTTCAGCGCCTGGGTTTTGCGACGCGCGGCGAGATCGCGGCGTTCTGGGACTTGCTGTCGCCAGCCGAGGTCGCCGAATGGATCCTCGGTCACGAGGACGAACTGGAACAGGTGCTGATCGCAGGCGCCGACAGGTCGAAACCGCGGCTGTCATACCGCCTGACGGATCATCCGGCCGAACTGGAAGAACCGCCGGAGCCACCCGGCCGCATCCGCGTCTTGAGCCCGTTCGATCCCGTGCTGCGCGACCGTGCGCGTGCCGAACGCCTTTTCGGTTTCCGCTACCGGATCGAGGTGTTCGTGCCGGAGGAAAGGCGCGAATACGGCTACTATGTTTTCCCGCTCCTGCGCGGCGACCGGCTGATCGGCCGCATCGACATGAAGGCCGAACGCAATCGCGGCGCACTGGCGGTTCGCCGGTTCTGGCCGGAAAAAGGCGTGAGGCGGTCGGCGGCGCTCTATGACGGGTTGGATGGCGAGTTGCAGCGCGTGGCGCGGTTTGCCGGGGTCGAGACTGTCGACTATGCCGACGGCTGGAAAGCCTGACCTCCCGCACCATCGACCCGACCGCGCTGCGGTGTGAGCGGCCAGGCGCTCAGTCTTCAGCCGGCATTGCCCTGACCCGGTTGTTGCGGGCATTGTGCTCCAGCTCCACCAGGCCAAGCAGCTCCAGAACCGGCGGCACATAGTTGCCGAAGCGGCCGCGATAGCCCTTGCGCAGACCGTAATAGCCGCCGACCGGATTGCCGGCGTCGCGCGCCCAGGCCTCCACCGTACCCTCCTTGACCGACTTGCCTTCGTCTGCGGTGCCAAGCGGCATCCAGTCGCCGGACGCCACCAGGACGGCATGCAGATCTTCAATGCAACGCAGCCGGTAGGATAATCTGGTCTTGCCGACCTGCACGACAAGGGCCGGCGGATCGGTCGCTTCGTCGCGCCAGGCCTGATACTCCGAGGTCTGCGGCGGTGTCTTGAGGATCCACGGGTCGTCGGCTGCGCCGGTGCCATAGGTGACGAGGGTCATCGAGCGCCCGCCTCCGCGGCCTGCTTCAGACCGGTGGCGAACTTCCGGAACGTCGGCGACAGATCGGGGATCATCCGAAACATCAACCCCGCCAAAGGCCCGGTATAGTCCTCGCGCATGTGAAACACGCTTCCCTCGCCGCTGGCAGTCACCTTGAACCTGCGCGTGCCCTTGAACAACCCGAAGGGCAAGCCGCTTTCCCAGACCATGCCAGCATCGCGGTCGACGGTGCGCACGGCAATATCGAATGTCCGCTTGGGATCGGCCTCCGAGCGCAACCGGATCGTCATGCCCGGCGCGATCTTGCCGTCGATTTCCAGGATCGAGAAGTTTCCGTCCGAAAGCCGGGCCGCGTCGGTCAACACGGGCCAGATCCGCTCCGGCGGCGCGTCGATCTGTTGCGTGATCTCGTAGTGGGGCATGGCGGCTCCTTTGGTTGTCCGGCCTCACGCTTAACCGGCTTTACATGACATCTATTGTCATGTTCGAATTCGGAATGCGCGCCGCACGCCTGTTGCAAATGCTGCTCCTGCTGCAGAACCGGGGCCGGATGACCAGCGTCCAGCTCGCCGAGGAACTGGAGGTTTCGCGGCGCACCATCCTGCGCGATGTCGATGCCTTGACCGAAGCCGGCCTGCCGGTGATCGTCTTCCAGGGCAACCAGGGCGGCATCGAACTCGGCTTCAACTACCGCACCCGGCTGACCGGCCTGGCCGCCGACGAGGCGGAGGCGCTCGGTGTCATCCTTGGCCGCACGGTCGGCGAACTCGATGCGCTCGGCATGCGCGCGGCGGGCAATCGCGCCATCGCCAAGCTGATCGAATCCTTTCCCGACACCGCGCGCGACCATGTCACCCGCGCCCGGTTCCGCTTCGACGATCCGCCCACATCCGAGCCCGATCCGCGGCTGCCGGCGCTGACGCTTGCCGTGCGTGAGAGCCGGGTGGTCACGGTCCGCGCCCATACCGCCAACGAGCGCCGCATTCATCCGCTCGCTTTGGTGTGCGGACCGGCAGACTGGCATGTCGAGGATGCGCTTCTGCCGGACCAACCGGTGGCGCTTTCCGAATGCGGCAACATCAACATCTCGGCGCGCCGATTTGCACCGCAGCCGGCGCCATGAACCGCAAGGGAACACGGTTCGCGCGAGAATCGGACCATATGGGCTGGAAATCGCGGAAAAACGCCATATAGAGACCAACACATCTATCATTCCAGCCTTTTCGGGAGCGCCCGTCTTGGACGCCATATTCTCGCTTGTATCCAACAACCTGCTTTCGCCGCCGGTGCTGTTCTTCGTGCTCGGCTTCGTCGGCACGCTGGCGGGCTCGCAGCTGACCCTTCCCGAGGCGGTCGCCAAGATGCTGTCGATCTATTTGATGCTGGCGATCGGCTTCAAGGGCGGCGTCGCGCTGGCCGCCGAAGGCCCAAGCACGGCGCTTTTGCTGGCGCTCCTGTCGGGCGTCGTGCTCTCGGCGCTGATCCCGCTTGTCGCCTTCGGCATCCTGAACGTGGTCTCCAACTTGCCGCGCGTCGACGCCGCTGCGGTGGCCGCCCATTACGGCTCGATCTCGATCGTCACCTTCGTCGCCTCGACTCAGGCGCTGACCTTTGCCGGCCTGCCGCAGGAGGGCTTCATGGTCGCTGTCGCCGCGGCAATGGAAACGCCGGCGATCCTGGTGGCGCTGTGGCTTGCCAACAAGGCGCGCCCGGCCCGGCCCGACGCCGCGCATGGCGGCAACGGGCTGCTGCACGAGGTGATGCTGAACTCCTCCGTGGTGGTGCTGATGGGCGCTTTCGTGATCGGCGCGGTGACCGGCGAAAGCGGCATGGAGGCGATCTCCGGCTTCATCGTCACGCCGTTTACCGGCGTCTTGTGCCTGTTCCTGCTCGACATGGGCGCGGTCGCCGGGCGCGGCATGAAACAGGGCCGCGACGTGCTGAACGCCCGGCTGATCGGCTTCGGCCTGGCGATGCCGTTCATCGGCGCGGCGATCGCAATGCCGTTTGCCTGGGCGTCGGGACTGTCGGCGGGCGGCGCGGCGTTGCTTTTGACGCTGGCCGCCAGCGCCTCATATATCGCAGTGCCGGCGGCGATGCGCCTGGCGCTGCCGGAGGCGCGACCGTCGGTCTATCTGACGCTGTCGCTCGGCGTCACGTTTCCACTAAACCTGTCCATCGGCATTCCGGCCTACGCAATGCTCGGACGGTGGATCGCGGGAGGATAAGGCGATGCAGACACATACGCGCAAGCAGCTGACGGTCATCTGCGAGGCGCCTGTGGCCAGCCGTGTTACCCGGCTTCTCGATGCGGTGCCGGTGTCGGGCTACACAGTGCTGCCGGCGCTGTCGGGTTCTGGCAGCGAGGGCGAGTGGAGCCGCGAGGGGCTGGTCGGCGATTTCGGCCGCATGGTGGTGATCGTCTCGGTGATGTCGGCCGAACAGGCCGACAAGGCTTTGGAGCTGATCCACGAGACGATCGAGCCGCAAATGGGCATCGTCACGATGAGCGACGTGGAAGTGCTCAGGGCCGAGCGGTTCTAGGAGCGGTTCGACGCCCAGCCTTGACTCGGCTTCGCTTTTCCGCCATAGCCGCGCCCGACTAGCGACGAGTTGAAGCTCGAGCCACCGACCGGGACCCGAAAAGGTATAAACAGATCCCGGAGGTCAACACCCGACAGCGCGATGCGCCCTCGGGTGCTTTTCGGCTTTGGTCTTCCGGTTTGCCGCAACGATGCCTACCTTTCGGCAAAGCCCGAAAGCGGAGAGAAACATGTTTGAATCGCTTCAGGACCGTCTCGGTTCGATCCTGGGTACCCTGACCGGACGCGGCGCGCTGTCGGAGAAAGACGTCTCGGCTGCGCTGCGCGAAGTGCGCCGCGCGCTGATCGAGGCCGACGTGGCGCTCGAAGTCGTGCGCGGGTTCACCGAACGTGTGCGCGAGAAGGCGGTCGGCGCCGAGGTCCTGAAAAGCGTCAAGCCCGGCCAGATGGTCGTCAAGATCGTCCATGACGAACTGGTCGAAATGCTGGGTTCGCAAGGCGAGGTCATCGATCTCAACGCGCCGGCGCCCGTCGTCATCATGATGGCCGGCCTGCAGGGCTCGGGCAAGACGACCACCACCGGCAAGATCGCCAAACGCCTGACCGAGAAGCAGGGCAAGAAGGTCATGATGGCGTCGCTCGACACGCGCCGCCCGGCCGCCCAGGAGCAGCTGCGCCAGCTCGGCGAGCAGACCGGCATCGCCACGCTGCCGATCGTCGAGGGCCAGTCGCCCGTCGACATCGCCAACCGCGCCGTGCAGGCGGCAAAGCTCGGCGGCCATGACGTGGTGATCCTCGACACCGCCGGCCGGACCCATATCGACGAGCCGCTGATGGTCGAGATGGCCGACATCAAGAAGGTGGCCAATCCGCACGAGACGCTGCTGGTCGCCGACTCGCTGACCGGTCAGGACGCCGTCAACCTGGCGACAAGCTTCGACGCGCGGATATCGATCACCGGCCTCGTGCTCACCCGCATGGACGGCGACGGGCGCGGCGGCGCGGCCCTGTCGATGCGCGCGGTCACCGGCAAGCCGATCAAGCTGATCGGCACCGGCGAGAAGATGGATGCGCTCGAGGAGTTCCATCCCAAGCGCATCGCCGACCGCATCCTCGGCATGGGCGACATTGTCAGCCTGGTCGAGAAGGCCGCCGAAACCATCGACGCGGAAAAGGCCGCGGCGATGGCGAAGAAGATGCAGGACGGCAAGTTCGACCTGAACGATCTCGCCGACCAGCTTCGCCAGATGCAGAAAATGGGCGGTATGGGCGGCATCATGGGTCTGATGCCGGGCATGGGCAAGATGAAGGACCAGATGGCCGCCGCCGGTCTCGACGACTCGATCTTCAAGCGCCAGCTCGCCATCATCTCGTCGATGACGCCGAAGGAGCGGTCACAGCCCGAACTCCTGAAACATTCGCGCAAGAAGCGCATCGCCGCTGGCTCCGGCACCAACGCCGCCGAGATCAACAAGCTTTTGAAGATGCACCGCCAGATGTCCGACATGATGAAATCCATGAAGGGCAAGAAGGGCGGCGGCATGATGGGCAAGATGATGGGCGGCCTTGCCGGCAAGATGGGCCTGCCCGGCGGGATGCCGGGTGGCATGGGCGGTATGCCCGACCTGTCGTCGATGGATCCGAAGCAGCTCGAGGCGTTGCAGAAACAGGCCGAGGCCGCCGGTCTCGGCGGGGGCGGAGGCCTGCCCGGCGGCGCGCCGAAACTGCCGGGCCTGGGCGGCCCGGGACTGCCGGGGTTGGGCGGCGGCGGACTACCCGGCCTGCCGAAGAAGAAGTGAGGACATCAATGGCAACCGAAGACACCGCGCAGAAGGCACAGGACCTGCTCAAGGATCTCCGTCGCTCGATCGACAATTTCGACGCGATCCTGATCCATACACTGGCCGAGCGGTTTCGCTGTACCAAGGCGGTCGGCGAAATGAAGGCCGAGCATGATCTGCCGCCGGCCGATCCGGAGCGTGAGAAGCGCCAGGTCGCGCGGCTGCGTCAGTTGGCGCGAGACGCCGATCTCGATCCGGATTTCGCCGAGAAGTTTCTCGCCTTCGTCATCCGCGAGGTGATCCGCCACCACGAGGCGATCGCCGCCGGTGAACAAGTCAACGAGTGGCGATGAAACACGCGGCAGACATACCGGTAATCGAAACCGAGCGTCTGCGGCTGCGTGGCTTTGCCATGCGCGATTACGAAGCCGTGGCCGCCTACAAGGCCGATCCGGACGTGATGCGCTACACCGGCGGGCCGGAAGACCGCTACCGGGCATGGAAGTCGTTTACCGCGATGGCAGGCACGTGGAACGTACTCGGTTTCGGCTATTTCTGCATCGCCGACAAGCAAACCGACGCCTGCCTCGGCCACAGTGCGCTGCTGCAGCCGCCGGAGTGGCCGGACCGCGAGGTCGGCTACACGCTGGCGCGCGGCGCACACGGCAAGGGCTACGCCGTCGAGGCGGCTTCGGCGGTGCTGCGCTTTGCCTACGAGCACATGGGCTGGACGACCGCGGTCAGCGTTATCGACCCGCAAAACCGCGCCTCTCAGAATGTCGCCCGCAAGATGGGGGCGTTGCTGGAACGCGAAAACGAACCGGTCTGGGACTTTCGCGCCGATATCTGGCGTCACCAGCCGCCGGAACGTTTTCTCGCATCGTAACTGCAAACACAAAGAACCAAGCGAACCAAGAAGGACAAGAAAATGGCACTGAAAATCCGTCTCGCCCGTGCGGGCTCCAAGAAACGGCCCTATTACCACATCGTCATCGCCGACGTGCGCAGCCCGCGCGACGGCCGCTTCATCGAGCAGGTCGGTTCATGGAACCCGATGCTGCCGAAGGACGGCGAACGCATCACGCTGAAGGAAGAGCGCATCAAGCATTGGCTCGGTGTCGGCGCGCAGCCGACCGACCGCGTCGCACGTTTCCTCGATGCCGCCGGCTTCCTGAAGCGCGAAGCGCGCAACAACCCGACCAAGGCGCTGCCGGGCAAGAAGGCGCAGGAGCGCATCGAAGAGCAGAAGATGAAGGAAGAGGAAGCCAAGGCCGCTGCCGAGGCTGCCGCCGCAGAAGCTGCCGAAGTCGAGGCCGCCGCTGCTGAGGCTCCGGCCGAAGAGGAAGCCGCCGCCGAGTAAGCCGGTCGCGCTTCCAGGGATCGACAGGCGGGCTCCCGGGCCCGCCTTTTTTTGTTGAAATCGTCACCAAGATTTCAGCCAAACTTCACGATGCGGAAAAACCCCAGCCATCAAGGCCGGGGTATCTCCCGACGGCGCATTCATGCGCTACTTCGGGAGACAAACATGAGCATTTCGACATCCTTGTCCCGCCGCGCCTTCATGGCTTCGGCGGGTGCAGCCGGTATCGTTGCCGGTTCCGGCCTCGCCCTTCCTTCCTATTCGCGCGCCAACCAGCGCCCGGTGTTTACCCACGGCGTCCAGTCCGGCGACGTCGACACCATGTCCGGTGTCGTGTGGACCCGCGCCGACCGCCCGTCGCAGGTCAGCTTCGAGGTTTCGACGACCGAGAGCTTCGCCGAAGCGCGCCAGCTCGGTTCGCTCGACGCGCTGCCGCAGAGCGACCACGCCGTCAAGCGCCTGATCGCCGACCTGCCGTCCGACCAGGACATCTTCTTCCGCATGACCGCCCGCGACCTGAGCGACATCAATGCCGTGTCCGAGCCGATCGTCGGCCGCTTCAAGACCGCGCCGATGTCGCGTCGTTCGGTCCGTTTCGCCTGGTCGGGCGACACCGCCGGCCAGGGCTGGGGCATCGACGATGAAGGCATGGCGACCTACGCCACCATGGCCCGCCACACGCCCGATTTCTTCATCCATTCCGGCGACACCATCTATGCCGACGGTCCGATGAAGGACGAGGTCGAGTTGAAGGACGGCTCCAAATGGGTCAACTCGGTGCTGATCGACGAGAAGCGCAAGGTCGCCGAGAGCCTTGGCGAGTTCCGCGCCCAATGGAAATACAACATGATGGACGAGCATGTGCGCGCCATGAACGGCATCTGCCCGACCTTCTTCCAGTGGGACGACCATGAGGTCGTCAACAACTGGTCCGACGCCAAGGACCTGATCAGCGACGACCGCTACACCGAGAAGTCGGTGCATGTGCTGCGCGCCCGCGCCGCCCGCGCCTTCCACGAGATGACGCCGATCCGCTACACTCCGGCCGAGCCGGGCCGCGTCTACCGCAAGATCTCCTACGGTCCGATGCTCGACGTCTTCTTCCTCGACCTGCGCTCCTATCGCGGCCCGAACGGCGCTTCGATGGAAGACGAGATGACGCCGGAAAGTCGCATCCTCGGCGCCGAGCAGGTTGCGTGGCTGAAGCGCGAACTGGCGTCGTCGCGCGCCACCTGGAAGGTGATCGCCTCCGACATGCCGATCGGCCTGATCGTCTGGGACAACTGGCGCGAGCAAGCCGGCGCTGAAGCGATCGCAAATGGCGACCACGGCCCGGCCAAGGGCCGCGAGCTGGAAATCGCCGACCTGCTGCGCTTCATCAAGACCGCCGGTGTCACCAATACGGTCTGGTTCACCGCCGATGTTCACTACACGGCGGCGCACTACTACGACCCGTCCAACGCGCAGTTCCAGGATTTCAACCCGTTCTGGGAGTTCGTCTCCGGACCGCTGCACGCCGGCACCTTCGGCCCGAACGCGCTCGACAAGACGTTTGGACCGGAAGTGAAGTTCGTCAAGGCGCCGGAAGAGGGCCAAGGCGTCAACCTGCCGCCGTCCATGGGCCTGCAATTCTTCGGCCTGGTCGACATCGACGGCGCGACGCAGCAGATGACGGTGCGCCTGATGGACCGCGCCGACAAGGAACTCTGGAAAACGACGCTCGATCCGGTCCGCAGCGCCTAGGCAGAGAGCCGCAAGCGGGGCGGGGCTTCGGCCCCGCCTTCCCCCAAAACTGCCACAAGGCAGAATGGTGACGGCGGCACCGCCATCAAGCTGTGCGTGAAGCCCCGCGACGCTTTGTATCGGCTTTGTTAATATTGTGTTTTCCTTATTTCGCCACTTTACTGCGCATACGAAGGGCGACAGATCCGGGGCAACGCGCCTTGGCAGACAGGAGAACATGATGCGCAAATCCGCGCTAACATCGGCGATGTGTGTTTTGGCGGCAGGCGTGATCGTCGCCGGATGCTCGACGTCGCGTTTCGGCACCTTCAGCACGCGCCCCGCACCGGCACCGCTGACCCCGGCCCCGACCGATCCGGTCACCGGCGGCCAATTGCCGCCGCCAACCCAGCCGGGCGCGCAGCAGCCCGGCTTCCCGACTGCGCCGGGCCAGGAGGGCGTCCTGCCCGATGGCACCACCGACCCGAATTCGAGCTTCCAGAACGTGGCGACCGCCGAACCGGTAACCCGCGAGGCGCTGGTCGGCGCATGGAAGGTGACCACCGCCGGCTCGTCATGCCAGATGTTCATGGCGTTGACCAAGTGGACCGGCGGCTTCCGCGCCGCCTCGCGCGGCTGCCCTGGCGATGCGGCCAGTGTCGCGGCCTGGGACGTGCAGGGCCAGCAGGTGCTGTTGAGCGATTCGGACGGCAACCGCGTCGCCACGCTGTTCCCGACCGGCGCGGGCCAGTTCAACGGCCAGACGACCACGGGCGCGGCGATCTCGCTGACCCGCTAGCCAGCCTGACGCGGGCCGGGCGGTGACCGACATCGAATATACGGGCGAGCGGGTGCGCGCCCGTTACGATGCGCTGGTCGCCGACGGCAAGCTCGATCCCGACACCGCCCAGGAAGCGCTCGCCAGCCGCCTCGACGCGCTGAACGAGGAAATCGGCACGCTGCGGCTGGCCTCCAAGTCGAGTTCGCTCGGCTGGCTGTTTGCGCGCCGCGCGCCCAAGCCGCATACGGTGCGCGGGCTCTACATCCACGGCTCGGTCGGGCGCGGCAAGACCATGCTGATGGACTTCTTCTTTCGCGCCTGCCCGGCACAACGCAAGCGCCGCGCCCATTTCCACGATTTCATGGCCGACGTGCACGACCGTATCGCCCGCCACCGCGCCGATCTGAAGGCCGGCAAGGTCAAGGAGGACGACCCGATTCCGCCGGTCGCCCGCGCCATCGCCGCCGAAGCCCGCGTGCTGTGCTTCGACGAGTTTTCGGTCACCGACATCGCCGATGCGATGATCCTGTCGCGGCTGTTTTCGGCCCTGTTTGCGCGCGACGTCATCCTGGTGGCGACCTCCAACGTGGCCCCCGGCGGGCTCTACAGGGACGGTCTCAATCGCGGCCTGTTCCTGCCCTTCATCGACGTGCTTCACGCCCATGTCGATGTGATGAGCCTCGATGCCGACCGCGACTACCGGCTCGACCGGCTGGCCCGCACGCCGCTCTACGTGTCGCCGCTGGGCGAGGCCGCCGACGCGGCAATCGACGACATCTGGGACCGGCTGACCGGCGGCACTCCGGCCCATTCGGAAGCCATCGAGGTCAAGGGCCGGATGATCACCGCCCCGGCGGTGGCGATGGGCGCGGCGCGCTTTTCGTTTGCCGATCTGTGCGAGCAGCCGCTCGGCGCACGCGATTATCTGGCGATCAGCCGCAACTACCACACGGTCTTTGTCGAGCGCGTGCCGCTGATCGGCGCCGGCAAGCGCAACGAGGCCAAGCGCTTCATCAACCTGATCGACACGCTCTACGACAACCAGGTAAAGCTGGTGGTCTCGGCGGCCGCCGAACCGCATGAACTCTACCAGGCCGACAGCGGCACCGAGGCCTTCGAGTTCGACCGCACCGCATCGCGGCTGATCGAAATGCGCTCGGAGGAATGGGTGGCGCGTGCCAGCGCGTGAATGGTGAGAACGCGCACGCCATAGCCGCCGCGCCCCGTTTCCCGAGGCCGGATTGTTCATATTCTGGAAGACGGGCGGTCAAAGCATCGCAACGTCTAGATAGTAATAGCGATCCTCGGACCGCCCGCTCGGTGGTCTTGCAGCTTCGGTCGGCGGCCCGGAACGAAAGTCCGGGAAAACAAGACTGCGCGCGCCGCTTCATGCCGCCCCGGCTTGGGGGTTCATCACCCAGTGACACACCTCTGCGCCACCAATCAGGCACCGTCCTTCCCCCTGTGAGCCGGTGCGCACCCAGACTTCCATGAGAAGGCGGGACGGATGATAGGCCGGTTTCAAGGGCGGTGGACAGGATTTCCCGCCAATCCCGGATTCCCGGGATTGGCGGCGGGATTTGTCCAACGGGCCGGAGAAAGCCGGATCACGTTTGCGCCCGCCTCGCGCTCATGCCGGCGGTATTGCCAACGGCCCGGACGAGCGAAAAGAGCAGAAAGCCCGCAGGCCCGAAGAGGAAGGTGACCGGCAGGCAAGGCAAGACGAACCAGAACCGGAGGCCATCTGCTCGACCCTGTCGGCAGATCCAGGCTCCGACGAAGAGGTCGAAGGCGAGGAAATGCACCCATCCCGCCATCAGCGCCTCGGGATTCGAGAACAACAGCGTGACCTCGGCGAAACTGCCGAACCCGCCGCTGTCGGCCGGAAACCAGACAAACATGATCGTATAACCGGCCGCGAGTGTGATCGGGACGAAGAGGCCGGCGATCCGGTCCGACCAGACCGGCATCCATGGCGAGGCCAGAAGCACGGCCCAACCGAACATCGCGACGACCCCGGCGACAGAAAATACCACTTCGTAATCCATGTCAGCTCCCTGTGTTCGAAGAGCTTGAGTTATTATTGCATAATCCTTGCATATGCAAGCAATATGGCTTATATCCCTCTCATGGAAAACATCTGCACCATAAACGCCCTGCGCCTGCTGCAGTCGGCGGATGAATTGAGAGCCAGGCTTGCCGGCGAGTTTTCCGCCGTGCACGGCCTGTCAGTGAACGAATTCTTCCTGCTGATGCATCTCGACAGGGCGCCGCTCAACCGCCTGCCCCGCGTGGAATTGGCAAAACGCATGCATGTCAGCGCGTCGACGGTGACACGCATGGCCGCGCCGATGGAAAAGCTCGGCCTGCTGACGCGAAAGGCCGACGAGCGCGACGCCCGGCTGGCTTTTGTCGTCTTGACCGAGGCGGGCAGGACCCGGCTTTCCGAGGCGCGCGCAACCTTCGCCAAACGGGCGAATTACGTGTTCCAGGACCGCTGGGACGACGCCGAACTGGAGCAATTGTCGGCGCTGCTCAACCGCCTCGTTGCAGGAACGCCGGCGAATTTGACCGAGAGCGCCGACTGATACGGTGGCCGGGCCGGTTGTCGCGGTCAGGCGGCGTTGCGCAACAACGCCGCAACGACCGCTTCCGGTGCGTCCTCCTGGACGATATGCGCCGCGTCATCGACCACCGTCATCGTCTCGGCATGCAATAGCCCTTTCAGTTTCTCGCCGCGTTCCAGCGGGATGAAACTGTCATGCGCGCCCCACACCAGATGCACCGGGAAATCCGGCTTTCGGTAGCGCTGCTGCGCTTCGGCGATGTTAGCGGTGTCGGATTGGGCGATCTGGCGGTAGAAGGCGGGCTTACCGGTCTCGCCGCTCCACGGTTCCAGATAGATGTCCATCGCCTCGGCGCGCAGCGGGTAATGCGCCGCCTGCTGGATGTAGGCGCGCAGCAGCGCCTCATGCGCATAGTCCGGCACGCCGGAGAACGCCGCCTCGTGCAGGCGGACATGGGCGTAGAAGGGCGAACCGGACGGCAGAACAGCGACCGGATCGATCAGATGCAGCCGGCCAAAGTCGACGCCATTGACGAAATGGCAGCGCAGCGCCGCAAGCCCGCCGAAATCGTGGCCGACCACCTGCGGCCGGTCGAGCCCCCAGTAGGCGATCAGTGCGGCCAGCAGGTCGCTCTGAACGCTCTCGGTGACATTCTGGCCGTCCGACTTCTCCGACCGGCCGGTGCCCAGCATGTCGAAGAACCAGACCCTGTGGCTTTGCGCCAGCCACGGCGCGATGCGCCGCCACGCTTGCGCCGACCACGGAAAGCCGTGCGCCAGCACGACCGGATCGCCGGCACCGATGACGCCCCAGGCGACGCGCTGCCCGTTGAAAGAGAATGCCTGATCGAGCATAAGCATGGCATGGCCTCACATCGTCACTTAGCAGATTTGCAATATGACTAAACAACCAGATCGCGCCGACCAATTCAAGGCCCTGGCGAGCGAAAGCCGGCTGGAGATCCTGCGCCTGCTCGACGACCCAGCCGGCAATTTCGGCCACCAGCTTTCCGCCGATCCGGTCAAGACCGGCGTTTGCATGCAGATGATTGCCGAGCGGATGGGCGTCACGCAGCCAACCATCAGCCGCCATATCGACCTGCTGCGCCGCGCCGGCTTCCTGACGGTGACGAAGCAGCAGAAATGGCACTACTGCGCCCGCGACGAAGCGGTGCTGGCCGAGTATCACCACTGGCTGGGCGCGGAGATGAAGGTGAAGCGCCAGGCGGGATAGCGGGCGGCCGGCTGGCTTCCGCATGGACAGCTGGCCGCCGGTGTGCGACCCATGCAGCTTCGGTCGGCGGCCCGGATCGTTTTGTCCGGGAAAACAAGACTGCGCGCGCCGCTTCATGCCGCCCTGACTTGGGGATTCATCACCCAGCGATACACCTCTGCATCGCCCGACAAGCACCGTCCCTCTCTCCATCAGCCGGTGCGCACGACAGACTTCCGTGAGGAGGCGGGAACCAGGATAGGGGAGGTTTGGGCGCGGTGGAATAGTTTTATTGGTGAGAAAAGTGCGGTGGCGATCTCCCCCTTGCGCTGAACTTGGCGACTAGCGACCAAGCTAAATGGAGTTCGTCATCCTAGGGCTTGACCCTAGGATGACGACGTTCATCTTGCCAAGCGGCTAATTGCCGATATCGGCAATTGATCCATCGATCCGAACGGGGAGAAGGCTGGCTCGCGTCATCGTCTGAGCAAGATGCCCGCCGGACCTTGCAGCCCGGCGGGTTCGTTTATTCCACTAAATGCCCCGCTCCTTACGCCGCCAGGTCGCGCAGCACGTAGTGCAGGATGCCGCCATTATGGACATAGTCCAGTTCGTCGGCGGTATCGATGCGGCAGATCAGCGGCACGTCCTTCGTCTCACCATCCGCATAGGTGACCTTGGCGATCACCGTGTCGCGCGGCTTGACGCCGGCCAGCCCCTCGATGGTCACCGTCTCGTCGCCCTTCAGGCCCAGCGACTGCCAGGTCGTGCCGTCTTCCAGCACGAAGGGCACGATGCCCATGCCGACCAGGTTGGAACGGTGGATGCGCTCGAACGACTGCGCGATCACCGCCTTGACGCCGAGCAGGTTGGTGCCCTTGGCCGCCCAGTCGCGCGACGAGCCATTGCCATATTCGCCGCCGGCAAACACGACCAGCGGCACGCCTTCCGCGCGGTAGCGCATCGCCGCGTCATAGATCGGCAGCTCTTCCTTGGTGGGATAGTGGATCGTGTAGCCGCCCTCGCGCCCGTTTTCGCCCAGCATGTGGTTGCGGATGCGGATATTGGCGAAGGTGCCGCGCATCATCACCTCGTGATTGCCGCGCCTGGTGCCGTACTGGTTGAAGTCGGCCACACCGACGCCATTGTCCATCAGATAGGCGCCCGCCGGCGACTGGGCCTTGATGGACCCGGCCGGCGAGATGTGGTCGGTGGTGATCTTGTCGCCGAACAGGCCGAGCACCCGCGCGCCGACAATGTCGCCGACCTGGCCGGCCGACTTGCCCATGCCCGCGAAATAGGGCGGGTTCTGCACATAGGTCGAACCGTCGTCCCAGGCATAGGTCTGGCCGGCCGGGGCCTGCACCGCCTGCCAGTTCTCGTCGCCCTTGAAGACATCGGCATATTTGGCCGCGAAGATCTCGCGGGTGACGTAGTTGGCGATGAACTCCTGGATCTCCTGGTTGGAGGGCCAGATGTCCTTAAGGAACACGTCATTGCCATCCTTGTCCTGGCCGATCGGCTCGCTGGTCAGGTCGATATCGACCGTGCCGGCCAGCGCATAGGCGACGACCAGCGGCGGCGAGGCGAGGTAGTTGGCCTGCACGTCGGGCGAGATGCGGCCCTCGAAGTTGCGGTTGCCCGACAGCACGCCGCCGGCGATCAGGCCCTTGTCGTTGATCGTCCTGGAGATCGGCGCCGGCAACGGGCCGGAATTGCCGATGCAGGTGGTGCAGCCGAAGCCGACGAGGTTGAAGCCTATTTGATCAAGCTCCTTTTGCAGGCCGGAGTTTTCCAGATATTCGGCGACGACCTGCGAGCCGGGTGCAAGCGAGGTCTTGACCCAGGGCTTCTGCTTCAGGCCGAGCTTGTTGGCATTGCGCGCAAGCAAGCCCGCGCCGATCAGCACCGACGGGTTCGACGTGTTGGTGCACGACGTGATGGCGGCGATCGCCACATCGCCATGGCCGAGATCGAAATCCTCGCCCTCGACAGCGAAGCGCTTGCCGAGTTCGGCCGGGTTCTTCTTGTACTCGGCCTCGAACGCCTCGCGGAACTTCGCGCCGACGGTCTCCAGCGCCTGCCGGCCTTCCGGCCGTTTCGGCCCGGCCATCGACGGCACCACGTCGCCGAGATCGAGTTCCAGCGTGTCTGTGAACACCGGTTCGGCGCTGCCGGTCTCGCGGAACATGCCCTGCTCCCTGGCGTAGGCCTCGACCAGCGCGATGCGGTCAGATTCGCGGCCGGTCATGTTGAGATAGTTCAGCGTTTCGGAATCGATCGGGAAGAAGCCGCAGGTCGCGCCATATTCCGGACCCATATTGCCGATGGTCGCCGCATCGGCCAGCGTCAGGTGATCGAGCCCGTCGCCGAAGAATTCGACGAACTTGCCGACCACGCCCTTCTGGCGCAGCATCTGCACGACGGTCAGCACCAGGTCGGTGGCGGTCACGCCTTCCTTCAGCTTGCCGGTCAGCTTGAAGCCGATCACTTCCGGCAGCAGCATGGAGATCGGCTGGCCGAGCATGGCGGCTTCCGCCTCGATGCCGCCGACACCCCAGCCGAGCACGCCAAGGCCGTTGATCATCGTGGTGTGCGAATCGGTGCCGACACAGGTGTCGGGATAGGCGACGGTCTCGCCGTCGGCATCCTTGGTCCACACGGTCTGGCCGAGATATTCCAGATTGACCTGGTGGCAGATGCCGGTGCCGGGCGGCACGACGCGGAAGTTGCGGAACGCCTGCTGGCCCCATTTCAGGAAACGGTAGCGCTCGCCGTTGCGCTGGTACTCCAGCTCGACATTGCGGGCGAACGCATTCGGGTTGCCGAATTCGTCGACGATGACCGAGTGGTCGATGACGAGATCGACCGGCACCAGCGGGTTGATCTTCTCCGGATCGCCGCCGAGCGACACCATCGCGTCGCGCATCGCCGCGAGATCGACGACGGCGGGCACGCCGGTGAAGTCCTGCATAAGCACGCGCGCCGGGCGGTAGGCGATCTCGTAGCCGGCCGAACCCTTGTCGTTCAGCCAGTTGGCCACGGCGACGATGTCGGCCTTGGTGACCGAGCGGTCGTCCTCGTTGCGCAAGAGGTTCTCAAGCAGAACCTTCATCGAGTAGGGCAGCCGGGAGATGCCCTCAAGGCCGTTCTTTTCGGCCTCGGCGAGGCTGTAATAGACATAGTCCTTGCCACCGACGGTAAGCGTCTTGCGGCATTTGAAGCTGTCGATCTTTGACACGGGTTTCACCTTTCGAGTTCGGGTGCCTGCTAGGGACGAACTCTTCCGCATGCACTTCGAACGAGCGCTCAAGAAGATGCGGGTGCGGCCATTTCCGCTGTCCGCCCCTGCCAGACCACGAAAAGAGGTCCGACATTTCGGTCGGCTCAAAGATGTTCACGCACCGGCCGCTGGTGCGATGCGCTCCCTATAGAGCAGTTTTTAGAACCTTTCCAGACCGTCGAAAGGCGAAAAGAAAAGGCGGTTGCCACGCCCCGCCATCCATGCCACATGGCCGGCCAATGAGGGGTAAGTCATGAAACTGGTCGTTCGCGACCTTGCCGCCGACCGGGGCGCCGGACCGGTGTTCGAACAGGTCAGCTTCACGCTGGCCGCCGGCGAGGGCTTGCTCGTCACCGGCCCGAACGGCGCCGGCAAGTCGACGCTGATCCGCGCCATCGCCGGGTTGCTGCACCCGTCCGCCGGCAAGGCCTATATGGAAAACGCCGACGGCAGCAAGACCAAGGTCGCCGCCGCCTCGCATCTGCTCGGCCCGATCAACGCCATGAAGCCGGCGCTGACGGTGCGCGAAAATCTCGGCTTCTGGCAGGCCTTTCACGGCGAGCCGTCGGCTTCGCTCAACGACGCGATGGAGCTGGTCGGCCTGGAACACACGCTCGACCTGCCATTCTCCTATCTATCGACCGGTCAGCGCCGGCGCGTCTCGATCGCCAAGCTGTTGCTGAATCACCGCCCGGTCTGGCTGCTCGACGAGCCGACCTCCGGCCTCGACGCGGCGTCGGAAAAGCAGTTCGCCACGCTGATTCGCGACCAGTTGGTCGGCGGCGGCATCGTCGTTGCGGCAACGCATCTGCCCATCAAGGTCGCCGGCATGAAGAGCCTTACCTTCGGCGGAGCGCTTGCGGCATGATGGCGCTGATCGCCCGCGACATTCGCATCGGTGTGCGCGCCGGCGGCGGCATGCTGGTCGGCATCCTGTTTTTCCTGGCGGTGATCGCGGTGGTGCCGTTCGGCATCGGCCCCGATCTCAACCTGCTGGCGCGCATCGGCCCGGCGATCCTGTGGATCGGCGCCCTGCTCGCTTCGCTGCTCGGCCTCGACCGCATGTTCCAGGCCGACCGCGAGGACGGTTCGCTCGACCTTCTGATCATGCAGCACGGCGAGCATCCGCTGGCGGTCACCGTGTTCGCCAAATGCATCGCCCACTGGCTGACCACCAGCCTGCCGCTGGTCGTCGTCTCGCCGGCGCTCGGTGTGCTGATGAACATGGAGCCGACGGCGATCGCCGCGACCAGCCTGACGCTGCTCGCCGGCACGCCCGCGATCACCTTCATCGGCGCGACCGGCGCGGCCATCGCCGTCGCCCTGCCGCGCGGCGGCTTGCTGGTCTCGGTGATGATCCTGCCCTTCGTCATTCCGGTGCTGATTTTCGGTGTCATGGCCGCCTATGGCGCTGTCCAGGACCCGGCGCCGTTCACGCAGCCGTTCCTGCTGATGTGCGCGCTGACGCTGTTTTTCGCGGTTTTGGGGCCTTTGGCGGCCGGCGGAGCGCTGAAAGCGTCTTCCGATTGATCCGAGTCAATTGCCGCCGGACGCGCTTGGCACTAAGTATGCGCCATGAGTGATACGACCGTGCAGATGCCCCGTTTCAGCCTGACCGCGCTCGCCAACCCGACGCGGTTCCTGTCCTATTCCGGCAAGATCCTGCCCTGGCTCGGGGGTGCCGCTGCGTTGCTTCTGGCGATCGGTCTCTATCTGGCATTCGCCGCGCCGCAGGATTACCAGCAGGGCATCACGGTGCGCATCATGTATGTGCATGTGCCGTCGGCCTGGCTGGCGATGATGGGCTACATGGTCATGGCCGTCTCCTCGCTCGGCACGCTGATCTGGCGCCATCCGCTCGCCGACGTGTCGATCAAGTCGGCCGCGCCCATCGGCGCCGCCTTCACGTTCCTGGCGCTCGCCACCGGCTCGCTTTGGGGCAAGCCGATGTGGGGCACCTGGTGGGTGTGGGACGCCCGCCTGACCTCGGTCTTCGTGCTGTTTTTGATGTATCTCGGCGTCATCGCCCTGCAGCGCGCGATGGACGATCCGGTGCGCGCCGCGCGCCCGGTCGCGATCCTGGTGCTGATCGGCACGGTCAACATCCCGATCATCAAGTTTTCGGTCGACTGGTGGAACACGCTGCATCAGCCGGCTTCGGTGGTCCGCCTCGACGGACCGACGATCCATCCCAGCCTGCTGTGGCCGCTGCTGGTGATGGCTGTCGGCTTCACCCTGCTGTTTTTTTTCCTGCATCTGGTTGCCATGCGCACCGAAGTCTGGCGCCGCCGCATCACCGCCATGCGCCGTGCCGGGGCCAGTGAGCAGCGCGCCGCCACGACGCCGGTTCTCGCGGAGTAATCCATGACCCATCTGCATTTCGTCCTCATCAGCTATGGCCTGACGGCTGCCGTGCTTGGCGGCCTCGGCCTGTGGCTGTGGCTCGATCGCAGCGCCCGCCTGCGCGAGATGCGCCAGCTCGAACAAAACGGCGTGCGCCGCCGCTCGGCGAAGTAACGGACAGTTCCATGAGCGAGACCGAAACCGGGCAAGCGCCCGCCGCCCGCAAGACCAATCCCGCGGTTTTCATCCCCGTGGTCGCCTTCATGGCGCTGGCCGCGCTGTTCGCCTTCATGATGATGCAACCGGGTCGCGACACCTCTGTGGTACCGTCCGCGCTGATCGGCAAACCCGCACCCGACACGCCGCTGCCGGCCATTCCCGGGCTGACGACCGCCGACGGCAACGCCATGCCGGCCTTCGTGCCTGCGGAATTCGGCGGCAAGCCGGTGCTCGTCAATGTCTGGGCCTCGTGGTGCGGACCGTGCCGCGAAGAGCATCACCTGCTGATGGAACTCGCCGGACGCGGCGACCTCGATATCGCCGGCCTGAACTACAAGGACAAGACCGGCAACGCGGTCGGTTTTCTCAACGAACTGGGCAATCCCTACACCCGCGCCGGCGCCGACCTGTCGGGCCGCTCGGCGATTGAGTGGGGTGTCTATGGCGTGCCGGAATCCTTCGTCGTCGCAGCCGACGGCACCATTGCCTACAAGCATGTCGGGCCGCTGACGCGCGATGTCGTCGACAACGAGATCATCCCGCGCCTGACCGGCCAGAAAACCGACGGCTGACAGAGCGCGCCGTCAGGCGTAGTCTCGCCCGATGTCCGAAGAACTGGAAAAACGCTTCGAGCGCCGCCAGCCCGATGGCGACACCCATGAACGCGACATCTGTGCGCGCTGCGGCTTTATCGCCTATGAAAATCCGAAGATCGTGGTCGGCACGGTCGTCACCCACGAAGACCGGTTCCTGCTGTGCCGGCGCGCCATCGAACCGCGCAAGGGGTTCTGGACCGTGCCGGCCGGCTATCTGGAACTGCAGGAGACACCGGAGGAAGGCGCCAGGCGCGAGGCGTTCGAGGAAGCCAGCGCCGAACTGCAGATCGGCGGCCTTTTGGCAGTCTACTCCGTCAGGCATCTGAGCCAGGTCCAACTAATCTTTCACGGCGACCTCGTCGACGGCGCACACGAGCCGGGAATCGAGAGCCTCGAGACGGCGCTGTTCAAGTGGCATGACATCCCGTGGAACGAGCTTGCCTTTCCGACGGTCCACTGGATGTTGGGCCACGAGGCGGAGCGCCGCTCCGGCGCGACCGGTCTTCCCTTTGGGAATCCGCAAGGTGAAGGCGTGCAAAAATGAAACACCGTCCACAGAACTGCGCCCGGGCGGCCAAAAAGTTTATTTTCAGTTAATATCTCACTTGCCCGCAGCAGACCTCTGTCGCATGGTCTGCGCGTCATGAACTCGCTCATTGTCGATATAAGGCCGGCGGACGAAAACGACGCCTTTCAGATCGCCGAAGTGCATGCCGCGGCTTGGCAAAACGCCTATGCCGGCATCATACCGCATGCCAGCCTGCGCCGCATGATCGCGCGCCGCCACGGCGAATGGTGGCGCCGCGCCATCCGGCGCAACACCTCCGTCATGGTCGTCGATCTCGGCGGCTCGATCGCCGGCTACTGTACCTACGGGCTGAACCGCGCGCATGCGCTGTCGCAGGAAGGCGAGATCTACGAGCTTTACATCCGCCCGGAGTATCAGGGCATCGGTGTCGGGACGCGGCTGTTTCGTGCCGCCAAGAACAGCCTCCGGGACCATGGCTGCAAGGGCCTGGTGATCTGGGCGCTGGAAGACAATACGATCGCCGCGCAGTTCTATACCGGCCTCGGCGGCCACGATATCGCCCAGGGTTTCGAAACCTTCGAAGGCCGCCGGCTGCGCAAGGTCGCCTACGTCTGGAACTGATTTCGGGCAGCGTTCCGACCAACCCGCTGCAACCCCTGACCGGTTGCCACCTGCCGGAATTCCGGCTATCTGCCGCCAAACCCCAATGAACCGACATTCAGGACCAACCGGATGCGTATCGAAGCCATCGCCATCGGCAACACCCCGCCCGACGACATCAATGTGATCATCGAGGTGCCGGTCGGCGGCCAGCCGATCAAATACGAGATGGACAAGGATGCCGGCGTGCTGGTGGTCGACCGTTTCCTCTACACGCCGATGACCTATCCCGGGAATTACGGCTTCGTGCCGCACACGCTGTCCGACGACGGCGACCCGATCGACGTGCTGGTCTGCAACACCCGCCCTCTGGTGCCGGGCTGTGTGATCAATGTACGGCCCATCGGCGTGATGCTGATGGAAGACAATTCCGGGCAGGACGAGAAGATCATCGCGGTGCCGACACATGCCCTGACCAAGCGCTATGACAGCGTGAAGGACTATTCCGACATGCCGGACATCACGCTCAAGCAGATCGAGCACTTTTTCGAGCACTACAAGGATTTGGAACCCGGCAAATGGGTGAAGATCGGCGGCTGGCAGAGTGTCGACGTCGCCAAGGAGCTGATCCTCGAGGCTGTCGAACGCGCCAAAACGTCCAGGGACTAGAGCGCTACGCCGCTTCGCCAGCGAGCGCCCTGATGCGCTCTCCGGTCTCGCTGTCGCCCTCAATCCGGATCGTCTTGTCGCGCGCCGTCTTGCCGGCAACAACGGCGATGGCCGATTTCGGCACGCCGAGCCTTTTTGCCAGCAAAGCGATCACCGCCTTGTTGGCCCTGTCCTTTTCCGGCTGCGCGGTGACCCGTATCTTCAGCCGTGCCTGGCCATCATCGCGGGTTTCCACACCCTCAATGGCGTCGCGCGACGCGTTCGGCGTGACGCGCGCGCAGAGATCGCTCCAACCCGGCCCGGCACGCAGGAACTCCGGCCCTGGAGCGTTTCCGGTCAGGTGACCGCCGGCGCCAGGACATTGATGATGAAGCGTTCGATAAAGAAGATAATCACGAACAGCACGATCGGCGAGATATCGAGACCGCCCAGATCCGGCATGAAGCGCCGGATCGGCCGCAGGAACGGCTCCGTCGCCTTGTAGAGGAACTCACCGACCATCGCCACGAAGCGGTTGGAATTGTTCACGACGTTGAACGAATAGAGCCACGAAAAGATGACCATCGCGATGACGATCCACTTATAGATGCCGATCACGAACAACAGCGTTTGAATTATCGTCAGGCCCACGCCGAATCTCCCTTGCGGTTCTGCCGATCACTTAGGTGTTTGGCCGCCCGCCTGCAAGTTGTGCATGCATCGCGCCGTGAACGTGGTAAACCGCCGGGTCCGCGCTCAGCCCGTGAGCCGCGCCGAAGATATCGACAAGGATATCGCCGATGACATCCGAACATTCCGACAGCGTCAGTGGCGCGCGCTTCGCCGCCTTTGCGCACCCAGCCTTCATCAATTACTGGCTGGCGCGCTTTGCCGCGACGCTCGCCGCACAGATCGTCGCGGTCGCGGTCGCCTGGCAGGTCTACGATATCACCCGCGACCCGCTCGATCTCGGCATTATCGGGCTGGTCCAGTTCCTGCCGCTCTTGTTGCTGGTGCTGGTGACCGGCGCGGTGGCCGACCGCTATGGCCGCCGCCTGGTCATGCGTGCGTCGATCGCGCTGGAAGCGATCTGCATCGCGGCTATCCTGTGGTTCGCCGTCATCGAGATCGCCACGCCGCTGCCGATCTTCGTGGCGCTGGCCGGGTTGGCGGTCGGCCGCGCGTTCTTCGGCCCAGCCTCGCAGTCGCTGGTGGTCAATCTGGTGCCGCGCGCCGACTTCGCCAATGCGGTGGCCTGGAACTCATCTTCGTGGCAGGTCGCCTCGATCTGCGGACCGGTCGCGGGCGGCCTGCTCTATGGCCTCGGCGCGACGACGGCTTACGCGACCGCGCTTGTGTTGATGCTGGCCGCCTTCGCGCTTGCCAGCCGCATCCCCAAGCCGAAGATACGCGACGCGGTGCGCAAGGTGACGTTTTCCTCGCTGTTCGACGGGCTGCGCTTCATCCGCGGCGAGAAGGTGGTGCTGGGCGCGATCTCGCTTGACCTGTTTGCCGTGCTCTTGGGCGGCGCAGTGGCGTTGTTGCCCGTCTATGCACGCGATATCCTGCATCTCGGCCCGTGGGGCCTCGGCCTGCTGCGCGCGGCTCCGGGCATCGGCGCGATTACCATGGCGGCGTTTCTGGCCGCCTCACCGATCAGCGATCATGCCGGCCGCATCCTGCTTGTATTCGTCGCCCTGTTCGGCGCGTTGACGGTGGTCTTCGGCCTGTCGACGATCACATGGCTGTCGATCGTCGCACTGGCGCTGGTCGGCGCCGCCGACATGGTCAGCGTCTATATCCGCGAGACGCTGCTGCAATTGTGGACACCGGACGAGGTGCGCGGTCGCGTCAACGCGGTCAACATGGTGTTCCTCGGCGCATCGAACGAGTTGGGCGAGTTTCGCGCCGGCTTCATGGCGGCCTGGATCGGCGTGGTGCCGGCGGTGGTGTTCGGCGGCGTCGGCGCCATTGCGGTCGCCGGCATCTGGGCCGTGGCGTTTCCGAAACTGCGCGATGCGCGCTACCTGCACCGCGCCGGCTGACCGGCGCTATGCGTCTTCGAGGAAAATCCGGTCGATGAAGGCGTTCAACCAGGAAAAGACCGGACGGTCGTAAAGCAGCCGGCCTTCAAGGTGGTCGCGCGCGCCCTGCGCGCCCGGCAGCACGAAACGATGCGCGGCGCGCACGGTCCAGCGATGCATCATCACCTGGGTGAGTTCGGCGTGAAACTGGATGGCCCAGGCCTTGTCGCCATAGCGGAACGCCTGGTTTTCGTAGGTCGGCGAGCCCGCCAGCCGCACCGCGCCATCCGGCAAGGTGAAGCCCTCGCGGTGGAACTGGTAGATCATCGGCGGCCAGTCCATCAATTGCGCGCCGGCCTCGGTGGCGGCCAGCGGGTACCAGCCGATCTCGACAAGCCCGTCGGCGCGACCCTCAACCGAACCGCCGAGATGGTTGGCCAGCATCTGCGCGCCGAGACAGATACCGAGAAACGGCCGGTTCTCGGCAAGCGGCACGGCCAGCCAGTCGGTCTCGCGGCGGATATAGTCGTGATCGTCATTGGCGCTCATCGGCCCGCCGAACACCACCGCGCCGGCATGGTCGTCGAGCGTTTCGGGCAAGTCGTCGCCGAGCGGCGGCGTACGAATGTCGAGGTCGAATCCGCGCGCCTGCAACACCTGCCCGACCCGTCCGGGCGAAGACCGCTCCTGATGCAGGACGACGAGAACGGGGCGCTGGTCGGCGGCTTGTCTCATGAGGCGCGCTATTCGCCGCCGGTTTCCGCCGAAAGCCGCGCCATCACCGCGTTGCGCATCAGGATGCGGTCGCGCCCGTCGACGCCCAGCAGTTCCGAGATGCGCCAGACGATATTGTCTTCCAGCTCGTGAATTTCGCCGTCGGCAAACACCATCTCCCAGAGCGCCTCGATGAGATCGCGCCGTTCGTCGGCGGAGGTCGAGCGCATCAGGACGCTGGTGAACTGGTAGAGATCGACCGCTTCGCTGTCGGCGTCGCGCGCCGCCTCGACCAGTTCGCCGAGCCGTTTGTCATCGAGCCCGTAGGTCTCCTGCAGGATCTCGGCGAAGCGCTGCCGCTCGACATCGTGCAGTATCCCGTCGGCCTCGATGACATGATGCATCAACGCGGCCGCAGCCAGCCGCGGATCGTCCGGCGCGAAGGCCGGCTCGCCTTCGGCCGCCCGCTCGCGGCCGATCGACTGGAAGATGGCGGTTATCCGTTCGAGCATTCCGGCCCTTTCCGATCTCTGTCCGATCCAGAGATATAGGGCCGAAACCGATCAGAAAAGACGGAATCGCCCGCTGGACGGTTCCGGCGCCTCGTTGGGATCGACGCCGGGATCGTCGGGAACCGGCGGAAACGCCTGTTCTTCCGGCTCCGTCGCGCCATTGCCGGCCTTGGCGGGCGGTGTCTCCGCTGCCTCTGGCGGCGGTTCGGAAGCCGGGCTTTCGCCGGCTTCTTCCTGCGCCGTAGTCTCCGGCTCAGGCTCAGATTCGGCTGCGGGCTCGGGTTCCTGCACGGCCTCGGGCAAAGGCTTCTCGGTCGTGGCCTTTTCGGCTTCGGCTGGTTCGGGCTCCAGGTCGATCACCTTCGGCGTTTCGGTTTCGGCGGTCTCGGCGGAGGCTATTACCTCTTCCGGCTCCGCCGGCGCTTCGGCGGTCGAGCCGTCGATGACCGTCTCGCCTTCCTCGACCGGCGTATCGACGACCGCCGGCGGCTGCTGAGCCGGAATGCCGGGTACCATCGGGTCGAGATCGTTTTCCAGCACCGGGCCGAGCCGTTCGACCGGCACCTTCCACTCGAAGACATCCAGGCGGCCGCTGATCGGCGATACCGGCAGCCAGATCTCCGAGACATAGCCGTCGGCCGTCCAGGCCGGATCGCGCGGCGCACGCACCGCGCGCGCCAGCCATTCGCGCACCTTGCCCTGATCGCCGGTTTCAGCATCTTCGATATCGGCCATCAGCATGAACGCGCCCTCGCGCGGCTCGTTGCGCAAAACGCTCGCCACCGCCTTGCGCGCATCGGCATATTCGCCGGCCTCCATCGCCGCCTGCGCGACGATCATGCTCGATTCGATATTGTTCGGCTTCAGCCGTTCCAGCCGCCGCGCCCGTTTGTAGCGGTCATGCGCCGAATCGCCGGGCCGGGCGTTGATATAGGCGATCGCGATATCGGGATGCGGCGAATGACGCCATGTCGCCTCCAGCGCATTGACGCCCCGGCGCATGTCGTTCAGCCGAAACGCGGCCTGTGCGGCGACGGTCGCCGCCGGCACGAAGTCGGGCGCCAGCCGGTGCGCCTCGCCTGCCGACGTGCGGGCCTTGGCCGGATCCTTCTCCAGCAGGTCGCGTGCCATTGCGGTGAGCAGCACGGCACGCTTGCGCTTGGCTTCGTCGCGGCTGAGCTGGCGCGCATTCTTCTGGCTTTCGAGCAGGCGCACTGCGCCATCCCAATCGCCGGCTGCCGTCTTCAGTTCAAGCGCGGCGTTGCCGGCCCAGGCCAGTTGCGGCGCCAGTTCTGCGGCCTTCTCGGCATAGTGGCGTGCCGCTTCGCGGTCGCCGAGCCGGTTGGCCTCCATGTATAGGCCGCGCATGCCGAGGATTCGCAGTTCCGGGTCTTCCAGCATCGCCTCGAACTTCTCGCGCGCCTTCGGATGATCGCCTTCGGCAAGGCTTGCCTGGGCGTCGAGAAGCTGGATCATCGGCTCGGACGTCACATTGAGCAGGCCGGTCGCCTGCTTGAGCATGCGCTGCGCCGTCTGGCTGTCGCCCGCACCGGCGGCGATGATGCCCGTCGACAGTGACTGGTAACCGCGGTCGCGCCGGCGGGCGCGAAAGAAGCGCTGGACCCGAAACGGCGAGGTCCAGATGACCCGCACCAGCCACCACGTCACCATGACAGCAACGATGGACGCCACCAGCGCCACCGCCGCGACCATGAGCGTGACGGTGATCTCGTTGCCGGAAACCGTGACGACGATTGTTCCCGGTGTGTCGGCGACATAAGCGAAACCAAAGCCGAAGCCGGTGACAACAATGATGAAAACAAGAATACGCAGCATGGTAGGTCCCTACCCGTTGTCGCCGGCCGGCGCACTGTCCATGGCGCCGCTCAAAACGTCCGAAATCAGGCTGTCGAGGCGCTGCCGCGCCTTCAGATCGGTGGCAAAGCCCTCCGATACGGTTCTGGCCGCATCAGGCAGGCTCTCCCATTCGGCAATCGCCCGCGCAAGATCGCTGCGTTGCAGAGCGACCTCGATGCGGGCCGCGATCGCGCCGGGTTCGTCGCCCGGCACCTCGCCGACCGGCCGCACCTGGACCAGCGAGCGGGCGCTTGCCATCAGCCGTTCGCCAATGCCGGCGTCCTCGCCGACACCGCTCGCCGAGGCGACGATGCGGTTGGCAACGGGCGGGAACCGGTCGACCAGTTGCGCCAGCGTCGGCACGCCTGAAGCGGCGTAGTCGCGCAGCGCGTCCACGGCTTCGCTTTGGCCGGCGACACTGGCATAGGACTCCAGTTCGCTCATGAAGGGCAGACCCCGGTCGGATGCCGACTTGAGAGCGGAGGCGGCGATCGCGCCGGCAACGCGGCTGCCCGCTCCGGCGTCGATATCGGCTTCGACACGCGCCAAGCGCTCATCGAGCGCGGCGGCGGCCGCCATCGCCTCGTCGCGAATCCCGCTCATCGCTGCGGTTGTTTCATCCAGTTTGCCGGACACTGCGGCAAGCGCCTCGTCCCGGCCTTCGCCCGCCGATGCCAGCGCGTCGAGGGATGTTGAAATCTCGGCAACGGCTGCCGTTGGATCGGCGGCGCCTGCGGCCTCTTCCAGCGCGGCAAGGCGCTGCGTCAGGTCGCCGAGCGCAGCCGGATCGCCACCCCCTTCGCCGCCGCCTGCCGCAAGCACGGCGTCGATGCTGGCAAGCCGCTGATCGACGGCTTCTCTCGAAGACTGCAATGCGGCGACCGAACGGCTGGCTTCGGCGACAGCGGCATCGATTGCGTTCATGCGCCCGGCAAGGCCCTCGGTTGCGGAAGCGTCCCCGCCGGTCTCCGGCAGGGCGGCAACGCGGCTTTCCAAGGCATCGATGCGCGTCTGCAATGCGTCGGATTGCGCCGAGGTTCCCGTCTGCAGCGGCGGCAGCACGCCCACCCATTGCAGGCCGCCGGCAATGAGCACCGCCACTACACCACCGAAGACGCCGCTGGCTGCGAGCGTACCGAAACCGGGCCCGCGCGCTGGCGACGGGGCCGCTGTCGCGGGACCGCTGTCGGCGGCCCTCTCCGGCGACGGTTTGGCGTCAGCGGCCTCCGGCTTTGCGTCGCCAGCTGGCGGCGCAGACTTCGGAGCGGCCTTCGTCTTGGTTTCCGGTTTGGATTCAGCCTTGGACTCCGGTTTGGGTTTCGGCTGTTCCCCCGATCGGCCAAACGCCACCGGTTCCGCATCGGGTTTGTCGGCCGTCGCTTCCGGTTTTGCCGGTTCGGCTTTCAAATCGAGGGTCACAGGTTTCCGGCTGGACGGTCTGCGCCGGGACTTCGGATTCTGCGCCATGAAGGCCTCCCGCTGACAACTTCAGGCGTCCTAGCACAAATGCCGACCAGTAAAAGGGAGCGTGATGGCTTCTGTGATCGGTCGGTTAGAGTTCCCTTTCGATCGCGGCGAGCAATTCCGCTTCCGTCGGATTGGCAGCTACGACGATTCGGTTGGCGAAATGCTGCATCAGCGTGTCGGCAACACGCTTTGAGATAGCGAAAAATATAGTGTTTTCAGAGACATGAATATCTTGCGACGAAGCCAATTCCGACAGTGCGCGCGCCGACTCAGCGGAATGGAATACCATTGCGGATGGAGAAACCGGGGCAAGAATGTCGCAGATTGAATCAGTTATTTGACTGACTATTTTGGTTTCATAGACTTCGTGAACTGTAACGATCATGCCGGAACCGCCGAGCTTGCCCTCAAGGTCGCCAGTACGGGTGCGGCCGCACAAATACAGCAGTCGCGCACCGGCGGCGCTGCGATCGCCGATCAGCGCAGCGAGGTCATCGACGTCGCCATCGGCCGAGTGCACTTCCATGAAGCCGCGTTCGCGTGCCGCCATCGCGGTCGCTTCACCGACGGCAAATAGCGGCTTGTCCCGCATCGATGCGACAAGCGCCTCCGGCGCGTGGCGCGCCGCGTTGGCGCTGGTCATGGCCATGCCATCGAAAGCGGTCTGCGGCCAGCCGCCGACCGGCAGATCAATCGGAACAATTTGCGTGAGCGGACAAACCACCGGGGCAAATCCGCGGGCGGCAAGGTGGCGCGCCGTCTTGTCCGCCCCGGGCTGGGGCCGCGTGACCACAATGACGGATTTGCGGCCGCCGGCCATCACGCCCAGGAAGCGAAGAAGCCGTCGCCGGCTGTCGCGCGCAACTGTTCGCCGGCTCCGCGCCCGGTCTCGACGGCTGTCTCGACCGTGCCGGAAACGGAGAGCTCATGCGCCTGCCGCCCGTCGGGTGTCAGGATCATGCCGTGAAATTCAAGCGCCCCGTCGCGGATCGTCGCATGGCCGGCAATCGGCGTGCGGCACGACCCGTCGAGCGTCGCCAGGAACGCCCGCTCGCAGGCGAGCGCCGTTGCGGTCGGCACATGGTTGAGCGGCGCGACCAGCGCATCGGTCCGTTCGTCGCCCGCCCTGCCCTCGATGCAGATCGCACCCTGTCCCGGCGCCGGCGGAAAGTCGGTAACGTCCATCAGATCGGTGATCACGTCGGCCATGCCGAGACGGCGAAGCCCGGCATTGGCAAGCAGCGTCGCGTCGGCCACACCGTCGGCCAGCTTGCGCAGCCGCGTCTGGACATTGCCGCGAAACCCGACCACTTCGATATCCGGCCGGAGCCGGCGGATCAGCGCCTGGCGGCGTAGCGAGGACGATCCGATCACAGCGCCCGCCGGCAGTTCGGCCAGCGAACCCGCCGTCGGGCAAAGGAACGCATCGCGCGGGTCTTCCCGTTCCAGAAACGCGGTGATCGCAAGCCCGTCCGGCAGCAGCGTCGGCATGTCCTTTGAGGAATGCACGGCGAGGTCGATACGACCGTCGCTCAACTGTTCCTCCAGTTCCTGAGTAAACAGACCCTTGCCGCCGACCTCGGCGAGCGGGCGGTCCTGGATCCGGTCGCCAGCTGTGGAAATAACGACGACCTCGATCGTCTCGGCCGAAATCCCGTGCGCCGCTGCAAGCCTGTTGCGCACTTCGTGCGCTTGCGCCAGGGCGAGCGGGCTGCCCCGCGTGCCGATCCGGATCTTTTCCTGCGATGCCATTCTAGTTTGCAAGCCTTATGTTCCGTGTTACCCGGGCGCGAGACGTAGCCGCAATTGCACCGGCGGGCAACATGCCGCCAGGACGGCAAGCGATATGCAGATGACGGACCCGATTCGATGACCACCGTGCTCGGCATAGAAACGAGCTGCGACGAGACCGCGGCGGCTGTCGTGCGCCGGAGCGGACAGGCGGGCCCCGGCGAGATCCTGTCGAACACGGTCTACAGCCAGATCGACGATCATGCGGCGTTTGGCGGCGTGGTGCCCGAGATCGCCGCCCGCGCCCATGTCGAGGGCCTCGATGCGATCATCGACCGCGCATTGCGCGAGGCGGAGACTTCGCTCGACGATGTCGACGCCATCGCGGTGACCGCCGGTCCGGGCCTGATCGGCGGGCTGCTGGTGGGCGTGATGACCGCCAAGGCGATCGCAGCCGCGCGCGGTATCCCGCTGATCACCGTCAACCATCTCGAAGGTCACGCGCTGACACCGCGCCTGACCGACGGCATCGGTTTTCCCTATCTGCTGCTGCTGGTATCCGGCGGGCACAGCCAGATCCTGCTTGTGGAAGGCCTCGGCAGCTACAGTCGCTGGGGCACGACCATCGACGACGCGCTGGGCGAGGCATTCGACAAGACGGCCAAGCTGCTGGCCCTGCCCTATCCTGGCGGACCGGCGGTCGAGGCCGAAGCCGAAGCGGGCGATCCGGCGCGATTCGCCTTTCCGCGCCCGATGAAAGGCGAAGAACGGCTGGACTTCTCGTTTTCCGGCCTGAAGACCGCCGTGCGCCGGCAGGCGACGCAGCTCGCGCCGCTCACCGGCACCGATATCGCCGATATCTGTGCGTCGTTTCAAGCAGCTGTCACCGAGACGCTGGCCGACCGCGTGGCCGGCGCGATGCGAAGATACCGCGCCGAGATCACCGAAGGGCCAGCCGACCTCGTCGTCGCCGGCGGTGTCGCCGCTAACCGGGCGATCCGGGCGACATTGGACGAGCTCTGCCGGGACAACGGCTTCCGGCTGCATGCGCCGCCGCTCAGCCTGTGTTCGGACAACGCGGCGATGATCGCCTGGGCAGGGCTGGAACACTTCGAGGCCCGCACCCGTCACGACATGGACATCGCGCCGCGCTCGCGCTGGCCGCTCGACAGCGATGCGGAAGCGCTGATCGGCGCGGGCCGCCGGGGAGCCAAGGCGTGAGCGGGCGCATCGCCGTCATCGGGGCAGGGGCCTGGGGCACCGCGCTGGCCGCCGCCGCGACACGTGGCGGCGGTGACTGCGTGCTGTGGGGACGCGACGCAGAGACAGTCGCCGAGATCAACGAAACGCGCCGCAACAGCCGCTATCTCGGCAATATCGCCCTGCCGGACGGCTTTTCGGCGACCGCCGATCTCGGCGAAGCGCTCGACGGCGCGGTGATCGTGTTGCTGGCCGTGCCGGCACAGACGCTGGCGACCGTCGTCGCCGACTGCGCTGAAACCGCAGCGCGGGCATCGCTGTTCATGTCCTGCGCCAAGGGTATCGACCGCGAGACGGGACAATCGATGACCGCCATCATCGCGGATACTTTCGGGCGCGATCGCGCCGCTGTGCTGTCGGGACCGAGCTTCGCTGCCGATGTCGCCGCCGGCCTGCCGACAGCGGTGACGGTCGCCGCCGGCCAGCTGGAGACCGCGCATGCGCTCGCCGCCGCGCTGTCGGGCCCGACGCTGCGCTGCTACGCGAGCGACGATGTGGCCGGTGTCGAACTCGGCGGCGCGCTGAAGAACGTGCTGGCGATTGCCGCCGGGATCGTGCACGGTCGGGCGCTCGGCGCCAGCGCGCTGGCCGCCATGACGACACGCGGCTTTGCCGAGTTGCGGCGCGTGGCAGCGGCGCTTGGCGGTCAGCCGGAAACGCTCTCCGGCCTGTCCGGCCTTGGCGACCTGATCCTCACCTGCGGTTCGGAGAAATCGCGCAATTTCGCCTATGGCGCAGCGCTTGGACGCGGCAATTCGCTGAAGGACCTGCCGCTCGCCGAGGGGGTCCATACCGCGTCCATGGCGGCGCGGCTGGCGCACGAGGCTGGGGTCGAAGCACCGATCATCGAGGCGGTCGACGCCATTCTCGCCGGGCGCACCGGCATCGACGAGACAATCGGCGGCCTGATGGCACGCCCGCTGAAAGCCGAGACTTGACCCTCGCCACGGCTGCGTTAGCACACAAACCAAACAGGGGACGACACGCATGGCGAATTACTGGTTGTTCAAATCGGAACCGTTCAAATGGTCCTGGGAGCAGCAGAAGGCGAAGGGCGAAGCCGGCGAACAGTGGGACGGCATCCGCAACTACCAGGCGCGCAACAACATGCGGGCGATGCAGATCGGCGACAAGGGCTTCTTCTACCACTCCAATGAGGGGCTTGAGGTTGTCGGCATTGTCGAGGTCTGTTCCGATATCCATCCCGACACGACAACCGACGACGAGCGCTGGGAGTGCGTCGACATCAAGGCCGTGTGCGACATGCCCAATCCGGTCACCCTGAAGGACGTGAAGGCCAATCCGAAACTGGCCGAGATGTCACTCGTCACCTCGATGAGGCTTTCCGTGCAGCCGGTCACCGAGGCCGAATGGCTGGAGGTCTGCCGCATGGGCGGGCTCGACAACCCGCCGATGTGATCGCGGCCCCGCCGGCCATGCCCGACCGCGATCCGACCGCGTTCATTCGCGAAAACACCGCCATCGCAGCGCCGCCGCATGTGCCGGAAGTTCGCCTGCATCTCGCCGACGAGGCACATGAACTGTGGCATCGCACCGAGGACGAGCTGGAGGCGATCGGCCTGCCGCCGCCGTTCTGGGCCTTCGCATGGGCCGGCGGGCAGGGGTTGGCGCGCTACATCCTCGATGATCCCGAGACGGTGCGCGGGCGCCATGTGCTCGATTTCGCGACCGGTTCGGGGCTGGTGGCGATTGCCGCCGCATGGGCTGGCGCGGCGTCGGCGACCGCCTGCGACATCGACCCGTTCTGCGGTCCGGCGGTGGCGCTCAACGCGGCGTTGAACCGCGTCGACATCGACTATGAATGCCGCGATCTGACCGGTGGATCGGTTGCAGCCGATGTCGTGCTGGCCGGCGACGTCTTCTTCGACCGGGAAATGGCCGACCGCATCACCCCCTGGTTCGGCGCGCTGGCGAGCGCCGGAAAGACTGTGCTGGTCGGCGATCCCGGGCGCAGCTATCTGCCGCGCGAACGGCTGATCCTGCTTGCCGAATATCGGGTTCCGGTCACGCGCGCGCTCGAGGATGCCGAGGTCAAACGCACCCGCGTGTGGCGCTTCGCTTGAATTTCTAGACTCGCCGTCTTCAGAGTTCACGACAATGAAGCCGATATCGAGTGACGCACAGCCGGGCAGACCCATTCTAAACTAAATTCAGTCAAAACAGATCACAGCTACTTCACTGTCACCGGCAAAGCGCTTCGTCGCCCATTTCTTATATTCGGCCGCTGTACACAACTCTTTCGCCGCATCATTAGCATCTCGAGGTGACTGGACAACAAATGCGACAGGCTCTTTTGCCTGAGGCGCTGTACAGATCACAGCTACTTCACTGCCACCGGCAAAGCGCTTCGTCGCCCATTTCTTATATCCGGCCGCTGTACACAACTCTTTCGCCGCATCATTAGCATCTCGAGGTGATTGGACAACAAATGCGACAGGCTCTTTTGCTTGAGACGCTGTTATCGATGCTAACAAAACGCATAATGTCCAAAACAAAGTCTTCTTCAATTTATCTCTCCATCATTTGAATTCGATACTTGGGGTACAAATTACAAATATCATAGAATTATTTATAATCATATTGTAAATGTACGTAATCGTGTGGGAATAGTCACTTTTTCTGCATAGATCACCCGCGCGCTAGAGGATGCTGAGATCAAACGCACCTGCGTGTGGCGCTTCGCTTGAATTTGTTCGCCAGCTTGTGTTTCATCGCCGGCATATTCGAACCGGGAGGGACAGGCATGGAGTTCGGCGGCATCAACTATCTGGCGGTTCTTGTGGCCGCAGTCGCGGCGTTCGCCGCAGGCGCCATCTATTACGGCGCGCTCGGCAAGCCCTGGATGAAGGCGGCACGCATCGATCCGGCCGACACCAGGATGTCGCCGACGCTGTTTGCCATCAACTTCGTCTGCGAACTCGTCATGGCCTGGGTACTGGCCGGCGTGATCGGCCATCTGGGCGACGGCGAAGTCACCGTGCGCAACGGCGTTATCTCCGGCGCTTTCGTCTGGCTCGGCTTCATCGCCACCGCCATGACGGTGAACCACCGCTATCAGGGCTTTGGCTGGAACCTGACACTGATCGATTCCGGCCACTGGCTGATCGTCGCCATCCTGATGGGCGGCATCATCGGTGCGTTCGGGGTCTAACCGACAACCCGCAGCACGGTCTGCGGCCGAAGTCGCGGCAGCAGCCAGTCGAGGTCCGGTGGGCTGAGGGCGATGCAGCCCTCGGTCGGCTCGAGGCCGGGCTTGGCGACATGCAGGAAGATCGCCGAGCCCCGATGGCGCGCCCGGCCGCGCGGCGGGCGGTTCCAGTCGAGTACGATACAGACATCGTAGAGCCGGTCGTCGCGCATCATGCGCTCGTGACTGGCCGCAAAAGGCAGCCGCACCGGCTCGTTGTAGTTCGCATCGGCCGGCGCATCGCACCAGCCATCGTCGCCGCGAATCGCCTTCGACGCGCCAAAGAATTGCGGCCGCCCGCGCCGGTCGGCGCGAAAGTAGCATCCGGTGGCGCGCAACCGCGCAATCGGCGTCGCGCCGTCCCCCTCGCGCTTGAAGGCCGATATTCCGCCCCGCCCCAAGGCGCAGCACAAAACCCGCCCGCCGGCGCAAAGCCGCCCCTGGCGGGGATTTCCCGGTGCCCTGCGCACCTCGATCGTCGATATGATGGAATTAATCGCTCCGCCCTTTTTCGTTCACGTTTTTCGTCAATCACTCACGAGTTGGTGCAATGTTCCGTGAAGTGCTTTCGCCGTTCATATTTCCATGACAGGAGATTTGTGAATAGGCTGACGCACAAACGGGCGAACTACCAAAGCGAGAAAACACATGAGTGCACGGACGATACTTCTGGTCGATGACGACGACGATCTGCGCGAAATGCTCGTTGAGCAGCTATCGCTCTACGAGGAGTTCTCGGTCCTGCAGGAAGATACGGCCACCAAGGGCATCCAGGCAGCGCGCGGCGGCGTGATCGACCTTTTGATCATCGATGTCGGCCTGCCGGACATGGACGGCCGCGAGGCGGTCAAGATCCTGCGCAAGAGCGGATTCAAGGCTCCCGTAATCATGCTGACCGGCCACGACACCGATTCCGACACGATTCTCGGGCTCGAGGCCGGCGCCAACGACTATGTGACCAAGCCGTTCAAATTCGCCGTGCTCCTGGCCCGCATCCGCGCCCAACTGCGCCAGCACGAGCAGAGCGAAGACGCCACCTTCGTGGTCGGCCCCTACACCTTCAAGCCCAGCCAGAAGCTTCTGATCGACGGCAATGGCTCGAAGGTCCGGCTGACCGAAAAGGAATCGGCGATTATCAAGTATCTGTATCGCGCCGACCGCAAGGTGGTGACGCGCGACACGCTTCTGGAAGAGGTCTGGGGCTACAATTCCGGCGTCACCACGCACACGCTGGAAACCCATGTCTACCGGTTGCGCCAGAAGATCGAACGCGATCCGTCCAATGCGGCACTGCTGGTCACCGAAAGCGGCGGCTACAAGCTAAACCCTTAACCCTGCGGTATTGTCGGCATCGCGCCGGCATCCGCGCCTCCGACTGGCGAAAAGAGTAGCTCGCACTGCAGCGATTCCGGTCCTGCAGTGCAAAAAACGCGTTTACTAAACTTCAGCGCGAGGACTATTCAGACTTGAATCCCTGTTGTAACAGCGGCCTTTACTGGGATGGAACATTACGGGATCAGAATTGTCGCTCGAAGACGATATCGGGATCATTTCGAGGGTTTCGCTGTTCGAAGACCTGACGCAGGAACAATTGCGGCTGCTCGCCTTCGGCGCTGAACGGCTGTCGCTGACCAAAGGGCGCGAACTGTACCGGGAAGGTCAAAAAGCCGAATGCGGCTATGTCGTTGCCGCCGGCGGCATTGTGCTGTTTCGCGAGACGCAACGGGGGCGGCAGCAACTCGGCGAGGTCGGCCCCGGCATGATCCTGGGAGAAATGGCGCTGCTCACCGAGGCGAATCGCCTGACCAGCGCCGTGGCCGCCCGGGACAGCCAGGTGATTCGGATCAACCGCAGCCTGTTCCGGCGGATTCTCGAAGAATACCCGGACATGGCGGCTGCGTTGCACGACAGGCTGAAAGATCGCTTGCACGGCATGCTGGTCCAGATCGGCGAAATGGAAGACCGGTTCAAGGCCAACTAACCCGGACGCGCTCTAGAATTCGAACGTCGCGGTCACGGGTACATGGTCGGACGGCTTCTCCCAGCCGCGCGCCTCGCGCAGTACCTCGATACCACGCAATGCCGGCTCCAGATCGGCCGAGCCCCAGACATGATCAAGCCTGCGGCCGCGATCCGACACATCCCAGTCACGCGCCCGGTAACTCCACCAGGTGAAGATTTTCTCCTCCGGCGGAATGTGGTTGCGCATCAGGTCGGCCCAACCGCCTGCCAGGCGCAGATCTTCCAGCGTCTCGGTTTCGATCGGCGTATGGCTGACCACCTTGAGCAGTTGCTTGTGCGACCAGACATCGGTTTCCAGCGGTGCGATGTTGAGATCGCCGACCAAAAGCGCCGAGTCGGCGCATCCCGGATCGGCGGGAATGTTGCGCATCTCGTCGAGGAAGGCGAGCTTGTGGGCGAATTTCGGATTGATGTCTGGGTTCGGCTCGTCGCCGCCGGCGGGCACATAGAAATTGTGTACCCTGACCGCACGGTCCGGTGTCCGCACAATCGCGTCGAGATGGCGCGTATCGTCAATCTCGCAAAATGTCCGGCGGTTGGCGTCCTCCAGCGGAAACCGCGAAATCGTCGCCACGCCGTGATAGCCCTTCTGCCCGTGCACCTCGATATGCTCGTAGCCGAGCTTGCGAAATGCGCCGCTTGGAAACTGGTCGTTCGGACACTTGGTTTCCTGCAGGCACAGCACATCGGGCGCGTATTTTTCCAGGAATGCAATCACGATCGGCAGCCGCAACCGCACCGAATTGATGTTCCAGGTGGTAATCGAAAAGGTCATGAAAAGGCTCTCTGAGGATGCGCGCATTTTCCAGCCGCAGCCCGCAAAAACAAGCGGCGGCAACGCGTTTCCGCTTCGCCGCCGGTCAAAAGCGGTGGATTGAGGTCAGCGGCTGTCGCCGCCCGTCTTCTTCTCGCGGATGCGCGCATAGGGAATTTTGAACGTCCCCTCGGCGAATCGCACGCCGGTCCGGATGTTCGACAGAATCACGGTGGTGTCCTTGCCTTGCGCGTCGCGTATGGTCCACTGGCGGATCTCGAAGGTGTTCGGATCGAACATCATGGTGATCTCGCTGTCGCCGAACACCTGCTTGTCGCCCATCACAATCGTCGTCAGGTCCGGGTCTTCCTTGACATTGCGTACGCGGTTGCTGCCGAGATCGATCGTATCGCCCAACAGCAGCTTCAACGGCGTCTTGTTGAGCGGATAGGCGTCCCAGGTGTCGAGCTTCTTGTTGTTGACGACCAGCGAACGGCCATCGGCGACAACGCGGATCGGCGACGGCTGCTCATAGAGAAACAACAGGCGGCCCGGACGCTGGATGAAGAACTTGCCGCCGGTCGATTCGCCCTTCGGCCCGAACTGGACGAATTCGCCGGTCATCGTCTTCACCGAGGCGAAATGGTCGGCGATCCGCTCGGCGGCGCCCTCAGCGGCCGCTGGCAAGGAGAGAGCGCAGGCCAGGGATGCGCCGGCTAGGCCTGAGAGGACGGTGCGGCGGGTCGCCCGGCGCGGGTTGAAGCGCATGCTGTCGCGCATGTGAAGGCTCCGGTCTTGAAGTTGCGATTTTCGGCGATGGTTACGCATCGAGTTTGACTGCACTGTGGCGCCCGCCACACCGCGAACGCTTACATCTTGTCTTCTTCGGTCGGCACGAGGATCTCGCGTTTTCCGGCATGGTTGGCCGGCCCGATGATGCCTTCCTGCTCCATGCGCTCGATGATCGAGGCGGCCCGGTTGTAGCCGATGCCGAGGCGGCGCTGGACATAGCTGGTCGAGGCCTTGCCGTCGCGCAGCACCACGGCGACAGCCTGGTCGTAGGGGTCCTCCGATTCGCCGGCCGAACCGCCGCCGGCCCCGCCACCGCCGCCGACATCCTCCTCGTCGTCTTCGGTGATCGCCTCCAGATATTCCGGAACGCCCTGCAGCTTCAGGTGATTGACGATGGTTTCGACTTCATTGTCGCTGACGAACGGCCCGTGCACGCGCTGGATTCGTCCGCCGCCGGCCATGTAGAGCATGTCGCCCATGCCGAGCAGCTGTTCGGCGCCCTGCTCGCCCAGGATCGTGCGCGAATCGATCTTCGACGTGACCTGGAAGGAAATCCGGGTCGGGAAATTGGCCTTGATCGTACCGGTGATCACGTCGACCGACGGACGCTGCGTGGCCATGACCACGTGGATGCCGGCGGCGCGCGCCATCTGCGCCAGACGCTGCACCGCGCCTTCGATGTCCTTGCCGGCGACCATCATCAGGTCGGCCATCTCGTCGATAATGACGACGATGTAGGGCATCAGTTGCAGGTCGAGCACTTCGGTCTCGTAGATCGCCTCGCCGGTCTCGCGGTCGAAACCGGTCTGCACGGTGCGCGAGATCACCTCGCCCTTGGCGAGCGCCTCCTTCACCTTGGCGTTGAAGCCATCGATGTTGCGCACGCCGAGTTTCGACATGTTCTTGTAGCGCTGCTCCATCTCGCGGACGGTCCATTTCAGCGCCACGACCGCCTTTTTCGGATCGGTCACCACCGGCGTCAGCAAATGCGGAATGCCGTCATAGACCGACAGTTCGAGCATTTTCGGGTCGATCATGATCAGCCGGCACTGCTCCGGCGTCATCTTGTAGAGGATCGACAGGATCATGGTGTTGATGGCGACCGACTTGCCCGAGCCGGTGGTGCCGGCGACCAACAGGTGCGGCATCTTGGCAAGATCGGCGATCACCGCCTCGCCATTGATCGTCTTGCCAAGCGTCAGCGCCAGCTTGGCCTTGGAGCTGTCATAACTCTGCGACGAGATGAGTTCGCGCAGATAGACCATCTCGCGGCGCGGATTGGGTAGTTCGATGCCGATCGCGTTGCGGCCGGGCACGACGGCGACGCGCGCCGCGATCGCGCTCATCGAACGTGCAATGTCCTCGGCAAGCCCGATCACCCGCGACGACTTGATGCCGGGCGCAGGCTCCAGCTCGTAGAGCGTGACGACCGGGCCGGGCCGGACATGGATGATTTCGCCGCGCACGCCGAAATCCTCCAGCACGCCTTCCAGCACGCGGGCATTCTGTTCCAGTGCCTGCGGCGACAGGCTGGGATCCTTGCCAGCGCTCTTCGGCTCGGCGAGGAGCGCCACCGGTGGCAGTTCGAACGCTTCATCGGCGAGGAATGAGGCCTGCGCCTCGCGCTGCACGCGCACGCTCTGCTTCGGTTTCGGCGCAGGCGCGGCCACACGCACGCCGTTGGCCATGCCCTGCGCCAATACGGGGGCAGCCGCAGGTTCGGCAGGCGGCGGGGCGTCGTCCTCGACACCTGCGAAATCATCGGCGCTGAGATCGAACTCGTCATCATAGACCTCGGCGAAATCCGGCTCGACACGGCCATCCACCTCGAGCGCGTCGCGTTCAATCGTCTCGCGCCCAGAGGCCGGTTCGCGCACCGCTCGCCGCCGGCTGCCGAACACCGCCCGACGCAGGGTCGCGCGCAGCGTGTAGCCGGCATGAATCAACGCGCCGAGCGTCACGAAACGCATCCCGGCTTCGTCGTCCTCGTCCTCGGCCTCCTCTTCCGCAGCCTCGCGCCACAGGAATCCGCAGGCGACCGCAAGCGCATAGATGGCAGCGGGAAATAGCAGAAGCGCACAAATCGCCTTGAGCCAGCCGGCCGGATAACCGCCAGTCAGCAGACCGGGCAGTCGCAACACCATGTCGCCGAATACACCGCCCAGGCCTGTCGGCAGCGCCCAGCCGGCACTGACCGGCAGGCAACCGATGGCAGCCGCGCTTAAAATGGCGGCAACCGGCCAGATCGCCAGCCGACGCAACGCGTGATCCCAATGATGCCCGCGCACCCGCGCATGGCCCCAGAATACCAGCGGCAGCAGGGCCGGCAGGGCGGCCACGCCGAGGAACTGCATCGCCAGATCGGAAAACACCGCACCGGGGTATCCCATCGCGTTGCGCACCGGCGCGTCGTTGGCATAGCTCCAGCTCGGATCGCCGGCATTCCAGGTCGCAAGCGAGAACAGCGCGAAGGCGGCGACCAGCCAGATCAGGCAGCCGGAAGCGAACTCTGCCTGCCGCCTGAAGAAAGCGCCCAGCCCGGCGGATACCGCCCGGCTACGCCGTCGGCCATGCCTGGCTGATATCGCGTTGTCGGCCCTCATCGCTCAACCTCGTCCATTGGCCGCCTTTCGGCGGACGGAGTAACCCGGCCCGACCCTATGGGAGCTTGGTTAAACAGCCATTAACCATGGGCTGGCCGGAAAAGCCGGGACGGCAATGTTCAAGGGCGGCAAAAAAAAGGGCCCGGTCGAGGACCGGGCCAATTGACGTGACGAGTATCATCACGACGGGATTGGTATGAGGCGGGCGGCCCGTCCATGCCCGGGCCGCCCGTTTCGGCTCTGCTCAAGAGCCGCCCTGGAACTCCGGATAGGCATCGACGCCGACTTCCGCCTTGTCGAGACCCATCATCTCTTCTTCCGGCGTTGCCCGGATGCCCATTACCGCCCTCAGGATGCCCCAGACGATGAAGGCTGCAACCAGGGTGAACACGCCGTAGGCGATGATGCCAACGAGCTGCACGCCATAGCTGGTGTCCGCGTTGGAGAACGGAACGATCAGCGTGCCCCAGATACCTGCGAACAGGTGAACAGGAATCGCGCCGACCACGTCGTCGACCTTGAAGCGGTCGAGCAGCGGAACGGTGAAGACCACGATCGCGCCGCCGACGCCGCCGATCAGGATCGCCTGCCACACGGCCGGAGCCAGCGGCTCGGCGGTGATCGACACAAGGCCGGCCAGCGCGCCGTTGAGCACCATCGTCACGTCGACCTTGCGGTAGAGAACCTGCAGCAGGATGATCGTCACGACCACGCCGGATGCGGCTGCGATGTTGGTGTTGGCGAAGATGCGCGACACGTCGGTGACGTCGCTGATCGTGCCCATGGCGAGCTGCGACGCGCCGTTGAAGCCGAACCAGCCGAGCCACAGGATGAAGGTACCGAGCGTTGCCAGCGGGATGCTGGAGCCCGGCATCGGGTTGATCTTGCCGCCTTCATACTTGCCGGCGCGCGCGCCGACGAGTATGGCGCCGGCAAGAGCTGCCCAGCCGCCGACCGAGTGAACCAGCGTCGAACCGGCGAAGTCGGAGAAGCCCATTTCGGAGAGCCAGCCACCGCCCCACTGCCAGGAACCGGCGATCGGGTAGATGAAGCCGGTCAACACGACGACGAAGATCAGGAAAGGCCAGAGCTTCGTGCGCTCGGCGATCGTGCCGGACACGATGGATGCGGCCGTTGCCACGAACACCATCTGGAAGAACCAGTCGGAAGCCGTCGAATAGCCGGTGTCGAGCGCGTCGCCGCCAACCGGATCGAAGGCGTAGGTGCCGAACGAACCGATGTATCCGCCGTCAACGCCGGTATACATCAGGTTGTAGCCGACGACCCAGTACATGATGCCGGCGATGGAATAGAGCGCGATGTTCTTCAGCGACTGCATCGACACGTTCTTGGAGCGCACCAAGCCCGCTTCCAGCATCGCGAAGCCCGCGGCCATCCACATGACGAGGAAACCGCCGATCAGGAACAGCAGCGTGTTGAAGATATACTGGACGTCGGCGCTCACCGCAGGCGCGGCCTCCGCCTCCTGGGCCATGGCCGGCCCGGCGATCAGCAGGGTTGCGGCGGCCAAGCCGGCGACCCCGTATTGAAAACCTTTAGACAATGTCATGTCCTTCATACTCCTGGGATAGTGCGGTTGCCGCGTCACAACGCTTCGGAATCGGTCTCGCCGGTGCGGATCCGCACTGCGGTATCGATCGTGTAGGTGAAGATCTTGCCGTCGCCGATCTGGCCGGTCTTGGCAGCTCCGGTGATCGCTTCGATGACCTTGTCGACCATCTCGTCGTCGATCACGACCTCGACTTTCAGCTTCGGCAGGAAGCTGATCGCGTACTCAGCTCCGCGATAGATTTCGGTATGCCCCTTCTGACGCCCGTACCCCTTCACCTCGGTGACGGTCAGGCCCTGGACGCCAAGCCCCGTGAGGGCCTCACGCACCTCATCGAGTTTGAAGGGCTTGATAATGGCCATGACAACTTTCATCAGCTCAACTTCCCTATCGTCTTGTCTGCGCCGGCAATGCCGGCTCCGGTGGTTTGCAACGCCGCATAAACCGCGAAACGCTGTCGAACCCTTCAAACAAGACTCGTGCCAATTGGGAATTTCGTAGCTAACGCATTGAAAACGCTAATATCTGCTTGTCATATTTTGCGACGCAGCAAGTTTGGCCGAAACTTCTCGCCTAAGAAATCAGCAATTTTTTGATTTTGCACAACGATTAGACACGAGAATGGTGCAATCGGACGAATGCCGAGAATTTGTGCAACTCACCGCTGCGATGGCGGGAAGGAACCTCAGCGACGGCCCTTGTTGCGCACCCGCACCAGCCCTTCCTGGGCGACGGAGGCCACCAACGCGCCGTCAGACGAGAAGATCTGGCCGCGCGTCATGCCGCGCGCGCCCGACGTGCTGGGGCTGTCCTGGGTATAAAGGAACCACTCGTCCAGCTTGTGCGGGCGATGGAACCACATGGCATGATCGAGGCTGGCGACCTGCAAGTCGTTGTCGAATATCGAGCGACCATGCGCAAACAGCGACGTGTCGAGCAGCGTCATGTCCGACAGATAGGCCAGCACGGCTGCCTGCAGTGCCCGGTCGTCCGGCACCGGCCCGGTCGTCCTGATCCAGATGTTCTGTCGCGGCGGCAGTTTCTCGCGCGTGACATAGTGGGTCAGCGAAACCGGCTTCATCTCGATTGGCCGTTCGCGCTCCCAGTAGCGGCGAACGTTGTCCGGCACCTGGTCGATGAAATGGCGGATCAACTCCTTTTCGCCAAGCAGCGTGTCGGGATGCGGCACGTCGGCCGGCATGTCGAAGGCGTGCTCAAGCCCCGGTTCGTCGAACTGGAAGGAAGCCGAAAGCGAAAAGATCGCCTTGCCGTGCTGGACGGCCACCACCCGCCGCGTGGTGAAGCTGCTGCCGTCGCGGATCCGGTCGACTTCGTAGACGATCGGGACTTTCGGGTCGCCCGGCCGCATGAAGTAGCAATGCAGCGAATGCACATGACGCTCGGGGTCGACAGTGCGCTGCGCAGCGACCAGCGCCTGGCCGATCACCTGGCCGCCGAACACCCGTTGCCAGCCCGATTGGGGGCTGCGACCACGAAACAGATTGTGTTCGAGCGGCTCAAGGTCGAGAATGGAGAGCAGTTCCTGTACGGCGGCCGACATGCGCGATGATCCGTTTGCTGAAGTAACCCGGTCTTGCTACATCCGCGCCGTCGCAAGTCAAGCATGGCGGGTCGCCGGCACCCGGCACCTCCACGGAGAGATGACATGACGAAAAAACCAGCGCGCACCGCAAAGAAGGCCGGTACCGAGGCCGACAAACCAGTCGACGTCCTGGTCGCCGGCGCCGGCTATGTCGGGTTGGCGATTGCCGCAGCGGTCGCCGAAGCCGCGCCGCATCTGTCGATCCGGGTTGTCGATCCGGCACCCGAAGGGGTTTGGAAGAACGACGCCCGCGCTTCGGCCATCGCCGCCGCCGCCTGCCGGATGCTGGAAAAACTCGGTTGCTGGGACGCGGTTGCGCCCGATGCCGAGCCGATCCGCGAAATGATCGTCACCGACAGCCGCACCGGCGATCCGGTCCGCCCGGTGTTCCTGACCTTCGACGGCGATGTCGGCGACGGTGAACCCTTTGCCCACATGATGCCCAACGCGACACTGAATGGGGCGCTGCGCGAGAAATGCGCCGCGATCGGCGTAACGGTCTCGCAAGGTGCCGGCGTCGCAAACTTCACGCGGACCGATGGCGGCGGCTTCGTCGACGCGACGATGTCCGACGGAACAAACATCCGCACCCGCCTGCTGATTGCCGCCGACGGCGCACGCTCGGCGCTGCGCACCGTCGCCGGGATCAAGACCGTCCACTGGGACTACGGCCAGTCCGGCATTGTTGCGACGATCGCCCACGAGCGACCGCACAATGGCCGCGCCGAGGAACACTTCCTGCCGTCCGGCCCGTTCGCGATCCTGCCGTTGAAGGGCAACCGGTCGTCCATTGTCTGGTCCGAAAACCGCCAGAGGGCGGAGCAGTTGCTGGCCGGCGACGACTTCACATTCGACATCGAACTGGAAAAACGTTTCGGCCTGCGGCTCGGTGAATTCCGCATCGAGGGCCAGAAGCGGGCCTATCCGCTCGGACTGACGCTCGCCCGCGACTTTGTGCGCCCACGTTTCGCGCTGGCGGGAGACGCCGCGCACGGCATTCATCCGATCGCCGGCCAGGGCCTCAATCTCGGCTTCAAGGACGCTGCGGCGATTGCGGAGACCATCGTCGAGGCCGACAGGCTCGGTCAGGATATCGGCGCACTCGACGTGTTGCAGCGCTACGAACGCTGGCGGCGCTTCGACACGCTGCAGATGGGCATCACCTGCGACGTTTTGAACCGCACCTTCTCCAACGACTTCACCCCGCTGCGGGCAGCCCGCGACATCGGCCTTGGCATGGTCGACCGCATGCCCGGCCTGAAGAACTTCTTCATCTCGCAGGCTGCCGGCCTGACCGGGCCCGCGCCGCGCCTGTTGCGCGGCGAGGCGATCTGATCTGAACGCAAAGACCGGCGCGAGGTGCTTACGCCGCGCCGGCGACGCCGAGTGTGCGCTCCATGCGCTGGAAACACTCGGCCAGGATCGGCGGTTCGTTGAGGGCATGCGCCAACGCAATCGATCCCTGCCAATCGGCAACAGCCGCACGCGCCCGCGCCAGCGCAATGGCCGGCCGCTGGCCGGTGCGCCCCAGTTCGGCGGCGAGAAAGCCGGTGAGCACGGTAAAGCTCTCGGCTGCCCGCGCCGACGGCTCCGGCATGGTGCGGCGGAAATCGCGCACGATGGCTGATATCGGACAACCATGCTTGACGCGGCTTTGTTGCGCCGAGCGCAGCCGTGCGACCAGCTGCTTCAGCCGGTTGCGCGGATCGGCCGTATCAGCGCGCACCTCCTCGACCAGCGTCTCGGTCTGCGTGACGAACAAATCGGCGACGGCCTGCGCCAGATCCGCCTTGGTCTTGAAATAGTAATAGACATTGCCGACCGGCACCTCGGCCGCCCTGGCGATGTCGGCGAGGCTCGACGTGCCGTATCCGGACGTCCAGAACAGTTCCGCGGCAGCCTGGATCAGCGCTTCGCGGTTCTTCTCGCCGCGGCGTTTGGCCTCGCTGCCGTTCACCGTTCGTGCGATCCGGTTTCCGCATCCTCCAGCGACCGCGCTTCGGCGGGCAGCATGATCGGCACCCCGCCGCGCACCGGGTAGGCGAGCTTCGCCGCGTCCGACAACAGTTCGCCCGCCTCGGCATCGAAACGCAGCTGCGTCTTGGTCAATGGACAAACCAGGAGTTCGAGCAGTTTGGGATCGATATCGGTGTTCCGGTCGGGGTTGTCCCGCGTCATGTCGCCGCTCCGCGCAATGGTGCCGCAATGCTACTGGAGCGTTTTGCCGAAGTCATCCTTGTCGCGCGCCAGCGCCATTTCGGTGAGCGCGACCAGCGTCTCGGCGCGGGCTTTCAGGTCGGGTGCTTCCAGCAAGGCCTGCTTTTCGGCGGGTCCGTAGGGCGACATCATCGACAGCGCATTGACCAGCGTGTCGTTGCTTGCGCGCTTGACGCTGTCCCAATCGGCCTCGAGCTCGTTGGCGTCGAGATATTCCTTGAAGACGCGCAGCAACTCGGCCCGGTTGACATCGACGCCGGCATCCTCCTCGGCCAGATCGGCCTCGAACGGGGTGATGCGGCATTGGCGGAATGGCGTGCGCACCGTCAGTTCCGACACCAGCCGGAACCGGCACACGCCCTCCAGCGAGATCAGATAGCGACCGTCGCCGGATTCGGCGAACGACGCCAGCCGCCCGAGACAGCCGACCGCGCACAGTTCGGGGCAATCTGTCGCACCGGTGTCGCCGCTGAAGCGTGGCTGGATCATGCCGATCAGCCGGTCGCCGCGCAGCGCGGTGTCGACCATCTCCAGATAACGCGGCTCGAACACGTTGAGCGGCATCTGTCCGCCGGGCAGCAACAGCGCGCCGGACAGCGGAAACACTGGCACGTTTTCGGGTATGTCGGACGCCGAACGGTAGGTCTTGTTGCCGGCCTGCATGATTATCGGCCCGCGTTTCGAATAAAGTATCTGGTCATCTCATGATGTAATCTGGAACTTTTTACATCAAACTCAAGCGGCGATTACCGGAACAGCAGGCTGGACAGCTTGCGCCGCGCCCGGATGGTCGCCGCGTCGGCCATGCCCCAGGCTTCGAAGAACTTCAAAAGCTCAAGCCGGGCGCCGTCGTCGCGCCATTCGCGGTCCGCTTTCATGATGTCGAGCAGCAGATCGGCCGCCGCATCGCGGTCGCCGGTCGCGTTGCGAATCTGTGCGAGATCGAAGCGCGCATCATGGTCGTTCGCATCCGCTGACAGGCGCTGTTCGAGTTCGGCCGGGTTGCCCAGGCCAGCGACTTTTTCCGCCAGTTCGAGGCGCGCCTGAAGCGAGGTCAGCTCCTGCGCGTCGGCGATGCTTTCAGGCGCATTGGCGAGCATGGATTTCGCCTCGTCGGTCTGCCCGGCATCGAGCATCAGACCGGCCAGGCCGCCATAGGCCGCCGCATTTTCGGGGAACCGTTCCAGCACCATGGAATAGATCTGTGCAGCACCGCTGGCGTCGCCGGCGTCCTTTGCCGCCTGTGCAGCCTCCAACGCCTGATTGATCGCCTCTTCCTCGGTGTTGCCGGCAGCACCCGCCAGCTTGCCGATGAACTCGTCGAGCTGGCTGTCGGGCACCGCGCCCATGAAACCGTCGACCGGCTGGCCGTTGTGGAAGGCGATCACGGCTGGAATCGACTGCACGCCCATCTGCCCGGGAATGGCCGGATGGTCGTCGATGTTCATCTTGACGAGCTTGACCTTGCCGCCAGCCTTGGCGATTGCCGCCTCGAGCCGCGGCGTCAGCTGCTTGCACGGTCCGCACCACGGCGCCCAGAAATCGACGAGGACCGGCTGGTTGCGCGATTCGGCGATGACGTCCTGCGCAAATTCGGCTGTTGTCGTGTCCTTGATCAACTCGCCAGCCGGCACGGCCTGCGGCTGTCCCGCGCCGCCGCCGAAATCGACGGTCTGGGTGCCGTAACCGCCACCGGACTGGCCGGCTGCAAACGGATTGTCATTCGCGCTCATTGTGTTGTCCCCTGCACGGCGTTCGTGCGTTGTGGTGCATATAACCGATTGACGTCTATGTCGCGACTTCGGCGCCGAGATTCAAGGTTCTGACCGGCCGCCCGGTCGCCTCGACGAAACGGATCAGGTCGGCAGTCGCGATCGCCGTTGTCGCATCGTTGGTCAGCGGATGGGCGTTGATGATATCGTGTTTCATCAATTCGGCGTCAAAGACAAGTTCCACCGCGTTGCCGGTGTCGTTGATCACCCCGAAGCAGGTGACGGCCCCCGGAATGACACCGAGATACTCCATCAACTTGTCGGGCTTGCCGAAAGACACGCGCCCGCTCGCCCCGATCATGGTGTGGACGGTCTTCAGGTCGATAACCGTGTCCTCGCCGACCGTCAGCAGGAAATAGCGGCCCTTCTTGTCCTTCAGGAACAGGTTTTTGGTGTGGCCGCCCGGCATCTCGTCGCGCAACGCCTTGGCCTCTTCGACGGTATAGACCGGCGGATGCTCCTTTGTCGCAACCTCGATGCCGAGGCCTGCCAGAAAGGCGAACAGCTCTTCCTTTGTCTTTGGCGTCGCCGTGCTCATCGATCGCGTCTCCTGGGTGCGGGTTTGGTGCGCATTAAGAGAACCGGCGCCCCAAATGCAAGCCGCAGCCAGGCCACTGAGAAAGGGAATCGGGGCCGCGAATTTTGCTGTTGCATTCGTATTGCGCTTGCGGCATAGAGCGGCAGCCGATTTTCAGGCATGTGAGCGGGTGTAGCTCAGGGGTAGAGCACAACCTTGCCAAGGTTGGGGTCGTGGGTTCGAATCCCATCGCCCGCTCCAGTTTTCCAGGCATTCAAGGCCCCGGTTTCCGGGGCTTTTGCTTTTCCAAGCATGGTGAAATCGAAACGCGCGGAAGCGACTTAAAGGGTCGCGGTTACGCGCGGATTATGAGTTTGCGAATTCGGCGCGGCGTGAAATCACGGTCCCAACAGGGTCGGAATCGCAGTCCGGAGTATTGCTGACGGTCGCAGCGGGTCGCGCGCAGGAGTTTTAAAGACCCCTTCCTTTTTCGCCGAACACCCCGCCGAGTTCCGCGAAGAGCGGTGAGGTGTAAAAGGTGGAAACGCCGCCTGACAAAATGAGAGCGGGCCGGCAGCATGCCACACCAGCGGCGAGCCTCAACGCAACAGTTGCGCGATTTCGCGAACCCGTTCAGCGTTGTCAGCGGCAGTCGATCCGTCGGCGTTCTGACAGTTGTTTTCGAATCCGACGCGCACTTTGCCACCATGCTTCGACCCGTGGGCAAGACACTCGGTTTCGCGCCTGCCGAATGCACAGACCGCCCAATCCGCTTGCCATCCGGTGGCAGCAAGTGCGGCAAGAAATGGATCGAGATCGTCTGGCTGTGAAACCTGGCCTTCTGTGTAGCGCCCCAGCACAAACAGCAACTGCGGTGTCGTCACACCCGGCAGCATGGCACGCAACAGTGCGATGTCATCCGGTGTGTAGATGATGTGCTGGACCGCTGTGCCGCGCTCTTCCAGTTCCGCAAAGAACGCACCCAATGCTGCGGCGTCGCAAACGGCGATCTCGCGCACCGCGATCGAAACCATGTTTGGCTGGACAGCGCGCACCACAGCCATCTGCTCGCCGGGGGAATAAAGGCCAACGGCTTCGGTCGTGATCTGCACGGCCATCTCCGGCACCGCGCGACGCATCTCGCCGCCAAGTTCGCGGTAAAGGCCCGCGTCGAGCACATGCTTTCCGTCAATGTCGCGCACATGGGCATGCAGACCGTCGGCTCCTGCGGCATGACACCGACGGGCGGTCGCAACAATCTCTGCAATGGTTATTGGCAGGGCGGGATGGTCGGCCTTGGTCAGGCGCGCGCCGTTCGGCGCGACCATGATCGTCGGCAGCGGCTGAAGGATTGCCACTAGAGCGCCCGGTCCAACGCCGTCTTCAGCTTCGACGTGATTTCATCGATATGCGCGTCTTCGATTATGAAGGGTGGTGCGAGAAGCACATGATCGCCGTTGACGCCATCGATGGTTCCCCCCATGGGGTAGCAGAAAAGCCCCGCTTCCACCGCCGCCTTCTTGATCCGGCTGTGAATGGCACGCTTCGGATCGAACGGCGCTTTGGTCTCGCGGTCTTCAACGATTTCCAGAGCTCGAAACAGACCGCGCCCACGGATGTCACCAACATGCGGATGCTGGCCGAACGCATCTGCAAGTGCATCCTGCAAGCGTTCGCCCATCCGTGCGCTGCGGGCGACCAGGCCGGATCCGGTGAGCTTTTCGACGACCGCCAATCCGGCCGCGCATGCAGTCGGGTGGCCGATATAGGTATGGCCGTGTTGAAAGAAGCCCGACCCGCCGGCGATCGTGTCATAGATCTCAGCGGAACACAGCATGGCGCCAATCGGCTGGTACCCGGCGCCCAGACCTTTGGCGATCGTGATGATGTCTGGTTCTATCCCCTCCTGCTCACAGGCGAACAGGGTGCCGGTCCGGCCCATGCCGCACATCACCTCATCAAGAATCAGCAGAATTCCGTATTGGTCGCATATCTGACGCACCCGTTTGAAGTATCCTTCGACGGGTGGAACCGCACCCGCTGTGGCCCCTACGACAGGTTCGGCAACGAATCCGATAACGTTTTCGGGCCCAAGACGCAGAATCTCGGCTTCAAGCTCATTGGCGACCCGCAGCCCGTATTCTATCGCGCTCTCATCGTCTCTGCGGCCACGATACTCATAGCACGGCGCGATGTGACTGGTCTCGATCATCAGCGGCGCAAACGGCGCACGCCGCCATTCATTGCCGCCGGTCGCCAGCGCGGCGAGCGTGTTGCCATGATAACTCTGACGGCGGGCGATGAATTGCTTCCGACCTGTTTCGCCCTTCTCCCAGTAGTATTGCCGCGCAAGCTTCAAGGCCGCTTCGACGGCCTCCGAGCCGCCAGAGACGAAGTAGACGCGATCGATTTTTCCCGGCGCGTGCGCTGCCAATTTCTCGGCAAGCATCTCCGCCGGTTGCGACGTCAGGAAGCTTGTGTGTGCATAGGCGGCACTTTCTATCTGGCGCGTTATGGCCGCGGTGATGTCCGGATCTCCGTGGCCGAGACAAGACACCGCTGCGCCGCCTGAACCATCGAAATACTCTTTGCCATCAGTATCATACAGATAAACGCCTGTACCGCCCGAGACGGTCGGCAGCGCTGCTTTCGTATGGCGTGGAAAGACATGACTCATGGGCACTTTTCAAGTCTCCTGCAGCCCGACAAAGACAATAAACCTTACGCTAAGTAACCTCATCGATCCCAACGCAGTTCCGATTTCCGGACGCTGTGTAAATCACACATCGCAATACTTTGAAATTGAAATCAAACAATGATTCACGGTTGCGGCGAGGTCGCTTTACCGTCATGTTTCTACGAAGATCGCATGCAAATGCGGTCTCATGGGGGCCGTCGCGACACGGTTGGTCGCTCTCCGGGCACGCAATTCTTGGCCCGGATAACTGACAATGGGAGTGATGCATGTACAAGAAGTTCAACCTGACGCTAGCCTGTGCGGCGGTTGCAGCAATGACGGCCAGCACCGCGATTGCCGAGGAGTTTATCACCATCGGCACCGGCGGCGTGACCGGCGTCTACTATCCGACCGGCGGCGCCATCTGCCGTCTCGTCAACAAGGGACGCAAGGATCATGGCATCCGTTGCTCGGTCGAATCGACTGGCGGTTCGGTTTACAACATCAACACGATCCGCGCCGGTGAACTGGAGTTCGGCGTCGCGCAATCGGACTGGCAGTACCACGCCTACAACGGCAGTTCGCGCTTCGAAGAAGCTGGTGCCTTTGAAGAACTGCGCGCCGTGTTCTCTGTCCATCCCGAGCCGTTCACCGTAGTCGCACGTGCCGATGCCGGCATCAGCAGCTTCGATGATCTGATGGGCAAGCGCGTCAACATCGGCAACCCCGGCTCCGGTCAGCGCGGCACCATGGAAGTCCTTCTGGAAGCCAAGGGCAAGTCGGCGGACGACTTCGCGCTGGCGACCGAGTTGAAGGCCGCCGAGCAGTCAGCGGCACTGTGCGACAACCAGATCGACGCGATGGTCTACACCGTCGGCCACCCGTCCGGTTCGATCCAGGAAGCCACCACAGCTTGTGACTCGGTGCTCGTGACGGTTGACGGCGAAGCCGTTGACAAGCTCGTTGCCGACAACTCGTTCTACCGCACGGCGACCATCCCGGGCGGCATGTATCGCGGCTCGGACAATGACACCATGACCTTCGGCGTCGGCGCAACATTTGTAACGTCTACGGCTGTTTCCGATGACGCCGTCTACGCGGTTGTGTCTTCGGTCTTCGAGAATTTCGAAGACTTCAAGAAACTACATCCGGCATTTGCCAACCTGAAGCCTGAAGAGATGATTGCCGACGGCCTCTCGGCGCCGCTGCACCCCGGTGCCGAGCGCTACTACAAGGAAAAGGGCTGGATGTAAGTCCCCCTGAAAATGTCGGGCGGTGCGGCTTCTCGCGCCGCCCGATTTCCTTTGCCGGGCACTGTGCCTGCGCGTTGAATGATCGGGAGAGGGATGATGTCAGACAACGGTCGCGCACTCAGCGAAGAAGAACTCCAGGAACTGGTCGCCTCGACCGATGCGGGTGCGCGCAATCCCGCCGGTGCGGTGGGAACGTTGCTGGCGGTGACCGCGTTGGTCTGGTCATTGTTTCAGGTTCTACTCGCATCGCCTGTCGCAAACCTCGTACTGCCTGGGGACATCATCAACAACTCGCGACAGATTCACCTGGCGTTCGCGATTTTTCTGGCCTTCATGGCTTATCCCGCGCTGAAATCCAGCCCGCGCTCCTACATTCCGATACAGGACTGGATCCTTGGCTTCGTTGCGGCATTCATCGCGCTGTACGGGTTTTTCTTCTACGACAAGATCGTCGCGTCCGGTGGGCTTGCCGATGACACCGACAAGTGGTTCGCACTGGCCGGTCTCATCTTGCTGTTCGAAGCCGCGCGCCGTGCCCTCGGGCCGGCGATGGCGATCATCGCGACGATCTTTCTCGCTTATGTCTTCTTCGGTTCCTCACCGTGGGTGCCGGAAGTCATCCGCTGGAAAGGCGCATCGCTCGTCAAGGCGATGAGCCACATGTGGATCACATCGGAGGGGGTGTTCGGTATCGCGCTTGGTGTCTCGACGAAGTTTGTCTTCCTGTTCGTGCTGTTCGGCGCGCTGCTCGACAAGGCCGGGGCGGGCAATTACTTCATCAAGATGGCGTTCGGCGCATTGGGCCACCTCAAGGGCGGGCCGGCCAAGGCGGCCGTCGTAGGCTCCGCGGCCACCGGCCTGATCTCCGGTTCCTCGATCGCCAATGTCGTTACAACAGGCACCTTCACGATCCCGCTCATGAAGCGGGTCGGTTTCAGTTCCGAAAAGGCTGGTTCCGTCGAGGTCGCCTCGTCGGTCAACGGCCAGATCATGCCGCCTGTGATGGGGGCCGCTGCGTTCTTGATGGTCGAGTATGTCGGCATTTCCTATGTCGAGGTGATCACACACGCATTTCTGCCGGCTGCGATTTCCTACATCGCGCTGGTCTATATCGTGCACCTTGAAGCAGTGAAACAGAACATGCCGACGCTCGGCAACAAGGTCACCTCAGTCGGCAAGACGGTGGGCGGGATGGCCGGGTTCTTTGTCGGCTTTGCAGCGCTTTGCTACGGCATCCAATATCCGATCGGCTGGGTGACAGCCCTTGTGCCGGAGGGCGCCGGCTGGATTCTCGCGGTTGCGGTGTTTCTCGCCTATGCCGGGTTGCTGTGGCTTGCCGCACAGGCCGACGACCTGCACCCCGATGACCCCAATGCCGAAGTTGTCGAACTTCCTGAGGTTTCGGAGATCTACAAGACGGGCCTGTACTACCTCTTGCCGATCATCGTGCTGGTGTACTTCCTGATGATCGAACAGAAGTCGCCGGGGCTTTCCGCCTTCTGGGCGACGGCCTTGATGTTCGTCATTCTGCTGACCCAGCGCCCACTCAAGTCCATCTTCCGTGGCGAAAACGAGACCGTCAATGCGTTCAAGGCGGGCGTCTATGACCTTGGCGACGGCCTGATTGCCGGTGCGCGCAACATGATCGGCATCGGCTTGGCAACCGCTACCGCCGGTGTGATCGTCGGGACTGTCACGTTGACAGGGGTTGGACAGGTCATGGCCGATCTGGTCGAATTCCTTTCAGGTGGCAACTTGATCATGATGCTCGTGATGGTCGGACTGCTGTCGCTTGTGTTGGGCATGGGCTTGCCAACCACCGCCAACTACATCGTCGTGTCGTCGCTGATGGCCGGCGTCGTTGTTGAACTTGGCGCGCAGTCGGGCCTTATTGTCCCGCTGATCGCGGTCCACCTCTTCGTGTTCTATTTCGGCATCATGGCCGACGTGACGCCACCGGTCGGATTGGCAAGTTTCGCGGCGGCGGCAGTGTCAGGCGGCGATGCGATCCGCACCGGTTTTGTTGCGTTCTTCTATTCGCTGCGCACCATTGCTTTGCCATTCTTCTTTATTTTCAACACGGATCTGCTGTTGATCGACGTAACGTGGTTCGAGGGCATAACGGTGGCCATCATCGCGACGATTGCGATCTTGATCTTCACCGCAGGTACAATGGGCTGGTTCATCACGAGAAGCCGGATCTGGGAGAGCGTCGCGCTGGTTCTCATCGCGTTCGCGCTATTCCGCCCCGGATTCTTCATGGACCGCATCCAACCGCCGTTCACCTTCATTGAGCCGGCGGCGCTTTCGCAGGCGCTCGGCGAGGCAGAAGCCGGCTCCGAGCTGCGCATGGTTGTCTCGGGACCGGATTTCGACACCGGGGAGATCAAGGAGACAACGCTTGTGCTTCCTGTTGGTGACGAAGAGGGTGGCGATGCGCGCCTGCAGGCGCTCGGCCTGACGGTAATCGAAGAGGACGGGGCCACCAAGCTGGATGAGCCGTTCCCCGGCACACCGTTCTTTGAAACCATGAGCAGCTTCGATTTCTATGGCGACGCCCCTGTCCAGATCACCAATGTGAAGGCGGATGCCGACCGGTTGCCCAAGGAGTTGATCTTCCTGCCGGCGCTTCTGCTGCTCGGTATTGTCGGCTTCCTGCAGCGCGGTCGAGCCGCCCGGCAAAAGGATAAGGAGGCCTTGGCATGATCAAATCCATTCTGTGTCCCATCGACATCAGCGAACCGCAGGAAAACCGGCCGCTTCTCAGGACGGCCGGGCAGCTTGCAAGACTGCATGGTGCCAAACTGCAGGTGATGACAGTCATCCCCGATTACGGCATGAGCATCGTTGGCCAGTTCTTCCAACCCGACCATCACGACAAGGCTGTCGAACATGCCCAACAATTGCTGCGCGAAACGATCTCGGCGGTGCTCGGTGACGATATCGACAAGGACGCCGGTCATCTGGTGGCAACCGGAAACGCCTATGAGAAGATCCTCGAAGTCGCCAAGGCAGCCGGTGTCGATCTGATCATCATCGGCGCGCACAAGCCGGACTTCAAGGATTACCTCCTCGGCCCGAACGCCGCTCGCGTCGTGCGTCACGCCAAGTGCTCGGTCTACGTCGTCCGCGAGTGAGCGTTAAGTTCACGTTCGAGCCGTGTTCGGAGTGCCGCCAACAAGTTTAAATTATTGATATCATTTTTGTTTCTGGGCGACAGTGAACTTGCCAAGGTTGGGGTCGTGGGTTCGAATCCCATCGCCTGCTCCAGTTCTCCAGGCATTCTTTCCAGATACCCCAAGGCCCCGGTTTCCGGGGCTTTTGCATTTGTGTGGATCCGAAGGGCTGGGTGGGCCGATCTTCAGCTCGCCTTGCAAAGTTGTTTTTCGCAATCCTCTTTGCCGGCCAGGACATCTGCCAGGATCTTCTCTAACGAAGTCATTTCGGTCCGTGCGGTGTCGACGCGGCGCTGGCGCGCCTTGAGAAGCTTCAGTTCGTCACGCAACGACTGGTTCAAAGCCTTGGTTTTCAGGATCTCGTTGTGGATCTGGGTCAATTCGACCTGTCGGGCATCTCTCGTTTTCTCGAATTGATTGAGTTCGTCCTTCACCGGGCTCAGGGGGCTACTCAACAATTGCGAACCGGGTATGTAGTTGAGCGGGCTCAGCAACAGCTCCGATAACTGCTCCGACATGACGTGGTTTCGCTTGAGAGCGTCCTGCACCTGTTTTTTCAGGTCATAGCCAAGCGCGTCGAACAAGGGTTTGTACTTGTCGACCGTCGCTTGATGACGGTCGTTCAATGCCTGCATCTTGGCACCATTCTGCTTGATCTCAGCCTCAAGCGTTTCAATGCGATCCAGACCACGGCTGTTGCGCGCAATCTGGTGGAACAAGTGCTCGATCTGGTTTTCCAGGCGGTTCGCGTGCCAGGCGTAGTCATTGCAAACATCGCATTCCGCTTCGTTGGGTCCGTCGACTTGCCGCTGCTTTTTCAGTTTGTCGGCCAAAAGCTCCTTGTCGACCGGGCAAATTTTCTCGCGGGTTTCTTCAAGCGCGGCGGCACGCTGATCGGCTTCTTCCAGCGCCTGCAGTTGCGCTGCAAGGCGGGTCTTTATCCGGTTATAGGAGAGTGCGCCGTCGGGCCGCTTCTCCACCTTCGCAACCGGATCTGCCTGCACAGCCGTCAGATGGCCGGCGCAATTCTTCGACATGCAGATGGACAGCGCATCGATAGACTGGCGCGTCTGGGCCAGTTTCTCTTCGTATTCCTTTATCTCGATGCGAATGACGCGGACATTCTCAAGATAGTCCAGCGCCGTATCGACGGCCGGGCTCAGCTCCCTGCGGAGCTGCAGGACGCGTTTGCGCATTTTTTCCAGTGCCGGCTGCGTGACATAGGTGGAGGCGAGCCGCATGCCGATTTGAGCGACGGCCAACGCAGTCCCGGACTGCTGGCCTTTGAGATCGATCTCCTTGACCTTCTTGCTGGCTTCCCTGGAAGCTTCGATAAGCTTCCGTGCTGCTTCGCGATTGCCCTCTTGCAGTGCCTTTCGGGCCCAGGTTGCATAGAGCTGGCGCAACTGGTTGAGCTTGCGGACATCTGAGGTCGACTTGGCGAGATCGTGAAGACTGCGTAAATCGGCGATGTTGCTCGTATTGTTTTTCCATTCGGTCTCATAGAGATCGATGGCGTCCTGCAGACTGACCTGGCTGTCTGTGCCCGGAACTTTCACTTTCGTTTTCCGGAAGGCTTCCGGCAGGGCCTTGATCGGACTGTTCTGGAGCTCGATGATCTTGTCCTCGATGCCCTTGAGCTCGAAAGCACCAAGAATATTATCCTCGTCCTTCTGGTTGAAGATCTTGTCTTGGTCCGTGGTGCCTTCGCCCGGATGCACATAGCGCAGCGCTTCCACCTGCTTGTCCAGGTCGGTCCATGCATTCTCAAGCCGGTTCACCAGACTGTTGACGTCCTTGAGTGCCTCCCAGGCGGTCAATGGGTCGCGCAGGCCCGACGGATCCAGGACGAGTGAACCGAGCCCAAACAGTTCGACCAGCGCGCCATTGACCTCGTCCAGCGTGTGGGTGATCCGCGCGGCGATGCGCGCCGATTCCAATCTCGCCGCCGACACCTTGGAATTGCCGAGATAGGTCTGGGCCTGCTGGCTCACTGCTTTCTCTTCGGCGTGAAGTGCCTCCAGATATTGCTCGTAGATGCGCTCTTTGGTGTAGAGGCTGCTCAAAAGCTCGGTGTTGTACGCGCAGCTGTTGCCTTCGCAGTAGCCCTCTTCACACAGTTCTTCGTCCGTCGGGGGGATCGGCGTCATCCGAAAGGCGCTGATACCGCCCTTCTCGGTGAGGCCCGTGACCCGGTTGATTTTCGTCCCGGCCATGTCGTGATGGACATAACGGGTCCAGTCCCTGCCTGACAGGCGCAGCAGCTCGGTGCGCGGATCCAAACTGGCCGTCATCATGGCCAGCACATCGGTCGGATAGCCCCCGGACTGCAGCTGCCCCTTGATCGTGTCGGGCAGGGCGTCGTTGAACATGCAACGTTGGTGCAGATCGGTTTTGGCACCCAACGTATGACCATCGAAAAAGGCGTCGTTGATCTCATAGTCGCAGCCGCTGTCCGCGACCCAGATATTGACCTTGTTCGCACCCTCCGCGCGCAGGAGTTGATAGCCACCGGGTGTCAGGGCGCGCATTTCCGGCTGTTTCGTCAGCAGGGTTTCAAGCGTATCCAGCTCCTCATCGATGCGCTTGATGGATTCCTGCGCAGCGACATCCATCTCCTCGCCGACATATTCCCAGACCTCCGGATCGAGGCCTTTGATGCGCCCATGGCGCGTTTTCTCCTCCGGATTGTCGATCTTTTGCCAGACATAGACCCGGCTTGAGCGCGTGAGCCTGGTCTTCAAATCGCGCAGCTCGTCCATGCGATCATGGACGTCACCTCTGGCGCGAAGCACTTGCCCGGCCTTATCGTCGCTGACCGTGATGTGCCAGACTTCGCCATTGCTGACCTTCCAGAAACCTTCAAGCTGACCGAGGTTCTTGGTCAGATCGTCTTCGTCGAGAATGGAAATGTCCGTATCGGTGTCCCGCTCGAACGCAAGCGCGTCATCCTGCTTCTTCCCGGCCGTTTGCGGCGTGTCCTGGGGCGCAAAGAGGTCATCCTCATCGTCAAACGCTTGTTCGCCGCCTGCGGTGTCACCCTTGCCCTCGTCCGCGGATTCCGGCGGGAGGAAGAGATCATCTTCGTCGTTAAAAGCGGGGACTTCAGGGGGCTCCGGCGGCACATGCACCGGAACGGCGACTTCAAAACTCGGCTGGTTCATGCCGCCTTTGTCGAAGACATTGATGACCGCATCGGACCCATCCGGCTCCGTGATGATGGTCAGACCCTGGGTTCCGCCATCTAGGACATATTCATAAAGTTTTTTGGCGCCGTGCTCCTCGACATCCAGAACGATGTCCGCCTCCTGGCGCTCCGCCACACCGCGCGCGATGTCCTGCATCCGCTCGATTATGTCGAGTTCGGCTTCGCCGTGTTCGGCGCTTTGCCAAATTTCGTCTTCAAGCAAAATGTCCGCGATCTGCTTTGGATCGATGCGCGGTCCTGAAGCGTCCTGCGCCATCGCACAGAGCGGCAGCATGGTCATGCACGAAAGCGCGAGGCCGATGTTGCGAACTCTCTTGGAAATGTCAGACATATACACCCCACCGATGCTTGGCCGACCCAGCAATGCATTGAAAAAAGACATCATGAACCCACCCCTTCTGTCGTTTCAGGGGACTTCGCGGTCCTGGCAAACTGGGTTTTGGGATAAACCGTCGGCGTCATGGGTGTGACCGGGCGCTGTGGCGTCCACAGAACCGTCTCCATGTCGAATGAACGGTACATTCAATGTCCGGGCCGCAGGCAGCCCGGACAGGGACGCGTTCGCCATGGCCTTAACCATGGTCAAGCGCGCGATGGACATCACTGCTCGACCTTGTTGATGACGATCGAGTCGATCATCATCAAAACTTCTCCTGAGGCGTAGTCCTTTTTGGCGCGGTCCGCCTGGAAGCTCAGCGTGCCCGGCGACCGAAGGGACGTGTATTGATCGGTCTCAAGCACATAGGGGTTGCCGTCGGGATCGGTGAAACCGATCATCTCGACCTTCGACGTGTAGCCACGACCGCGTTTTGAGAGCGTGAGCTTGATCGGCATGTCCATGTGGTCGGCAAGCAGGGCATCCCAGTCGGCCTCGCCACCAAGCGGGCGCGCATGATAGCATTGCCCCTTCAACGAACTGCGGAACGGGCGTTCCTGGCTGTCTGCTTTGCCGGTGGTCACCTTGGTCAGGTTCATCATGGTTTTCTGGCAACCGCCGCCCGTCCAGATCGCGCGATACTGCGTGGCCAGATAGTTCTTTTCGTCCTTGCGCAGGCCGATGGTCAGGCGATCGTTATGGGTGTTGTACTCGCCTGTATAGGTGACCTCCACATCCCAATCGCCTTTCGGCATTTCGCCTGTATAGACGAACAGGTTTTCAGGTTCCTGCGCCTCAAAACCGCCCATACTCAAGCTGAGCAAGGTCAACACGCCGCCTTCAACGATGAAATTGTCCGGATTGGCGTTTTCCAGCGCCCAGTGCTCGGCCAATTCGCCACCATCGAAGTCTTCGCGAAAGAACTCCGTGATGGTCGGACCCGCCGGCTCTTCTTCAACAACCGGTTCGGGCTCTGGCTCAGGCGCGGGTTCGACCGCTTGAGCAACTTCAACCACAGCATTCATCGCCTCGACAAAGCCATTTGTATCCGAAGCGTTGAAATACTGGCCTTTACCTGCCTTGGCTATGCACTCCAGTTGTGCGCGCGCATCGGCGTCGACATCGAACCCGACCACATGCACCCGCATGTCGACACCGAACAGTTCGCCCATGCCGGCCGCGACGCAAGGGTCGCCTTCGCAGGTTTGAATGCCGTCGGAAACGAGGACCAACGCCTTGTGCGTATCGGCGGGCTGACTCGCCTTCAACTGCGAAATACCGACGGTCAGCGAGGTGGAGATCGGCGTTTTGCCGAGCGGTTTGATTCCGGCGATGCTTTCCTTGATGGCGTTACGGTCCGAGCCAATCGCATTCAACAGTGAGACATCGCCGCAACTATCCTTGGATGTCGTGCCATAGGTCATCAAGCCGATGCGTGCGTCGGGCGCCACGCTGTCGAGCAATTCGGTCATTGTGTCTTTGGCGGTCGTGATTTTGGCGACGCCATCGATCTGGCCCCACATGGAGCCCGAACCATCCAGTACGAACAGAATATCGCTCGCGGCGGCCATTGAGCTGACAGGCGTGATCAACACGCTGCTCGCACCCAGAAGTGCGGCCGCCGACAGTTTGGTTGGCAATCTGAACATTAAAATTCCCCCGTTTTTCATCGCGATAAGCGGTTACCCCAGAGAGACATAAACTTGATGACGGTAGAATGTGCAACGCCTAATGATGAGCGAAAAACTGATTTGGCTATAAAAACCTTACCTAAGACAACAAAGGTAGATTTCTCCCGGGAATCGAGCCGAAATTGGGTCGCGAGCTGGAAACCGGTCGCCCGCTCCGCTTTTCATTCGCTACCGAATACACTTCGATAGCTGGGCAGGTCTGAACAACCTGTTTGTTTCCTGCAGGCCGATGAATTGTGTGACAATCTATGTTTCGTTCGCGCGGACCAACCGACGCGGAAAACCGGTCGCGCTCAGTCGGAGGAAGGCGCCCGCTCCAAGCCAAGGCTGACTTTTTTCAGAGCCCGGCGTCCGAGTCGAATGCTCGTGCCCGGATCTCCATCGAAACATCCCTGCTTGGCTCGAAATGAAACCTTCCCATCGTCGGCGTGCCGTCATCGGAAACGGAGCAATCGTATTGCGAGGTCAGTTCTTCGACGAGCAGTTCGCTCAGACGATAGCTCCAGTCGGCACCCAGGCAACGATGCTTGTCGAGGCCGAAGGGCGAATAGAGGTTCGCCGGCACTTTGGAGGTCATGAACCTCTGACATTTGTGTTCAAACGGATCCGGGAACTTCATCGGATCGTGATGCGCCTCCCAGACGCAAATCCGGATATGGCTGCGCTTCGGGATGAAATAGCCGTCGAAAACGATATCTTCGGTCGCGACGCGGAGGACCAGCTCGCTTTGCTCGAGGCGCAAGGATTCTCTCGGGATCGCCTGGAGCGCCGAGTAGCCGCCGTTTTCGCCCATCTGTCCACTGCGTGCGAACTCGACTGCCTGCGGATAGTCACCAAGGTGCTTGAATATCCAGGTCCACAAGCCGAGGACGTCGAAACGGGCCACCTCGAGCATGTGGATGAGGTTTCCCAGCGTCGTGTCATCCACGGTATCGGAGCGGATCAGGTGCCGCAGCAGGTTTGAGGGGGCATCCGGATCTTCGGTGATGTCCTCGATTGTCTTGTCGACCAACTCCCTAATTGCGTCGAAGGCGGGCTTATGGTGTTTACGGGCCACGATAAACGAGCCGTTCGGTGCATAGGCGTCATAGGCCGCAACAAGTTCGTCGAACCGTTCCGTCTTCCGATCGGCGCCGAGGATCAGGCGCATGAAGACCGCCGTGGATATGGACTTCAGCGTTTTGCGGATGTCCGCATTCGAAACCGGTTGCCGAGCCACCGCCAGGTCGGCAAGTCCATCGCGCATGATCGCGCGGATCGCGTCTTCGTGTTCCTCGATTGGCGTCTCGTTGAAGGCATCGAGGACTTGCCGGCGGTATTTCCGGTGTACATCCCCCTCCAGCCCGCGCAGAAATCCGTGCGGAAAGAGCGGCGACAAATCCGTCGTGCCTGAGCGTATCTTGCTTTCGTTTTCCGAAAGAAACCGCCGTGCGAGATCGTGTCCAACGATGCAGGTCGTGTATTTGTGTGGCAGCCATACCTTGAAAACCGGCCCCAGTTCTCGGGCCTGTTTCAGCAGAAATTGTTGGTCGCGGACACGCCCGTCCTCGGGAACCCGAAGCTTGCCGGGAGCGAGGCGCGCGCCGAGGGATGCGGCTTTCTGCTTCGCACGCAGCGCCAGCAAATTCATCCTGACAGCCCTCAGGCCGCGTTTAAGCGACATCCGCGTAATCCCCCACCACTGGCTGTGAACTGCCGACCCCGTCGATCCTGCATAAAGGGTCGTGACGGCAAAGTCTTCAGTTTTAGTGCCTCTGCGTCAAGCTTTGCCGCCGGCTCCGCCTGCGCAGCGACCCACCAATCCGGCTCCAGATTTACGCCTTTCCGGTGCGCCTCGCTTTGCGCTTGACCGCCCAATACCCGATGCCGATTTGACCAGAAGGCGCCTTTGCACCAAGGTCGCCCGGCGGTCGGTCCAAGAGGCTGACCGTTGCGAAAAACTTACGAATATCCCTTGCAGGACAACTGAAGAAGCCGGCTTGGAGGAATTGGTGAAACTGCCAAGATCGAGGGGGATTGCCTGCCACGCACTCGCTTCACTACGGTTCAGGCTGCCACGGCAAGCATGAAAGTTCTGGTCATCAGCCTTCAAAGCAAGCCGGAGCGCGCCGCCCGGGTGACCGCGCGCCTTGATGCCCTTGGAGTGCCGCACGACGTGTTTTCGGCCGTGGACGGCACGCGCGGAGAGCATGAAGCCTGGCAGCAATATGATGAGGCGGCCTGTCTTCGCGAATTCGGCAAAGGGCTTCTGCCCGCGGAAATTGGCTGTTTCGCCAGCCATTACTCGATCTGGCAGCAATGCGCGAACGAAGGCGTTCCCATACTCGTGCTCGAGGACGATGTCACGATTCTGGACGGATTTCCTGACGCGCTGGAAATCGCACAAGCGCACCTGGAAGACCGCCAGTTGATCCGCTTGGCCGGACTGACCCGCCGACCGTTTCGACAGGTGAAAGGCTTGGGTGGACGCAACCTCGTGCGGTTTCTCAGGGGCCCGGAAGGAACCCAGGCCTACATGCTCGCGCCGGAAGGCGCCGAAGCGCTTTTGCGGGCGGCAACAAGATGGATACGGCCGGTCGATCACTTCCTGGACCGGTTCTGGGTTCACCGCGTCCTGCCCTATGCCGTCCTACCGTTCGAAATCATCCATACAAAGGACGCGGAACGGACGTCCACTATTGGGAACCGCTGGACGAAGCGCCGCGGTTGGATGAAGGTCCGGCGTGAACTGAATAAGTTCCGCGATGACATTTCGCGCTGGGTGTTCAACTTCCGAAACTAGGGTGGGTCAGGGCGCCAGCATCTCGCCGGCCCGTGTGCCACCGGCAATCATCTGCAAAAGTGAAATCGCACGCAGCCATTGCGCCGGGCGACGCGTGTCCGCCCGGCAGAACCGCAACGCGGCATTGGCCCATGTCGGCGGCGACGATCCTACCGCACTCGTTCATGCGCCCGCCACAACCCAATCGCGACTTGTGCTCAGCGAAAATTGGTACTAAACAATTTGTAAGAACAAATTATGGGTGCGGCTGCGTGGCGGTACTGGATTTCGAGAGGACGGTCTGGGACAAGACGTTGGGCGAAACGCTCGGCGGCACCCCCGACGCGCTCATTCTCGAAGGCACCTGGTGGCGCGAACGCGCGTCGAAAGCGCGCCTGGGATACCTGACATCAGTCCGCGAACTGCCATTCCCCGACATGTTCGTCGGCGATTTCGATGGCGCCCGCATTGCTTATTGCTGTGCCTACGGCGCACCGCGCGCGGTCGAACCTGCGCATGTCTTCACCCAGCTCGGCACGCCGCTTCTCATCCAAATCGGCACCTGCGGTGTGATGGACCGGAAAATCGGGGCGGGCACCATTGCGGTACCCCGCAAGGCGGTGGCGCGGGACGGCATCTCCCGGCACTATGGAGCAGGATCATCCGTCGCTTTCAGCGCGCAATGGGCCGATCGGGCGGAGAAGGTCTTGCAGGGTCTCGGCATAAAGTCAGAGAACACTAACCATTTGACTTGGCCAAGCCTGTTTGCCCAAAGCGACGCGATGTGCGCGGGTTGGGCGGTCGAGGGGCTCCAGACGGTCGATATGGAGGCATCGGCGGTCGCCGCGGTGGCGAGCCGCTTCGGCCAGTCCTGTATCGCGCTGCTGTCAGCCTGGGATGCGCTGTCGGAGGGACAGACATTCCTCGATCCGTTGCCGGCCAAACATCAGGAAGCACTGCGCCGCGCCGACAAGGCGACATTCGAGGTGGCGCTGCAGTTGGCCAAGGAGGTATCCGGGCGTGTAACGTGAACGCACGGAGCGAATTTGCCCGATAGGCGGGCGGATAACAGGGAGGTAGAAATGAAGCACATTCGAATGACGGCTCTCGCGGCAATGACCGCGGTGCTGACCGCCGGGACGGCACTCGCCGAATCCGACGGCGACATGGTGATCGGCAAGGATTGGGACGCGGTCGTCGAAATGGCCCGCGGCGGCGAGGTCAACTGGTTCTTGTGGGGCGGCGCCGACAACATCAACCGCTATGTCTCCGAATATATCGGCGGCATCCTGAAGGACGAGTACGACATCAAGCTGAACCGGGTCGGCTTGTCGGACACGGTCGAAGCGGTGAATATCGTGCTCGGCGAGAAGGAAGCCGGCGTCAATGACGCGGGCTCCGTCGATATGATCTGGATTAACGGCGAGAACTTCCGCACCATGGTGCAGGGTGGCCTTGCCTGGTGCGGCTATCTCGACACGTTGCCCAACAATTCCCTGGTCAACTGGGACAACCCAGCGATCGCCAACGATTTCGGCGTTCCGGTCGACGGCTGCGAAGTGCCGTGGAGCCGGGCGCAGTTTGCCTTCGCCTATGACACCGCGCGCACCGAAAACCCGCCGAAATCCATTCCCGAGCTGATCGAGTGGGTCGAGGCCAATCCCGGCCTGTTCACCTATCCGGCGCCGCCGGATTTCAATGGCTCGGTGTTTGTCCGCCACGTCTTCTATCACGCCGCCGGCGGCGTCGAGAACCTGCTCGGCCCCTTCGACCAGGCGAAGTTCGACGAGGTCGCGCCGAAGGCCTGGAAGATCCTCAACGACATGGAGCCCAATTTGTGGCGTTCGGGGCAGACCTATCCAAGCGGGATTGCGCAGCTCAACGAACTGTTTGCGAACTCCGAGGTCGATCTGACCTTCAACTACGAGCCGTCGCAGTTCGGCCTGGCCGTGGAGTCCGGTCAATATCCGGAAACCGTAAGCTCTTACGGACTGACCGATGGGACGATCGGTAACACCAACTACACGCTGATACCCTTCAACTCGCCCAACAAGGCGGCCGCGCTGGTGCTTCAAAACGTGCTGCTCTCCGGCGAGGCGCAGCTCGAAAAGGCGCTGCCTTCGATCTGGGGCACTTCGCCCGGAATCGAGATGGACCGCACTACCGCGGATATCCAGGAAGCCTTCGGCTCCATCGAGCGGCATCCGTCAGTGGTCTCGGCAGCCGAACTCGCCGAAGCGGCCCTGCCGGAGCTGCAGTCCCAGTGGATCTCGGCCATCGAGAAGGGCTGGATCGAGAACGTCGGCCGCTAGAAGCCGACGACCAGAAACCGGTGGCGCCCGCCGCCGCCGGTTCCCACCGCAATTCTGTCCATCGCCGGAGACCCGACAGGCATGTCCGACCGGATGAAAATCATACTGCTGCTCGCCCCGGCGCTGACCGTTATCGTCGTTCTGTTTCTTGGCGGCCTCGTCATCGGCCTCATGCGGTCGTTCAACTACATGCCGGTCATCGGGCTGACGGAGCCGAACTTCGACGCCTACATCGCGCTTTTTACGAGCCGCGAATTCTATCTTTCGTTTCTGCTGACGTTTCACATCGCCTTCACCTCGACGGTGATTTCGGCGGTCATCGCGGTCGCGTCGGCGCTGCTGCTGCGCCGGACCTTTTTCGGCCGCGGCGTGATCAATTTCCTGTTCCAGCTCAACCTGACTGTGCCGCATCTGGTTGGTGCGGTCGGCATTTTGTACCTGTTTTCGCAATCGGGCAGTTTCGCGCGGCTGGCGCATGAATTCGGGATGATCAGTCGTCCGTCGGAGTTTCCGGCATTGGTTTTCGATCCCTATGCGATCGGCATCATCCTGCAATATGTCTGGAAGGAAATTCCCTTCATCGGCGTCATCGTGCTCGCCCAGATGCAGGCTCTCGGACAGGACTATGAAAGCGTGGCGCGAAGCCTTGGTGCCTCCAAGTGGCAGTCCTTCCGTTTCGTGCTTCTGCCGCTGATCTTTCCGGGCGTCCTGTCGGCCAGCGTGATCGTCTTCGCCTTCACCTTCGGCGCCTACGAGATACCCGCGCTTCTCGGCCAGAACTATCCGGCCGCGCTGCCGGTGTTGGCCTACCGCCAATACACCGATGTCGATCTCGCCGCACGCCCCGAAGCGATGGCGATGGCCATCGTCATCGCGATCCTGGCCGGCGTGATGATCTGGGCATACACGCGGCTGACGCGCCGCGGGATCCGGAGCTAAAACCATGGAAAACACCATCGCCACACGCTCCATCCGGTTTCTCTCCGGCGCGCTTCTGATCTTCTGGCTGGTTATCCCGCTCGTTCCGCTCGGCATCTGGTCGTTCGCCCGCGGCTGGCGCTTCCCGGACCTGTTGCCGCAGAAATGGACGCTACAGGCTTGGGAGTACACCTTTTCCGACGTGTCCGGCGTGCTGCCGAGCCTCTGGCTGACGATCTGGATCGCGCTTGCCGCTACAGCCTTGTCGATACTGGTCGGCGTGCCCGCCGGTCGGGCGCTCGGTCTCTACAAGTTCCGTGGCAAAGAGCTGGTTGAACTGCTCATTCTCGCGCCGGTGATCGTGCCCGGTATCGCCGTCGTGCTCGGCATCCACACGGTGTTCATCACGCTCGGGCTGACCAACACGGTCTGGGGCGTGATCCTGGTTCATCTGATCCCGACGCTTCCCTACATGACGCTGGTGATGGCGGGGATTTTCGCCAATTACGATCCGGCCTTCGAGCAACAGGCGCGCAGCCTCGGCGCTTCGCCGCTCAAGACCTTCTGGTATGTCACGCTGCCGGCGATCCTGCCCGGCGTGATCGTTGGCGGCCTGTTCGCGTTCCTCGTCTCATGGAGCCAGTACATCCTGACGCTCATCGTCGGAGGCGGCCGGGTCGTCACCTTGCCGCTTCTCCTGTTCAACTTTGCAACATCCGGGCGCAACGACATCACAGGCGCCATCGCGATGATCTACATCCTGCCGGGAATCGTCATCCTGGTGCTAACTGCTAAACAACTGTCCGGCCAGTCCGGCGCCGTCGGGGGATTCGGCCGCGTATGACCCATGTCACCATCAATAACTTGACCAAGATCTATCCCGGCACGGACAAGCCGGCACTCGATGACTTGTCGCTCGAGATACCGTCGGGCGAACTGACGGCGTTGTTGGGGCCGTCGGGCTGCGGCAAGACGACGACGATGAAGATGATCGCCGGGCTGCTGACGCCGACCAGCGGCGGGATCGCCTTCGACGGCCGTTCGATCCTGCGCGACAAGCCGGAACACCGTGGCGTCGTCATGGTGTTCCAGAACTACCTGTTGTTTCCCTATATGAGCGTCGCCGACAATGTCGGTTTCGGCCTGCGGATGCGCAAGCGCCCGAAGCAGGAGATCGCACACCGCGTCCAGGAGATGCTGGAGCTGGTCAAGCTGCCGGATCTCGGCGACCGCAAACCATCGGAGCTTTCCGGTGGCCAGCAGCAGCGCGTGGCGCTGGCCCGGGCGCTGATCGTGCAACCCAAGGTGCTGCTTCTCGACGAACCGCTGTCGAACCTCGATGCGCATCTGCGCTTCGAGATGCGCGACCTGATCCGCTCGCTACAGCAGGAGATGGGCATCACCACCATCTTCGTGACGCATGACCAGGAAGAAGCGGTGGTGCTGGCCGACAAGGTGGCGCTGATCCTGCACGGCAATCTTTGCCAATACGATGTCGCCGAGGCGTTTTACCGCCGCCCGGCCACCGAGGAGGTAGCGCGCTTCTTCGGCGGGCACAATTTCGTGCCCGGCTTGTCGGCAGACGGGCGTTTCGAGTCCGCGCTGGGCCCGATGGCGTTGCCGCAAGGCGCACGCACCGGACGTGGCACGCTGACAGTGCGGCCGGAAGCGATCCGCATCGGGAAGGCAGATGAAAACACGCTCAAGGTGCGCGTTTCCGAACGCATCTATCTGGGTACCCAGACGCGGCTGAAGTTGACCCATGACGAAGCGACGCTCGATGCTGTGCTGTCGCCCGACGCTGTCGAGGGGATCGCGCCCGGCGACGAGATCGATATCCACCTCCCGCGGCAGGCGCTTTGGGTACTGGAGGACGTGGCATGAAGTTCGGCGTTCACGCAGGGCTCTGGATGGAGCAATGGACCGATCCACTGGAGCCGATCCTCGATATTGTCGCCGATCTCGGTTTTGACGGCGTCGAGGTGTCGCTGCTCGGCATGGATATGGACCGCGCCAAGGGGCTCGGCGCGGCTGTCAAGGCGCGCGGCCTCGAAGTCACCTGTTCCGACGGCCTGCCGATGGCTGCCGATGTCAGTTCGGCGGACCCTGACATACGCGCGGCCGGTCTCGACCACTTGCGCCGTTCGGTCCGCTTTGCCGATGCGATCGGCGCACGCGGGCTGGCTGGCGTTGTCTTCGCGCCCTGGGGCGCCTTCGACATAGCCGACAAACAGGGCCGGACGGAACGTTCGGCCGACACGCTTTCCATGCTCGCTCCCGATCTGGACGAATTCGGCATCGATCTCGGGATCGAGGCGTTGAATCGCTTCGAGACCGACCTCGTGAACACGGCCGCCGAGGGCGTGGCGCTCGCCGAAGCGACCGGCTCGGACCGGATCGGCGTTTTGCTCGATACCTTCCATCTCAACATGGAGGAAAAGGATATCCGCGGCGCCATTGCAAACAGCGCCGGCAAGCTCGTGCATTTCCACGTCTCCGACAATGACCGGGGCGTGCCGGGTTCCGGCCATGTGCCCTGGGCGGAAGCGCGCGAGGGACTGCGCGATGCCGGCTATGACAGCTGGATCGTTGCCGAGATGTTCATAAAGACCGGCACGCCCGCCGGCGGTGACTTGTACATCTGGCGCGATATCGAACCCGATGCGACGGAAGCCGCGCGCCAGGCGCTTGCCTTCCTGAAAGGCTGGCTCTGATGGCTGTGCTCCTCGACAGGCTGGCCGGGCGCTTCGCGGAACTGGAAGACGAGTTGAACGCACTCGATGCCGCTGCCGGAGACGGCGATCATGGCGCGACCATCCTGCGCGGCCTGCGCGCCGCGGCTGCCGCCGACGCCGACGCCGACCCGGTCGCCGCGTTTCGCACCGCTGCAGGCGGCGCGTCCGGCTCGCTGTTCGCCCAGGTGTTGAGCGCTGTACTGGCGATATCGTCCGGCGAAGGGCCAGGCCCCGCGCTCGGCGCGGCAGCCAAGCGGATCGGCGTGCTCGGACAGGCCAAGCCTGGCGACCGGACCATGCTGGATGCGCTGATACCGGCGTCGAAAGCCCCGGACCTGGCGTCTGCGGCCACAGCGGCGGCAGACGGCGCGGCGGCGACCGCCGGCATGGCGGCGAAACGTGGCCGGGCGCGGTATGTCGAAGGCGCCGGCACGGGCCATGTCGACGCCGGTGCGCGTTCGGTCGCCGAAATCCTGGCCGTTCTGGTCGAGTCCACAACGGAGACGGGGACATGAAGAAGCTTTTCAACAGCAAGGAGGCGATGGCCGACGACATGATCGACGGCTTTGTGGCCGCCTATCCCGAAACGGTCACGCGCGGCGCCCATCCGCGTATCGTGCGCCGCACCGTGCGCAAGAATGCCGGCAAGGTCTCGCTCCTGATCGGAAACGGATCGGGCCATGAACCGATCGCCATGGGATTCGTCGGCAAGGGGCTTCTCGACGGCAATGTGGTCGGCGACGTTTTCGCCGCGCCTTCGGCCGACCTGATCCTGGAAGGACTGCGCGACCTTACCGGCGAGGCCGGCACCGTCCTGTTGATCTCCCGTCACGAAGGCGACGTGATCAATGGCATGGAAGCGGCGATGCTGGCTTCTGAAGAGGGGCTGAACGTCGCACCGCTGTGGATGTATGACGACATTTCGTCGGCGCCAAAGGGCGAAGAGGAAGAGCGGCGCGGTGCGGCCGGCACGATGTTCATCTACAAGATCCTCGGCGCCGCAGCCGAAGAAGGCATGCCGCTCGACCGGCTGGTTGCACTCGGCGAAGCGATACGCGGCGCAACGCGGACGCTCGGCGCTGCGATGTCGTCTGGCATCTCGCCGCTGACCGGAAAAGCGATGTTCAGCCTTCCCGAGGACGAGGTGTTCATCGGCATGGGCGTTCATGGCGAACCCGGCGTGGCACGGCGCAAGGTCGAGCCGGTGTCCGATCTCGTCGCCTTCATGGTCGATGCGCTGTTGGAGGATCGCGCCATTGAGGCCGGTACGCCGACCATTGCGATCGTAAACGGTTCAGGCGGCACAACGATGATGGAGCTTCTGACTGTCTACCGCGAACTCGCACGACAGATGGAGAGCCGGGGCATTCCGCTCACCAGTCCGATGATCGGCAACTTCTCGACCACACAGGAAACCGCCGCCTTCTCCATCTCGCTGATGACGCCCGATGCGGAGATGCTGAGCCTGTGGCGCGCGCCGCAGGCGAGCCCGCATTTCCCGGTAATCGGCCGGGGGGCGGCCTGATGACGCGCCGGATGCATGGCGTGGCTGTCGATGCCGGGAGCGGGCTTGCCGCAGCGATCGCGGAAGCCCGTGGCGCGGCGGCCGACCCCGGCGATCACCTGCGGTTCAAGGAGATCGTGCTGACCGAGCTCGGACCGGAAGCGACGACCGTCCTTCTGGATGCCGACTGCGGGCCGAAGCTGCTTGCCCGGTATCCTGACGGCTGCGCGCCGATGCTCGCCTACGAGGCGGATGTCTACCACATCTCCGGCGAAGACCGGATCACCCGCCTGCCGGACAACCTTGCGGTGGCGGACTACCCGCGCCTCGGGGTACGCCAGTTGAAATTCTTCATGTACTACGCGCCGAACGACCCGGACGATCTGAACCACAAGAAATGCGAGATCATCGAGCGCATCGGGCGTGAATGCGGCGAGGCGGGTATCGATTTTCTGTTCGAGCCACTGGTCTACGACCGCAACGCGGCGCCTGGCACTGCTGAATTCGCCGCGATCAAGCCCGGGCTTGTCGAACGGGCGGTCGCGACCTTCGCGCAGCCACGCTTCAATGCGGCAGTCCTCAAGGTCGAGGTTCCGGTGGATCTGGCCTTTGTCGACGGCTTCGGCCAAGCGGAACGAAGCCGCGACGAGGCGCTCGCCGCCTTCCGCAACCTTTCGCGAGCCGCTGGCGACCTGCCGATCGTGTTCCTGAGCGCCGGCGTTCCCTTCGATTGGTTCGAGGCCTCGCTGAACATGGCAAACGATGCCGGCTGCGACTACGCCGGTTTCATGTGCGGGCGGGCGATCTGGTCCGACGCCGTCGGCGTTTTTGGCCAAGGCGGCGCGGACGCGATGCGCGCATGGCTGGCGGATACCGGACTGAAGCGGCTACGGCGGCTGAAGGCCGTGGCGAATTAGGGGGAACAGACATGCTGCTTGAGGGAAAAACGGCAATCGTGACCGGTGGATCGAGCGGCAATGGCCGCGCGATCGCCGCGGGCTTCGTCGCGCAAGGCGCGAAGGTGGTGGTTGCCGACCTGTCCGAACAACCGCGCGAAGGCGGCGTACCGACCGTGGAGATGATCGAGGCCGACCATCCCGATCAATCCCGCTTCGCCGCATGCGATGTTTCCAAGGTGGCCGATCTGGAAGCGCTGGTGCGCACCGCAACCGACTGGACCGGCCGGCTCGACATCATGGTCAACAACGCAGGCATCCTGCGCAAGGAACCGATCCTCGAAGCGACCGAGGCGACCTTCAACGCCATGGTCGATGTCAATGTGAAGTCGGTGTTGTTCGGCAGTCAGGCCGCAGCCCGGGTGATGGTCGAGCAGAAAAGCGGCGTGATCCTCAACATGTGCTCGATTGCCGGCATGCGCGGCACCAGCGGTTTCGTGCACTACAATATGACGAAGGGCGCCGTGCGGCTGATCAGCTATTCTTTGGCCGACGAGCTTGGCCCGCACGGCATCCGCGTCAACAATGTCGCGCCCGGCATCATGCGCACGGCGATGAATGTCGAGGACGATCCGGTGATCGGAACCGAACAGGGCGAATCCTACCTGCCGATGATCCCTGCCCGGCGCTGGGGCGAACCCTCCGAGGTCGCCGATGCCTGCGTCTACCTCGCCTCCGACCTCGCCGCCTATGTCACCGGCATCACGCATGTGGTCGATGGCGGATATCTGAGGATCTGACATGCTGACCGTTGCGCTGATCAAGGCCTCGCTGCCGTCCTATTTTCCGGATCGCCACAATGTGTGGTCGCGGGCCGAGAAGGCTGTGGCCGATGTGATCGAAAGTATCGGCGCACGACTCGTCGTGGTTCCGGACATCCCCATGAACGGGGCGGAGACCGCCCGCGTAATCGACGCGGCGGAAGCGGAAGGCGCCGATTTCCTGCTCTGCCTGCATGGCGGTTTCTCCATGGGCGACGTGGCACGGACGCTCGCCGCAAGCCCGCACCGGATCGGTTTCTGGTCGATCCCCGAGCCGCAGCGCACAGCCGATATCCAGCTCAACAATTTCGTCTCGCTCAACATGTCGCTGTCGATCGCGCGCGGCGTGCGCGACCTCAAGCGAAACCCGGTCGCCTGGTATCACGGTGCGCCCGAAGACAATGCGCTGAAAACCCGGCTGGAAACGACGCTCCGGGCAATCGGTGCGGCGAAAGCGGTCAGCGATGCCCGCATAGGCGTCGTCGGCGGCCTGGCGATGACCTTCTACAACATGGAGGTCTCGACAAATGCGCTGCGTGCCAGGCTGGGCGTGGAAGTCGCCAATCACGACATGCACGAGCTGACTGGTCGAATGGCCGCCGCCGACCCGGCCGAGGTCGATGCGGAGATTGCCCGCATGAGCGCAGCCGCGCCCTGGCGAGGGGTCGACGCAAACCAGCAGGCGCTGACAGCGCGCGCCGCGCTGGCAATGCGCGCGATTTCGACCGAAGGCGGCTACACGGCGCTGGCGGTCAGCGACTGGCCGGCGCTGCAGGACGACCCCGGCATGCATCCCGGCGCCGCCTTTTCGTGGCTTGAGGAAGCATACGGCCTGCCCGTGGCGTCGGAAGGCGACGTGCTCGGCGCGGTCACCCAGATCGCGGCCAAGGCGATCTACGGAAAGACCGGCGCGCTGCTCGACATGACCGAGCCGGATCTGGAGACCGGGCAATTGCTGATGTGGCATGGCGGCGGCGGGCCGCTGCACATGGCCAACGAAGCCGGCGCAACATGGATCGCTCATCCGATGATCGGCCGCGGCACCGAAGCGGGGCCTATCTACGGCGCCATTGCGGACTATGTCTTCGCACCGGGGCCGGCCACGGTGTTTAGGGTGGCGCGCGAAGGTTCGGCGCTGTTCCAGATGACCGCCGGGATCGTCGGACGCGATCCGTCGGGCTTCGACGGCACGCGCGGCTGGCTGCAGGATTTCGCCATAGGCGGCGACGCAGCATCGCTCGGCGATGTCGTGGCCAGCGTCATGGGCCACGGGCTGGAGCACCATTTCATCCTGATTCCCGGCGACCATGCCGCCGTGCTGGCCGAATTCGCAAGCTGGACCGGCCTTGCGCCACTCGGCCGGATACCGGCGCGCGACCACCTCGCCGCACAGGATTTCACATAAGACCTGAGGCGTTGGCGGCCAACTTGTCGTAGAAATGCAGGAAGATCTCGTCGCGCTGGACGTCATGCGCTTCGAGAATTGGATGGCGCGTGTCGTCCTTATCCCAGTAAAGCGCCTCGTTGATAATCGGCGATGATGTCTGGAAGGTCGGCACCAGCGCCGGGTCGATCAGCCAGGCGATGTCGATCATGTCCCAAATCACCCAGCTGCGCCGGCCGGTATCGTCCAGCGCGAACATCTTGTGCAGCGGATTGTGGGTGTAGAGATGCCAGAGATAGTCGCCGATCGCGCCGCGCCCCTTGACGAAAGCTTCCATCTCGGGCCGCGAGATCTTCAGCTGCGCGCCAACATGATAGCCGGGCAAATAAATCAGCGGTACGCCGCAATCGAACAGGATGCGCGCGGCATGAACGTCCTGGATCAGGTTGAGCGACGGACGCACTGAATGCGGCGCGTGGCTCGGATAGGCCGAGGTCCAGATCACCACGATGTCGCGGACGATTTCCGGTGCGCAGCGCAGCGCGGCGGCGATGTTCGTCACGCAGCCCATAGCGGCGATGTAGAGAGGCGCGCCCTTGCCCGACTTCGCCAGATCGACGATCGCCTCGGCGCCATCCGACCATACCACGTCATCGGGCGTGGTCATGTAGCGGTCGGCGCCGCGAAATGTGACGCCCTCGGGGTCGAAGCCGCATTTCTCGTAAATTGTGCGGATTTCGTGGTAGCTCAGTTCCATGCCGCGGGCGGGATCGACCAGATCGCCGTCGAGATCGTCGATTGTTCGGCCCTGCGCATGCAAACGCTCGATCCAGCCCTGGAACCCGCCGACAAGATGCTCCTGGTGGCGGCTGCCGTTCAGCATGGCCGCTTCGGCGGCTTTCAGTTCCGGCAGGTGGTGGCGAAACGAGAACGGTTCGGCGACGGTCGCCTCCAGCGTCATCCGCTCCGGCGTGAACAGCGCCCAGGCCAGTGCGTACTGGTCGTCGATCTCGTTGGCGCAATCGGTGTCGATCACGAGCCGCACCGGTGCGTCGGTGGCGGGCGGGACCAGCCGCTCATACAGCAGGTCGCGGTCGATGGCGGGAAATGCGGGCATGAAACGGAGCCTTTCTAGGGGAAGCGGGCACTGCGGCCGTCGCGACCGAGTGTGAAGCTGACCCGGCCGGTACGGTAGACGTCCTCGTGGAAGACCGTCTTGCCGTTCTCGTCGAAGGCCGAGCAGGATTGCAGCAGGATCGGCGTGCCGGGATCGACCCCGAACAGCCGGGCTATCTCATCGCCCGCCAGCACCGGAGTGACATCTTCGCAGGCCGCGCCCCATTCCAGGCCGAACCGGTTCGACAAGATCCGCAGCATCGACTGGTTGGGCCCGGTCTCGGGGAAATCCTCCGGCCGGGCGTCGCCGAGATAGGGAACCCCGGCATAGGTGGCGACCAGCATCTTCGGCTCGTCGTCGACGATGCGAAGACGGCGCACCCGGATGATCGGAATATCCTTCATGTCGTCGGGCAGTTCCTCGCGGCCGGCATCGCCCGGCTCCAGCCGGTCGATCGACAACAGGCGCGACACGGGCAGGCGTCCGGCGCGCAGCATCGCGTCGGTGAACGACGTCATGCAGGTGTCCGATGACAGCGACAGGGTCAGCACCCGGTATCCGGAACCCTGCCGGCTTTCGACATAGCCGTCCATCACCAGCAGCTCCAGGGCCCGGCGGATCGTTACCCGGCTTACATTGAATTGCTCGGCCAATTCGCTCTCGGTCGGCATGCGGCCGCCGACCGGGTAGATGCCGGCCTTCAGGCGGTCGAGGATCGTGCGGTAGGCGTGTTCATATTTCGCCGGTTCCTTGGTCTTGGTATCCGTAGTCACGACTGCGCTCCTCAGGCCATCCAAACCGTCTTCGTCTGCGAATAAAGGGCGATGGCCTCCGCCCCCATCTCACGGCCATAGCCGGACTGCCGCATGCCGCCGAACGGCGCGGCGGCGTCGGTTTCGCCCCAGGTGTTGGTCCAGATCGTCCCGGCGTGCAGGCTGCCCGCCATCCGGCGCGCACGGGCGACATCGCGGGTCCACAGCCCCGCCGCCAGGCCGAATTCGCTGTCGTTGGCGCGCGCCAGTACCTCTTCCTCGCTGTCGAAAGACAGCACCGACAGGAGCGGGCCGAACGCCTCCTCGCGCGCGACAGTCATGGAATCGGTGACGCCGGTCAGCACGGTTGGCGGCAGGAAATAGCCTGATCGGTCGAGCCGCGCGCCACCGGCTACGCACTCTGCGCCAGCGGCCAGACCGGCATCCATGTAGCCGACTACCTTTTCCAATTGGCGCGCGTTGATGACCGGTCCGAGATCGTGACCCGGATCGTCCATGCCCGGCCCGACAGACAGCGAAGAGGCCATCTCGGCCAACCCGTCGACGAATTCGTTATGGATCGCGCGCTCGACATAGAGCCGCGAACCCGCCGTGCAGCTCTGGCCATTGTTGCCGAACGCCGCCCAGAACGCGCCCGGCAACGCATTTTCTATATCGGCATCAGCGAAGACGATGTTCGGGGCCTTTCCGCCAAGTTCCAGCGACACGCGCTTCAGATTGCCGCCGCTCGCCTCGACGATTCGCCGCCCGGTTGCCGTTGAACCCGTAAACCCGACCTTGTCGACGCCGGGATGTGCGGCGAGCGCCGCGCCTGCGCCCGCGCCGTCGCCCGGCACGACATTCAGAAGTCCCGCCGGCAAGCCCGCCTCGACCGCAAGATCGGCGAGATAGAGTGCGGAAAGCGGCGTCTCCTCGCTTGGCTTCAGGACAACTGCATTGCCGGCGGCTAGCGCCGGTGCCAGCTTCCACATCGCCATCAGCAGCGGATAGTTCCAAGGAGCGATCAGTCCACAAACGCCCATCGGCTCGGTCAGCGTGTAGACCAGCCGGTCGGATTGGCCGACGGGAATTGTGCGGCCCTCGATCTTGTCCGCCCAGCCCGCAAAATAGCGGAGATGCCTGGCCGAGTAGTGAACATCGACATCGCGCGCCGTGGCAAATGGCTTGCCGTTGTCGAGCGCGTCGAGTTGGCCGAGCACCGGTGCCCGCTCCTCGACGAGATCGGCGAAGCGCCACAGCGCCGCCGCGCGCTCATGCGGCAGTCGCCGGTCGTTTTCATAGGCTTTTCGGGCCACCGAAACGGCTTGATCGACATCTGCCGCGCCGGCTTTGGCGACTTGGGCCAGCGGCGCTTCGGTCGACGGGTTGATCACGTGCAGCGTAGTGGCGGTATCGACCTCTTCGCCGCCGATGCGCAAACCCTGGCGGCGCGACAGGAACGCCTCGACATGCGGCAGGAGGGGGATCATTCGGCAGCCTCCAGCTCGGCATTGCGCAGGGCGCGCCGATTGATCTTGCCCGACGATGTCATTTCGAACCCGTCCACAAATTCGATCGCGCGCGGTGCCTTGTAGGCAGCAAGCCGCGTACGGACATGATCGGCGAGTGAAGTCTTCAGCGCTGGCGTGCCGTCGTGACCGGTGCGCAGCTTGACGACCGCCTTGACGATCTGTCCACGATCGGGGTCCGGCTTGCCGATCACCGCGCATTCGGCAACGGCCGGATGCGAAAGCAGGCAATCCTCAATCTCCGCGGGGCCGATTCGGAAGCCCGAGGACTTGATCAGGTCGTCGGAGCGTCCCTTGTACCAAAAATAGCCATCCGCATCGCGGACAGCGAGATCGCGGGTCCGGAGCCAGGGGCCGAGTGCCATTTCCGCTTCTTTCTCGCGGTTGTTCAAATAGCCGAGGAACCGCGTCGGTGACGTCGCCGGCGTGACGATCTCGCCCGCCTCGCCATCGGCGACCGGTTGGCCGTCGCCATCGACAAGAACAACCTCGTGGCCGGGATAGGCACGACCCATCGAGCCCGGTTTGCGCGGGTACAGCGCCGCGCAGTTGCCGATCAGGTGATTGACCTCAGTCATGCCGTAGAATTCGTTGCAGGTGACCTTCAGCGCCGTCTCGGCCCACTCCAGCGTCTCGGCGGCCAGCGCTTCGCCACCTGTGCAGATTACCCGCAGCGACAGATCGTGATCGGCGTGCGGATCCTCGGTCTGTGCCAAGCGCTTGATCGCGGTCGGTGCAAGAAAGGTGTGGGTGACCTTGTGGCGGGCCAGGAATGGCCAGGCCCATTCCGCCCTGAAACGGTCGAGCGAGGTTACGACCGGCCGGCCAGCCAGCCAGGCCGGGAGCAGCATGTCGAGCAGCCCGCCAACCCACGCCCAGTCCGAGGGCGACCAGAATACGGCGTCGTCATCGGCAAGCGACAAGTTGAAGAACAGGTTGATCGACGGTGTGTAGGCGGCAAGCACACGATGCCCGTGCAGGATGCCCTTTGGCTTTCCAGTCGAGCCGGAGGTATACATCAATAGTGCCGGGTCGTCGGCACCGCCGAATTCAGGCGCAAAGTCGGCCGGCGGATTGGCCATCGCTTCGTCCAGATCGATCTCGCCCGATCCCGCCTCGGGCATCAGCACGTGGACGAGATGCGGAAATTCCTCGGAGCGTAGCGGCTCCCAGGCTTCGGCGCTGGTCAGGATAGCGCCGGCCTTGCAATCGTTCAGCGCGTGCGAAAGCGTGTCCGGGCCGTAAAGCTGCGACAGCGTGACGGCGATGCCGCCGATTTTGGCGATCGCCATGTGAGCAATGCCGGTGTTCGGATGTTGCCCGGTGTGGATGGCGACCGGGTCTCCTCGCCCGTAACCGAGATCGCGCAGCCTGGCAGCAAGCGCGGTCGCCGCCGCATCGATCTCGCCAAAGCTCCATGTGATAACCGTGCCGTCTGGCGTTTCATAAATCATCGCCGGGCGGTCGCGATCCTGCGGTCCCAGACAACGGCCGACCGTCGCCTTGTAGATGTTGTAGTCCGCGGGCCATGCGATCCCCAATTCGGTGTCGCCGCCGCGCGTCAGATGCAGCGCCGCAAGGTCCGTGTCGGACCAATCTTCAAACAGTTCAGTCATGCATCCTCTTCCGGTCCGACGATGATGGCAGGTGGTCCACCCGGCGCAGGTTGAAGCGCGCAACGGACAATTCCGGTCGGCACGTCCTGGATCTTTGCGACCGCCGCGCTCGCCGCGCCGTCGAACCGGACAAGCGCGAAATCGCCATCCGCGCCGGTGGTGCGAAAAAGGATCGTTGCGCGGCCGCTGAGCGTGCGCCAATCGGTCGAGCGCTCTCCGGATTCCGGACAAATCCGTAAAGGCGGAAAATGCGCGGCGCCGCACTCTTTGCAATATGAGGCGATGGCGCGGCCTTCGCGCAATCCTTCCACCCACGGAGCCAGCCAGCCCTCGCCGAGTTCGTAATCAAGCGTGAAATCCAGCTTCATGCCGCCGCTCCCGCGCTGAATACCGTCACGGCGCAGGTCGTCGCAATGCCGCCATGGGTGTCGGCAAGCGCATGGCGCGGCGTGCGCGTCGGTTGCAGTGCCGCATGGTAGCGGCCTTCCAGCAACAACGCGCAGGTGGCGGCCTGACCGACACCCGTAGCCCCGACCGGCGCGCCTTGGCCCATCAGGCCGCCGGACAAGTTGACCGGGCAACGCCCCGCGGGCGCAAAATCCCCACCGCGCGCCGCGTACACCACGTCATCTGCAAGCCCGAGCGCTGCAATACCCTGCAGCTCGGCACCGGCATAAGCATCGTATATCTCGGCGAGGCCGATATCGGATGGCGCGATATCTGCCATGGACACAGCCTGTTTCATGGCCCGGGTCTTGGCGATGAACCGGCCCGGATTGGTTCGATGGCCAAGGCCAGGCATAGCCGACGATGCGCCGATCCCTGTGATACGGGCTGCGCTTTTCCGGCGATTGGCGGGCGCCGCTTCCGGTGCGCTCAAAATCAGGACAGCCGCGCCGTCGCTCAATGGCGAACAATGCAGCCGGCGATAGGGCGAGGCAATCATCGGCGAGGCCTTGATTTCCTCCTCGCTATGGGCACGCGGCAGATGCGCACCGGGATTGGACCGCGCGTTGCGACGGTTCTTGATGGTGACGGCTGCGAGATCGGCATCCGATCCGCCGTGTTCTGCGGCAAATGCCTGCCAGGACAGCGCGTAGAGGGCCGTGGCGGTGACCCCGGTCATGCCGTCTGTCCAGGCATCGAAGGAATAGCCGTAGAGGCGGCGGACGCAGTCACCGCCCAGTGCGCTGGCGGACGGGTCGACGCCCAGAACCGCGACACGCCGGGCGCGGCCCGAAAGAATGCGCTCGGCGCCAGCATGGACGGCGAGTTGGCCTGATGCGCCGCCGCCCTCGACCCTGAGCGTCGCCTTGCCGAAGAGACCGAGGTCCTGCGCAAGAACCGAAGCCGGATTGAGCTGCAGCGTGAAAAAGTCGCTCTCCGAAGCGACGACCAGCGCGTCGACATCGGTCCGCTCGAGCCCGGACATGGCAAGCGCCGCATCGAATGCGGAGCACGCCCAGTCGCGAAACGAAGAGCCATCCTTGCGCCGCCCGTAGGCGGTCAGAGCCGCACCGATAACCAGAACCAATCTGTCCTCCCTCTCGTCAAATATTGACGTATCTAATTTGTTCATACAAGTCTGTATTAACACATTGAGGAATCGCTTTGGCTGCCATCGACGTCCGCGCTTCGGGGATCGCACTGCCGATCCTGGCCTGTTTCGGCGGCGGCAGCCTTTATGGCTGGTCCGGATACCTGCCCGCCGTGCAGGCAGCCTACGGACTGAGCTATGCCAGCGTGTCGATGGTGTTTTCACTCGCCATCGCCAGTTTCACGCTTGGGGTCCTGTTCGGACCGGCGGTCATTGCCCGCCTGCCGGGGGAGGTTCGTCTCGCCGCGCTTGCCGCCGCAGCCCTGGTCTGCCTGCTTGTCGCCAGTCTCAGCCCGACCTTTCCGCTTTTTGTCGCCGCCTATGGAGCCGGCTTCGGCGCGATCTCGGGCGCGATCTACAACCATGCGCTGTCGGAGGCGTCGAAGAAACTTCGAGCGACCCTGTTCGTACCGGTTACCGTCGCCGCGTTCGGTCTTGGCGGCGCGCTTTTCGGACCCCTTGCAAACTGGCTCGGCGCGGGCGGCTGGGGCCTGTGGTCGACCGCACCTGCGGCGCTTTGCCTGGCTGTCACCGCCGCGCTTTCCTTTGCGATACGACCGGCGCACCACCGCGACCGCGCCGAGGGCGGCGAGCCGTCGGCGGGACTGTCTTTCCCGGAGCGCAACGGAGTAGCGATGTGGGCGATATTTGCCTGCGGCTCCCTGTCCGGCCTTGTCGTGCTCGGCTTCTCCGCCCAAATTCTGTCGACCAGCGCAACGCCGGCGCTCGCCGGTCTGGCGATCTTTCTCGCCGCAGCCGGCAACACGCTCGGCCGTCTGGCTGCCGCACCGATGGCGAGGCTGTTGGCGCCGGCCAGCGCGGTCGCGATGGCGCTGGCCATTACGGGCGCGGCAGTCGCATGCCTGATATTCGCCGAGGGCCATGGCGCCGCCGTCGCCTTTCTGTTCCTCGCGGCTTTTGGATACGGCAATCTCGCCTCCAACATGCCGCTGCTCGTAAAGGCCAGATTGGGCGTGGCCGGATTTTCCGCCGCTTTCGGCTGGGTCTTTACGGGTTGGGGCGTGGCCGGTCTCGCGGGCCCATGGGGCGCAGGCTATATCCTCGATGTCACCGGCGGCTTCAGGCTCGTTCTGGTGGCTTGCCTTGCGGCATCGCTCATCGGGTTGCTGCTGTCGCTGCGGCTGCGCTGACCGGCCCATGCAAGAGGGCCCACCCGCTTAAAGATCGATTGCGACAACACCGTCCTTTGCCACCGCCCGTGACTGGCACAGGATAATTTCTGTTTCGCGCTGGCGCTTCGACAATACGAAGTCGCGATGCTCGACCGCGCCGGAGACAAGCCCGCATTTGCAGACACCGCATATCCCGTCCGAGCACTTCACGTCGACATGGATGCCGTTTTCGGCGAGCACGTCTGTCGCCGTCTTGTTAGCCGGGATAATAAATTCTCGCCCGGAGCGGACAAGCCGCAGTGTGAAGGGGTGGTTCACGTAGTCGGGTTGCTCCGGCACCGAAAAATACTCCAGATGCCGTGCTTCCTCGGGAAAGCCCTGACGCTCTGCCGCATCCATGACTGCCCGCATATAGCGGTCCGGCCCGCAGGCATAGACGTGCCAACCCGAGCGATAGCCCTTGAGGATCGCGTCGAGGTCGGCGCGGCTGCCTTCGTCCGAGATGTGCAGGGCCACCCGGTCCCGCCATGCAAAGCCGGCAAGATCATCGAGAAAGCCGGCATCCGCGCGGCGACTACAGGAATAATGAAGCGCAAAATCTGCGCCAATTGCATGCAGCCGGTGGGCAAATGCGATCATCGGGGTGATACCGATGCCGCCACCCATCAGGAATGTCTTCGACGCCGTCTCGTCCAGCTCGAAATGATTGAGCGGCCTTGAGACAAAGACGCGGCGGCCTTCGGCAAAAATGCGGTGCATCAGTTTCGATCCGCCGCGCCCCGCGTCCTCGCGCAGCACCGCGATCTGATAACGCGACCGGTCCGCGGGGTCGCCCGACATCGAATAGGAACGCAGGAACTCCGGCGCCACGACGATGTCGATATGGCTGCCGGCGGTCCAGGCCGGCAGGTCGCCGCCGTTGAGGGCCTCGAACTCGTACTTGGTGACATCAGCCGTCATCTTCTCGGCCCGGGCGACCCTGACCGCAACAACCGGCGCGTCACCCGGCACGGTGTAGCAGTGCAGGTGGTCGGTCTCGCCGCGCGCCAGCTTTGCCTTGTGTTCGCCAGCGCTTACCATCTTGCGGTAAGCCTCGATCCCGGCCTCGCGATCCATCGGGAACGGGTAGGGCCAGGGATGCGGCGCCAGCGGCGCCGGATAGACGGCGAGCGTCTGGTCCGCGTATTTCAGGTCGAGACCGGTCTGCAGGCCGCGTTCATTGACCGGCTGGCGCGTCGGGCGGTAGCCGCCGTCCTCTTCTAGTTCGATGTCCCACCACCACTTCTTGACCGGGTTCAGCCCACCATTGCCGGCCATGTCGTCGAGCCTGGCAAGCACGGGCGCAGCACCCGGCAGGTTCGACGCCGCCCAGCGGAAAGGCGCTTCGGCGAACAAACCTTCCAGGTTCCAGGGGCAGGTCTTCATGCAGCGCCCGCACATCGCGCCGCCCTTGGTGGTGATCCGGTAAGTGGCGCATTTCTGGCTGTCGGACTTCCAGATCTCGTAGCCGTTGAACATCAGCTTCGGACCGGCGGTGATCGCCCCGGCTGGGCATTCGCGAGCGCATTTGTTGCACCGCTCGCAGAACGCCTGCAGGCCGAAGTCGATCGGCCGGTCATGGGCGAGCGGCATGTCGGTGGTCACCACGCCGGACTTCAGCCGCGGCCCCAGAAACGGGTTGAGGATGACCTCGCCGATGCGGCTGACCTCGCCCAGCCCCGACAACAGCAACAGCGGCGGCTGTAGCACCTCGCCGTCGAGCACGGTATGCGCCTTGGCCTTGTAGCCGAGATTGCGGATCTGTCGGGCGATCACGCCGCCGAGCAGCGAAAAGCGCAGATAGGCGCGCATCGACTGGGCGACCGAGATCCAGTCATCGCCGCTGGCGCCCTCCATGGTCTCGTAGCCCTGGTCGACGATCATCGAAATCGCCTGGTCGTGCGGCGGGTCGATCGGATCGCCGGCTGCGTCATGGCTGTACCAGGCCCAGTCCGGGCAGCGCGATATGCCGACGGCGTCGATGCCGAGGAAGTAGCTCGCCGCCTTGATGGCCATGGCGTTCGCATCAGGATCGCTGGGTCGCGCGCCGCGCGGATCTGGCTCGCCGTCCTGCAACAGCACGAAAGCGCCGAGCGCCCGGCGTTGCGCCGCCGACGGGGCTGCCTTGCGGGCATAATGCCCGCCCTTGGCGTTGTCCTGGCAAGCCTTGCCCATGTCGCCGAACTGGGCCCGCGCGAACATGTCGGTGCGCTTGGGCACCCGCGCCACATGGGCCTCGTCGATAAACGTCGTGGGCGCATCGACCCGTTTCAGTTTCTCGAAAGAATGCGGGCCATCGACAAAGCGGCGCTTGGCGAATGGATCGCCGCCGGGTGCGAACCACGACCGGTCCTTTGCGCTCGCAAGCGGCCTGTCGGGCGCAAGTTCCAAGGCGCAGGTGATGGCGGCCAACCCGAAACGCGTTCCGACGAAGGGCGCAACGAGGGTCCTGTCCTCGACGGTGGCGATGCCGGCCGCGACAGCAATCCGGTTCAGATCGACATCCGACGCCGCGCCCGAATGGGATTTCGCGTCATGACCGAGCAACCGCAGATAGTTGGCGATGACGGCAGCCGTTTCGCTGGCGCGCAGGCAGGCGCGTTGTTCCAGCGCATCGTCGAGCCAATCCGTACCGGGCTCTCCCGGCCTCGGCGGACGCGGGTTTTCGTAAAGAAAGACAATGGCGTGGGTGTGCCCATCGATGGTGGTCGGCGGCGCCTCCATCGATTCCTTCAGATCCGCCATGATCATGTCGATGCCCGAAGCCAGCGTCTTGGTCTGGCGGGTTCTCAAGTCATGGGCGAGCTGGGCGATATCCGGATTGGCGACCGGCTCGGCCAGCAGTGCTTCTGCCGGCAGCGCGCAGATGCCGACCATTGCCGCGTCGCTGAAATAGCCAAATGCCTTGAGGTGGTTGGCGCGTTCGACCGGATCGGCGGGGATTTCGGCGACGGCGCGATTGACCAACCCGTCGCGGATCGCATCCAGCATCGCCTGGTATTCGCGCATCGCATTGACGATGTTTTCGGGGTGATCGTCGCGACGGAACGAGACGTGCCGCATCGGCGGCACGGCGATGAGATCGGCGGGCGTGTCGCGCCGCGCCAGTCGCTCGAGCGGGTAGGGACCCAGATGAACCGGACGGTTCCGGTTGGAAAAGAAACGAAGCCCCACGATGCCTTTCCGTAAGCGCCAGCCCGATCCCGCTACGCGAACCGGCGCATTGTTTTGCTTGGTCCTAACACTGCCACAAGGCCGGCGGCCGTGCAAAACCGGCGCGTCATCGATCCCGCTTTCCAGCAGGTGTCCGGGCCAGCGCCTCGGCGACAGCAGCAGCGATCCGATCTGGCGCGTGGACGCTTCGCACGAAATCTGCCGCGCCATGGCGCAGCCGTTCTCGCAAAGCGGCATCGCGGCACAGTGTCTCGATTGCGGCAACGAACTGCGCCGAAGTTTCGGCATGCAGGTAGTGGCGGCCCGCCTGGACATCGAGCCCCTCGACCGCTTTGGCCGACGCGATCACCGGGCAGCCGACGGCCATCGCCTCTAGAACCTTGATGCGCGATCCGCCGCCTTCTGATAGCGGCATCACCGCGATATCGGCGGCACCGTATAGCGGCGCGAGGTCCGGCGGATCGGCGGCCAGCCTTGCCTGCGGGCACCTTTCGACAAGCGTCCGCAATCGTTTCCCTGGCGCACGACCGGCAACCGTCAGTTCTGCATGGGCGAACCGCCGCGTCAGGTCTGGCAGGATTTCGCGCACCAATCGCCGAACGGCAGCCTTGTTCGGCGGATATGAGAGATGGCCGACAAACAGCAGACGCGGCCTGTCGGACGCCATCGTCGATGGCTCCATTCGCCCGGTGGTGCACCAGTCGGGCACAGGGTTCGGCACCACATGGACCGGTGCCGCTTGCTGGTGGATGTCGGCCAGCAGCGCACGATCCCGCTGCGAACAGACCCAAATGGAATCGGCCAACATCGCTGCCTCACGGTCGGCACGCCTCGCAGCGCGCCAACGGCCCGCGAAAGCGATCCCGGAAAGCGATCGCAAGGGCGGCGGCAAACGCGCCCGGTCCTGCTCGGCAAGCAAAGCGCTTTCCAGATTGTGGAAATCGACGACAATTCGCGTACCTTGCGGGAGCGCGTGGCGCAGACGTTTCAGAACGGTAAGCAGCGCCACACCTTCGACAATCACGCAGTCTGGCCGAGAGCCGGCGATGCGGGCAACCAGCGCCTCGGCATCAGTTTCACTGACGGGCAGGACGGTTTTTGCGGGTACGGTCGCTTGCAATACGGAATTCTTTGGCAGCGCGAACTGGTCAAGCGCGCCGATTTGCCTTAGGGCCTCTGCGACTGCTGCATTGCGAATTTCGGCTCCGGACGGCGGTACGGCATCAAGAGACTGAACGAGTTGGCAGATTCGCATTAAACAGATGATTCCCAGGATCATACATCAGACGTGGCACAGCCCGGTCTATACGGGAGGACACGGTTCGCCGGAAAGCTGGCGCGAGATGAACCCCGGCTGGGAATACCGTCTGTGGACAGATGACGATTTGGACGCTTTCGTCGCCGATGCCTTCCCAAACTATCTTGACCTCTTCCGCAGCTACCCGAACGTGGTTCAGCGCACTGACATGGCGCGCTACATGCTGCTTCATCGCTTTGGCGGTGTCTATGCCGACATCGACACGGATTGTCTGGCGTCACTCGATGTCCTGTCAAAGGAAAGTCGCGTCGTCTTCTGCGAGGAGCCAAGAGCGCACTGGAACCACGCCAGGATCGTCGGCCTGGACAGTTTGTTTTTCAATGGCACACTCGCCAGTCCGGCCGGCCACCCGTTCTGGCTCTATCTGCTGCAGATGGTTCGCCGCTGCCGTCATGCCGCGAAGAAAGATGTTCTCGCCTCGACCGGCCCGCTGGTGTTGAGCGCCTCAATAGCGTCATGGCCCGATCAAGCGTCGCTGTCGCTCAACTCGTGCCATCTGTTCGCGCCGTTGGAAAGTGGCGCCGGAAAGCCAAGCGACGAACCCGAGCATGGGGACTATGGCGCCTGCCGGCTGTCACGGCACAACTGGGCAAGCTCGTGGTTTACGAAGGTTGAGGAGACGCGCTACGCACGGCTGAAAGGCAAATGGCGCAAGTGGCGCACCCGTATGTTGCAACCGCGCCACCTGAGCCCGGACGAAGCTGCCCGACGCATCGACCGCGACGCCCTGCTTGCTCCCGCCAACGCCTACAGTGCCGACAATCCTCCGAATGTCGCGATCTGCGTGCCGGTCCGTGATGCGGCGCCATTTATCGATCGTCATCTCGAACTAATAAACGCGCTCGATTACCCGCCTGACCGAGTCCGCCTGGTCTATTGCGAGGGCGACAGTGTGGATGACACGCTTGCACGGTTGCGGGTCGCCAAGCAGACGCATGGCCGGCACTTCCGCGGTTTTGATGTGTTGTCGCGTCCGCGCGGCTTTAGGGTAGGGCGCGAAAAACGCTGGAAACAGGCTTATCAGCTCCAACGCCGCGCATCGATTGCAGCGGCGCGTAACGCGATTATCCATGAAACGCTCAACGCCGACGATGAGTGGGTGTTGTGGCTGGACATCGATGTCTGCGATTTTACGCCCGATATTATCCAGCATCTTCTGGCGGTGCGAAGAAAGATTGTCATGCCGAACTGCGTCAAGGAACAGGGCGGCTCCAGCTATGACCTCAACGCCTTCAGGACGATCGGCGAACCCAGTCTTTCGATTTATTACAAACACATGCACGGTGGGCTTTTCCAGCCACCGGAAAACTACTGGTTCCGGCGCCATCTGCACGACCTGCGCTTTCTGGATTTGGTTCCACTTGATTCGGTCGGGGCGACAATGCTGCTGGTTCACGGATCGGTGCACCGCGCCGGGCTTGACTTTCCCGAGATCCCCTACCGCGATCTGATCGAGACCGAAGCGTTCGGCCGCCTGGCGAGCGATTTGGGATTGCAGCCGGTCGGACTACCCAATACCGAGATTTTTCATGTCGATAACTGATCCCGCGTCCCATTCGTTGCTGGTGCAGGTTGTGACTTGCCGCAAGTCGCCGGAGGAACGTCGCCGCTCGGCGCTGCGCCAGATCGAATCGCTGCAGCGCGAGCTGACGACCGAGGTGGTCGACGGTTATGTGGGCGAAGATGCCATTATCGACACTCTCTATGATCCGGCGATGAACCGATGGCGTTCCAAGCGGCCGCTGTCACGCTCGGAAGTTGGCGTTTATGCCAGTCACCGCCTGGCCTGGGAGAACCTGCTTAAGGGCGGTCATGCGGCGGCCTTCGTCGTCGAAGACGATTTCGCGCTGCGCGACCGCGACTGCGTCGCCTCGGTTCTGGACGACTGGTCCGCCGTGCTCGGCGACGGACGCGACATCGTCAAACTGTTCGACTTCGAGAAGAAGGGCGCCAACCGGCCCGCTTTCGAGTGTCGGGCCGGCGGCGTGCGGCTGGTCAAATGGCAGGCGCCGACCGCTGGCATGGTCGCCTATCTGATTGCGCGTTCGGGCGCGACGAAACTGCTCGCCCGCGACAAGATCTACCGGCAGGTCGATGAAGACCTGAAACACTTCTGGGAGTTCGGGCTCGACGTCTGGTCGGTCCCCGGAAACCCGGTTGCCGAGGTCAGCGAACACCTTGGTGGCAGTCTGATCGACCGCGAGCGTGCATCTTTGAGAAACAGGGCGCTGGGACGCAGCCTGTGGGGCAATGTCCTGACCGCCGAACGCAAGATCAAGACTTGGCTCCACATGGCGCGCGAAGGCAGGGCGCGGCGACGAGAGGCGCAAAACAAAGCCTGAGGCCCGCGCTTGCTCAATGGAAATTGCGCCCCTTCGGCAAGACCTTGGCCGATTGTTCCAGCCGTTTCATCGCCTCGAAATCGTTGCGCAACTGCGGTACTTCCTTCAGCAGGCCGGCAAGCCGCGACCGCGGCTTGATCTTCTCGCGAATTTCGATGACCGGACGGCGCACCTCGTCGGCATTGGCCAATCCTTCGTCGCCGATACCTTCGGTTTCGATGTCAGCCAATAGCGGCGTCAGGTCCTCGATGCGGTCGGCGACGACGTGAATGACGCCCATCTCGTTTTGCAGCCGGCCCGAAACGCGCACCAGCCGCGAGCCGAGCACCAGCGCGCGGTAACGCTCGAACACCTTCGGCCATATGATCGCATTGGCGACGCCGGTCTCGTCCTCCAGCGTCATGAAGATGACGCCCTTGGCAGAGCCCGGCCGCTGCCGGACCAGCACCAGGCCGGCGACATCGACGCGTCTGCCCGAGGGTACGCTGTCCAGCCTTTCGTGACGCATGATCTTTTTCTCGTCCAGCCGGGCGCGCAGGAACGATACGGGATGCGCCTTCAGCGACAGGGCAAGGTAACGGTAATCATGCACCACCTGCTCGCCGGGCGGCATCGGCGGGAGCTGCGTTTCCGGTTCGCCGGCGATTTCAAGCCCGGCTTCGTCGGGATCGCGCGGTGCAAACGCCGGTGCATCGAACAGCGGCATGCTGTGCGCTGCCGAACCGTCGTCAAGCGCGCGGACCGCCCACAAGGCCGCGCGCCGGTCGAGACCGATCGAACGAAACGCATCGGCATCGGCAAGCCGCTCGATCTGGGCACGCCCGAGGCCGGAGCGCAGCCACAGGTCGCGCACCGAATCGTAACCGGTGCCGCGCCGGGCAACCAGTTCCGCCATCTCCTCTTCGCGCAGCCCCTTGACTTGCCGGAAGCCGAGCCGCACCGCCTTTGCGGTCTCGATAACGGTCTCCATCTCGCGGTGGCGGCGATTGAGCCGAGCGGCGGGCTCCGGATCATCCGGCGCACAGGCCTCCAGCGCATTGTCCCAGTCCGACGCATTGACGTCGACGGCGCGAATATCGACACCGTGCTCGCGCGCATCGCGAACAAGCTGCGCCGGCGCATAGAACCCCATCGGCTGGGCGTTGAGGATCGCCGCGCAGAACACATCCGGATAATACGCCTTGAGCCAGCAGGACGCATAGACGAGGAGCGCGAACGACGCGGCGTGGCTTTCCGGGAAACCATATTCGCCGAAGCCCTCGATCTGGCGGAAGCAGCGGTCGGCAAAATCGGCCTCATAGCCATTGGCGACCATGCCGTCGATCATCTTCTGCTGGAAAGTATGGATCGTGCCAACCCGCCGGAATGTCGCCATGGCGCGGCGCAGCCGGTCCGCCTCGCCCGGCGTGAAGCCGGCGGCCACGATGGCGATCTTCATCGCCTGTTCCTGGAACAGCGGCACGCCGAGCGTCTTGCCGAGCACGTCCTCCAGCTCCGCACTGGGATATGTAACTTCTTCCTTGCCTTGGCGTCTTCGTAAGTAAGGATGCACCATATCGCCCTGGATCGGCCCGGGCCGCACGATCGCTACCTCGATGACAAGATCGTAGAAATTGCGCGGGCGCAACCGCGGCAGCATGGTCATCTGCGCCCGGCTTTCGATCTGGAAGACGCCGAGCGTGTCGGCCCGGCAGATCATGTCGTAGACCGCTGGCTCCTCCTTGGGGATCGTCGCCAATGTCAGCGCCCGTCCGTAATGCTGATCGATGAGATCGAAGGCGCGGCGGATGCATGACAGCATGCCGAGCGCCAGGATGTCGATCTTCAGGATACCGAGCGAATCCAGATCGTCCTTGTCCCATTCGACCATGGTGCGCCCGTCCATCGCCGACTTGGTGACCGGCACCACCTCGTCGAGCCGGTCGCGGGTGATAACGAAACCGCCGACATGCTGCGAAAGATGGCGCGGGAAGCCCATGATCTCGGAGGAAAGCTGCAATACGTTGCGGGTCGTGCGGTCATCCGTGTCGAGGCCGGCGGCCTTGGCTTCGCGTTCGCCGAGGTCGGATTGAGACCACCCCCAGATCGACCCGGAGATAGCGGCTGTCACGTCTTCCGACAGGCCGAATGCCTTGGCCATCTCCCGCGCAGCGGAACGCGCGCGGTAAGTAATCACTGTCGCAGCAAGTCCGGCGCGGTCGCGTCCATATTTCTCGTAGATGTACTGGATCACTTCCTCGCGGCGCTCGTGCTCGAAGTCGACATCGATATCGGGCGGTTCTCGCCGTTCCGGCGAGATGAAGCGTTCGAACAAGAGATCGGTCAGCGCCGGATCGACTTCGGTGATCCCGATACAGAAACAGACCGTGGAATTGGCCGCCGAACCGCGCCCCTGGCACAATATGCCGCGCGAACGGGCGAACCGCACGATGTCGTACACCGTCAGGAAATAGGGCGCGTAATCGAGCTCTTCGATCAGGGCAAGTTCGTGCTCAATCTGCCGCGTGATCCGCTGCGGAACGGCATCGCCGTAGCGGTTTTGCGCGCCCTGCCAGGCGAGCCGCTCCAGTTCGGCCTGCGGCGTGGCGCTGTCGCCGCATGGTTCGTCCGGGTACTGGTAGCGCAGTTCATCAAGCGAAAACGAAAGGCTGTCGAAGAACCGAACGGTTTCGGCGATGGCGTCCGGCGCGTCGCGGAACAGGCGGGCCATTTCGCCTGCCGGCTTCATGCAGCGCTCCGCATTGGCCGACAGCAGATATCCGGCCTGTTCGAGCGGCACATGTTCGCGGATAGCCGCGAGCAAATCGCCGAGCGGCCGGCGCGACGCATCGTGATAGCGCACCTCGCCGACCGCCATGAGCGGCACGCCGACGGTCTCGGCAAGCGCCCGCGCGGCCGCAAGCCTTGCCCGGTCGCGTCCGTCGTAACCAGGCGATATCGCCAGGCGGACGGACGCGCCAAAACGCGATACCAAGGCATTCAGAAAAGTAAGCATAAGCTTACTAATTGGATCATAGTCGGGCAGGACCGCCAGCGCCAGCCCGTCGCCCCATTCCAGGAGATCGTTTTCAAGCAGCACAGGCGCGCCCTTTTCGCCGCGCATGTTCGCCGCCGTCAGGCAGCGGCAAAGGTTCCCCCAGCCGCGCCGGTCGACCGGATAGGCCAGCACATCTGGCGTGCTGTCTGCAAACACCAGCCGCGCGCCGGGATGGTAGGCGAGCCCCGCCTCCCTGGCCGCCATGTGGGCGCGCACCGTGCCGGCGACCGTGTTGCGGTCGGCCAGTCCGAGTCCGTGCAGCCCGTGACGTTTGGCGGTGACCACCAGCTCCTCGGGATGCGATGCACCGCGCAGGAACGAAAAGTTCGAACAGCAGCCGAGTTCGGCATAGGCGGCAAGAGAGTAAGCATCGGCCATCACGCGAACAGCCCGTGCATGAACCATTGCGGCTCGCTGCCGCCCGCAATCCCGTAAAGCCCGCGCCTGAACAGCCAGTAGCGGCGGCCCTCGGCATCCTCGACGCGGTAGTAGTCGCGCGGAACGGGCATGCGATCCTCCGGCGCATGATCGCCCCACCATTCGCCGCCGATCCGCTCCGGCCCCTCGGCGCGCGCCACCTGGTAAAGCGCGCGGCGCCAGCGGAACCGGGCCGGCGGCCCTTCCGGCACGCCCGCCACCACCTCGACCGGCTCCGGCTGGCGCAACAACCGGGCCGGACGCGGCGTAGACGACGGAGCGGTGTCTTGTTTTGCCGGCAAAATATTTACATCTGCCGGCTCAAGCGTCTCGGCGCGTTCCGGCACATGGCTTTCGGCCGCCACGAGACGGCGGACCGGGTGACCGGCCCCATCGTCGCCAAGCCGTGCGGCAATCCGGTCGAGCAGCACCGCGACATCGACGCCGCCATCGTCGCTGCCGGCGGAAAAATCGCCCTGCGCATCGTCGAGCGCGCCGGTTTCCAGCACCGACAGCCGCAGCACGTCGAAGCCGTAGCCGGCATCCAGCGTATCGCCTGCCGCATGCATGCGCTCGCGGAACAGTTTGACGACGGTTTCGGGATCGCGCACCGGCCGCGACGCGCCGACGCACAGCCGTTGCACGGCCCCATCGACCCGAAACAGCGCATATTCGAGCACCCGCGCGCCGATGCCGCGCCGCTCCAGATCCGGTTTCAGGCGGCGCGCCAGCATGTAGAGCACCTGCTCGACATCCTCCGTGCGGCCGACCGGCTCGGCAAAACGGCGTTCCGCTGTCAGCGCGGCGACAGGCAGGCGCGGCGAAATCGCTTCGCGCACCCGGCCCAGCGCCTGGTCGAGCCGCAGCACGCATTGCCGCCCGAACCGGCGCGTCAACGGCGCACGCGGCGCATCGGCAAGCTGGCTGACGGTCTTCAGCCCGACCTTGGCGAGGCCGGCCAGTGTCCCGCCGTCAAGCCGCAGCGCGGCCAGCGGGAAAGGGGCGAGCGCGGGCGCCTCCGCGCCCGTCTCGATGATCAGCGCGCCGCCGGCATGACGCGCCGAGGCCCAGGCCGCACCCGGCGTGGCCGCCACCGCCGCCTGCGCCGCCAGTCCCTGATCGTAAAGCCGCGCCAGAAGATCCGACAACAGTCCGTGCTCGCCGCCGAACAGATGCGCGCAGCCGCTGATGTCGAGATAAAGCCCGTCCGGCGCATCCAGCGCCACCAGCGGCGTATAGCGGTCGCACCAGTCGGCAAGCGCCGTCAAAAGCCGCCGGTCGGCCGCCGCGTCGGCGGGCACGATATCGAGATCGGGATGGGCGGCGCGCGCATCGGCCAGCCCCTGTCCGCGCCTGAGGCCGCGCGCCTCGGCCAACGCGTCGGCGGCGGCGATGCGCATCGCACTGCGCTCCTTGTGGACGGCGACGATCGGCCGCCGTTCAGCCTCGCCGCCGGGGCTCTGCCGCCAGTTCCGCCCCCAGCGCCCGCGCGCGATGCGGTCGGTCGCCAGATACGGGAAGTGCAGCGCCAGAATGCGCTGCGGGGAAGGCGAGGAGTTGGCCGCCAGCGCCGGAGGATTGTCCGGCATCGCGATGTGCGGGGCCTGTTGCTGCATGCTCAAAGTAGAAATGGCGTTCATCGGCGTTCCAGTGCATCGGGAAGGTCCGCCCGGCGGGACCGGCCTTGTTCTTGTCGATCGTCACCCGCACGCCCGGTGGCCCGATGCCGCCCGGCACGGCGCGCGCATGCGGCGTGCCGGCAAGCACGATGGATGGCGCGGAGGGCGACGGCTCCAGCACCAGCCTGAGCGGGGCCGCGGTCGGTTCCGGTCCGGCCGACTGGCGCAGCAGCAGCACCGGGCGGGCCGCTGCCCGGGCGCGCCGGTTGAGGCGCTGCGTCTCGCGCAGGCCGAGCGCGGCGCCATGGCCGCGCAGATCGACGACGGTAGCGGCAAGCCCGCGCGTGCAGGCTGCCTCCTCGGCGATCCACAGGGCGTCGGCGAGACGACGCGCCTCGACCATGAGCAGCCGCTCCGGCGTAAAACCGAGCGCGGCCAGACCGCGGCCATGCGGCAGGCCGGCTTCGGCGAACACGCCCGGCCCGCCGATCCACAGAACCGGGTCGCGGGCAAGAAAGGCCGGCGCCCCGCCAAGCGACAGCAGGTTTGCGGCAAAGCCCGCTGCCAGCCCGGCATCGCGCGCCTCGCGCACATGGATCTCCGCCAGTGCCGCGACCGCCACGCCGCCACCGATGACGCGGTCGAAATCCTCGACGCCGGTCGCCAGAACCGCATCTGCCGCTGCGTCAGTGGGCCCGGTCCAGCCGGTACCACCTTCGGCAAGCGCCGGGGGCAAGCCCTCGATAGCGGCGATCTGCCGGCGCAGCGACGAAAGCGTCGCCCGCGCCGTGGCGCGGTGTGCTGACGCCATGGCGTTTGTCCTGTTCCGGTCTGTATCAAAACCCTGTCCGGCGCGCCCTGTGGCCACGTGCCCAGACATTTGTTCTTTCTTTGTTCCTATTGATTCCGAGTCATGGCGCAAGAGTCAAGAGGTCATTATGGGAAATAATTCCTCAAACCGGCAGTGATCTTCGCCCTCTCGCGCCGGCTGACAAGACGCGTTATAGAGGGCTGAAACGAACTGCATCGCTGACCATATGGACCGTACCGACCAGAGCGGCGGCTGGACGAACCGTCTTTCCCCCGACCTCGCCACAATCGAATCGATCGCGCTGACCGCCTACGCGCATCTGCCGGAACACTTCCGTGAATTGACGGCGGATGTGCAGATCGTCGTCACCGATTACCCGTCCGAGGAGATCAGCGACGACCTGGCGCTGGAAACGCCGTTCGACCTGCTCGGCCTGTTCGAGGGCCGCGGCATCGCCGAGCGCTGGAACCCCGGCACCGGCGACGAGGCCAACCGCATCACGCTCTATCGCCGCGCCATTCTCGACTACTGGGCCGAGAACGAGGAGGCGCTGGGCGACATCATCATCCATGTGCTGATCCACGAACTCGGCCATCATTTCGGCCTGTCGGATGCCGACATGGAGGCGATCGAGGAGGCGGCGGGGTAGCCCTGCGGATACGTGCTGCGATCTCACTCCAGCATCGACAGCGACGCGCCGTTGATCTCGCGCAGCAGCTTGCGCTTCATCGCCTGTTCGTAATCCTCGAAGCGTTCCGCCACTTCGACGAAGGCGCCGGGGCCGTGAACGACCTTCTCGCGGTAATAGGCGACCGGATCGGGCAGGGCGCCGGCGATCACCAGACCGTTCACGGTCACGCCGTCATAATTGAAATTGCGATAGGCGAGCGGCGGCTCGAAGCCCTCGTTGTTGACGCCGTCGCCGGACACGTCGACCACCGTGCGCGCGCAACCGCGCGGGGCGCGGTCAAGCTGCACCGCCGCATGGCCGAGCGCATAGCCAAGCGCCGTCGGAAACGCCAGATAGGCCCGCTTGTGGCCGGCGATGCGCCCGGCAAAGTCCAGCACCGCGGCTTCGCTGGCCAGAAACGACCACGGCGCAATCACCGCATGCTGATTGCGCCCGCTCCACTCGAAGGCATAGGCCTGCACGCCGCCTGTCTCGACAATGGCGCGCACGATTTGCGGATCGCGCAGGGCATTGGCGAGCCCCTGCATCTGCAGCCGGTATTCGCGAAAGTCGACGCTGGACGATGCATCCATCGCCAGCACAAGCGTCAACCCGCAGCGGCCCTGCGCTGTCGCCGGCAAGGACAGGACTGTCAGGAACAGGAAAAACGCTGCCGCCCTGAACACGCCGGCGGCCTATTGCTCGCCCAGCTTCATCGCCGGATCGTATTCGCCGCCCTCGACGGTCTTGATTACCGCCTGCGAGCAGCGCATGGCGCCGCTTTCGGCATCAAAAGCCAAAGATGGCGAACCGTAGAGCCGCCAACCGCTGTTCAGCGCCTTGGTGACCTTGTGGCAGAAGCTCGAATCGTCCGGCCCGGTCAGCAATCGGTAGAGCTGCATGGCTTTCCTCCCTCAATCGCCGCGCTGCAGCGCCGCCAGCGCCAGCGTGCGGCGCGCCTCGTCGAGATGCAAGCGCTCGACCATGCGCCCGTCAAGGGCGATGACGCCGGCGGCTCTGTTTTCCGGCAGTTCGAAGGCGGCGACGATATCGGCGGCGGCCGCTTCGCGCGCCGGCGATACGCCGAAGGCTGAGTTGGCACGGCAGATCTGCGCCGGATGGATCACTGTCTTGCCGTCGAAGCCCATCGCCACCCCTTCGGCGCATTCGCTGGCGAAACCCACCTCGTCGCGAAAGGCGTTGAACACCCCGTCAATGATGTCGAGCCCGTAGGCGCGCGCCGCCAGCACCAGCTGCGCCAAATGCGGGCGCAGCGCCGCGCGGTCGACCCCCGGCATGCGCAGATCCTTGGCAAGATCGTTGGTGCCGACGACCATGCAGTCGAAGCGCGATCCCGTTGTCTCGCCTGCCTGGGCGATGGCCGCCGCATTGAGCAGCGATTTCGGCGTTTCCATCATCGCCCACAGTCTGAGCGTGTCTGGCGCGTCGGTCTGGGCGAGCGCCTCGGCAACTTCGCCAACATGCTGCGGCACATCGACCTTGGGGATCAGGATCGCGTCGGGTATGCAGCCGCGCGCTGCCAGCAGATCCTCGGTACCGTAATCCGTCGCCAACGCGTTGATGCGAATGATCCGTTCCTTGCGGCTTTCCGGATGGGTGCGGAAGTGCGCACGCAGCCTTTCGCGCGCGTCGGCCTTGGCGTCGGGTGCGACGGCATCCTCCAGATCGAAGACGATCGTGTCGCAATCGAGTGTTTCGGCCTTGGCGACGGCCTTGGCATTGGCGGCGGGAACATAGAGCGCCGAGCGGCGGGGGCGGATGGGACGGCTGGACATGCGACGGTTTGACAACATTGCAGGCGGACCCGCAAGGGCTGCCGCTTGACGGCGGCGGGGCAGGGGGCAACGGTACCGGCCGGAGGGATCGATGGCATCGAACGAAACCGGCATCGCGATTATTGGTGGTGCGCTCGCCGGCGCGGCGACCGCGTGGCATCTGCGACAGCTGGGCTACGCGGATCGCGTGACCGTATTCGAACGCGATACCGCCTTCACGCATGCCGCGACCGCCCTTTCGGCATCCGGCATCCGCCAGCAATTCTCGCGAGCCGAAAACATCGCGTTGTCGCGGCGCACGCTCGATTTCATCAGGCATGCGCCGCACCACCTGGGAACCGACACGCAGATAACATTCCGCGAAAACGGCTACCTGCTGCTCGCAAGCGCGGCCGGGCTCGGCGTGTTGCGCGAAAACCACCGCATCCAGCGCGACAGCGGCGCCGATGTCGTCCTGCTCGATCCTGAGGCGCTCGCCGATCGCTTTCCCTGGCTTGATCTGTCGGGTGTCGCAGCCGGATCGTTCGGCCAATCGGACGAGGGATGGTTCGACGCGATGGCGCTGCTTACCGGCTTTCGGCGGTCGTTGCGCGACGATGCCGGCGCATCGCTTGTCACCGGCGACGTGACGGCGATCGACCCGGAATCCGGAACGCTGGAACTCTCCGATGGCGCTCGCTGGGCCTTCGAACAGCTGGTCATTGCTGCTGGCCCGGCATCGGGAAGGGTGGCGCGGCTGGCCGGTTTCGACCTTCCCGTCGAACCGCGTAAACGGACCGTTTTCTTCTTTCGCACCCGGAAACGCTTTGCCGCCATGCCGCTGACGGTCGATCCCTCCGGTCTCTATGTCCGGCCCGAGGGAGACAGCTACATCACCGGCATTTCGCCCCCGCCGGATCAGGACGGCCCGGCCGATCCGGCCGATTTCGAGCCGGATTGGAACCTGTTCGAGGACGAAATCTGGCCACGGCTGGCGCAGCGCATTCCAGCCTTTGAGGCGATCAAGCTCGAAACCGCATGGGCCGGCCACTACGATTACAATACATTCGACCAGAACGCTCTGATCGGTCCGCTGGACCGTTCCGGCTGGTGCCATGCGATCACCGGATTTTCCGGCCACGGCGTCCAGCAGGCGCCGGCGGCCGCCGAAGCCTTGGCGGAACTGATCGTCTTCGGTGAATATCGCACGGTCGATTGCGCCGCCTTTGCACCGGGCCGGATCGCCGCCGGCCGACCGTTTGCGGAACAAAACATCATCTAGTCCCTTCTTCATTTTTGCCACGCGGTTTGCTAAGTCGCGACCGACGACAATTCCGAAAGAAGCAGCATGGACAAGTTCACCACCTTGAGCGGCGTCGCCGCGCCTCTGCCGATCATCAATGTCGACACCGACATGATCATCCCGAAGGACTATCTGAAGACGATCAAGCGGACGGGTCTGGGCACCGGGTTGTTCTCGGAAATGCGCTACAACGAGGACGGCAGCGACAACGAGGACTTCGTGCTGAACAAGCCGGCCTATCGCGACGCGAAGATCATCGTCGCCGGCGATAACTTCGGTTGCGGATCGTCGCGCGAACATGCGCCCTGGGCGCTGCTGGATTTCGGCATCCGCTGCGTCATCTCGACCTCGTTTGCCGACATTTTCTACAACAACTGCTTCAAGAACGGGATTCTGCCGATCGTCGTCAGCCAGGAAGATCTCGACAAGCTGATGGATGACGCTGAGCGCGGCGCCAACGCCACGCTGACCGTCGATCTGGAAGCGCAGGAAGTGCGTGGCCCCGATGGCGGCGTCGTCCGGTTCGAGATCGACCCGTTCAAGAAGCACTGCTTGCTCAATGGTCTCGACGACATCGGCCTGACAATGGAAAAAGCACCCAAGATCGACGCATTCGAATCCGCGCTGGACGACAGCCGGCCCTGGGCCTGACCCATTGCGATACCCGGTCGACCGGGTTTCGTCTTCCGGTGCGATATCGCAGCCTTGCGCTCGATTGACAGACCGGGCGGCATTCCGCAAAACAAGCCGTTCGGTGCCCGAGGCATCCCGAAACGGGCGAAACCTGGATTGATCGATGGCGAATGTTCTTGAAATCACCACCCGCATCATCGCGGAAAAGGCCGAACTCGATCCGAAAGAGCTGAGTGCGGAGTCGATCCTGGCCGATCTTGATATCCAGTCGCTTGAACTGGCCGAAATCATTTTCGATCTTGAGGAAGAGTTCGATATCGAGATCGAACTCAATGCCGCGGCAGCCTGGGAGAAGCTGAAGACTGTCGGCGATGTCGCCACGGCGGTCGGCGAACTCGCAGACCAGGGGGCCTGAATGGCCGCGCCGCGCGTCGTCGTCACCGGGATCGGCGGCCTGTGCTGTATTGGCAAGAACGCCACCGAGATTTGGCAGGCGCTGCGCGCCGGCACCTGCGGCATCGGCCCGCTGACGATCCACGACAAGGATGATCTCAAGGTCGCCATTGCCGGCGAAATCGCCGAACTTCCAGAACACGAGCTCGACAAGCGTCAGCTCATGACCATGGGCCGCTTCGGCCTGCTCGCGGTGCTTGCCGCCGGTGAAGCGCTTGCCCAGGCCGGCCTCAAGGGCGAGGACCGTCCGGCGATGAACATCGGTGCCATCATCGGTGCAGGCGTCTACGGCGGCGACGCGATGGAGAAGGCCTATCGCGATGTTTTTCGCGACGGCAAAAAACGCGCCGAGATCTTTACCGTGCCGAAGGCGATGCCCGCCTCGCCATCCGTGCAAACCAGCATGGTGCATGGGCTGAAGGGTCCGGTCCTCGGTGTCACCTCGGCCTGCTCCTCCTCCAACCACGCCATCGCCACCGCCTATGACATGCTGCGGCTGGGCCGCGCCGATGCGATCGTCGCCGGCGGTTCCGAAGCACCGCTCTCCTATGGCGTGCTCAAGGCATGGGAATCCATGCGCATTCTCGCCAAGACCGGCTGCCGGCCATTTTCAGCCGACCGCGAGGGACTTGTCCTTGGCGACGGCGCGGGGGCGATTGTCATGGAAACGCTCGAAAGCGCCGAGCGGCGCGGCGCAACAATCCTTGCCGAGATCGCCGGCGCGGGGCTGTCGGCCGATGCCGGCGACATTGTTTCACCCTCGGTGGAAGGGCCTGCTGCCGCCATCCGCGCCTGTCTTGCCGAAGCCGGCCTTGCTCCAGGCGATGTCGATTATATCAACGCGCATGGCACCGCCACCTCGGCCAATGACCGGGTCGAAACGGAAGCGATCCGCGCGGTCTTCAGCGCCGACGCCGACGGAATTTCCGTGTCTTCCACAAAATCGATGCACGCCCATTGCCTGGGCGCGTCCGGCGCGCTGGAAGCGATCGCCTGCATTGGCGCGATCTGCAACGGCGTGGTGCCGCCGACGGCGAACTACAACGAAGCCGATCCGCAATGCGATCTCGACGTGACGCCGAACACGGCGCGCGAGCGAAAGGTCGATGTCGCGCTGTCCAACGCTTTTGCGTTTGGCGGCGCCAACGCCGTTGTCGCGTTCAAGGCTTTCGACGCCTGACGGCATCGTTCTGGCTGGCCGCCATTCGAACAGGCGCTGCGGGTCGACGCCGCCTGACGGATAGGGCAGGCTCCAGGGCGGTCGGACTGTGCGCGGGCGAAAAATCCGCCGCCGCGCCTACAATTCTATCAGATGTGGCAATGTCCAGGTTACAAGGAAGATACGCGATCCCGCCTGGTGCATGAGTTTTTCGCTTATCTCGGCGTTTCTCCAACGAATTCAATCGCATAGTCCACGCGCGCGGCATTGTTTATCCACCGCGCCCGAACCGCCCCTATCATCGCCGGTGCCTTCTCACGGAAGTCTGGGTGCACACCGGTTCACAGGGAGAGAGACGGTGCCTGATTGGGTGAGGAGTGTTCGACCGCAGGTCGGCAAATCGACAACGATTTGTCCGGCATTCGGTAGCAAACGCACCATCTGGAAAGTACCGGAATTCGGGCGATTTGCCTATCCTTGGCGCATGCCCAAAGCCCGAACCGACACATTCGAACACACCATATCCGGCCTTCTGTCCAAGCGCGCCGATCTGCTTAGCGAAGCTCAGATATTGCGGGACCGCGTAGCCAAGATAAAAAACGATCTGGACGCGCTGGACCGTACCTTGGGCGTGCTCGGCTACGATGGTGACCTAGACGCCATGATGCCCCGCCAGAAACGCCATGTGCTGTTCGGCAGGGGCGAACTATCCCGTCAGGTGTCCAAGTGCTGCGCGAGGCCGGAAAGCCGCTCACAAGCCGCCGGATCGCGCAAGAGATTGTTTCCATGTCTGGCATGGACGCACGGGACCGGAAGTTCATTGGCGACCTGACGAAGCGTGTGGGCAAGGCCTGTAGGCAGTCGCCTACAGGAACTGTAGTGCGAGCGACTGACACGCGCGGGAATGTGGTTTGGTCACTCACCCGCTTTTAGCAGATCAATAAACATTATTGGCGATTCACTATTTCTGTTGTCTGGCGTGTCTAGCAGAGTGAAGCCGTACTTCTCATAGAATTTAACAGACTCTTTTTTCGCATCGACTACGACAAACCGACACCCAACCCAAGGGCAAACACGCTCGTTTGCGACACCAAGAGCCAAGTCAACAAGTATCGTTCCTATTCCAGTCCCGCGCATTCTTGAATCGACGGCAAGACGAGCGATCTTTAGCGCCGGATAGTGCTTATAGGGGTAATCCTCATTATTGACGAGATTGTTATCTTGCGGATTATCAGTTGCAATCTCACCAGAGACTATTGAGATATAAGCCTTCGGGACTTCATCCAATAAGGCAACGTAAGTACGCGCCAGCCGCTGACTTTCATAGTCTTGGGCGACCTTTCTTATGAATGTCTTTAGAGGTGCGAAATTCTCATGACCCAGTTTTAAGCCGGAGAATTTATGCTCCGGCTTCAAACGAACGACCTGAATATTCAGATCATTGTCATGGTTCGCGTCGTTTGCCACGAACCGTTATCGTGAACGAGACGGAATCTTGATCGCCCCATTCCCGAACCAGCTCGCGCCCGCGCTTTACGGATTCCTTGGCCGCAGCTTTAGGTCTTCCGTGCTTCACTTGGTTCGTGAATTTCTTGGCGTCATCCTCGGTCAGAGTAACACGGCCAAAGGCATGCGATTGGATGCTCATAGTGCTCTCCTTCCGTTATGTTGGTTGAACTGTGGACACCCCAAAAAGGTTGCAAAACGCATCCGTTTTTGTATAGCGGAAATATACGTATTTCCCTTTAGGTTGACAATGGCGAACCTAGCCTGTAATTACGGTAACGTAATTACAGGCTAGGCCAGTTTTCTCCAAAAATTAGAAAATCATTCTGCCATTCGGGCGATTTGCGGGTATTTTTAGAAATTTTCTCCCAGAGCACTTAACGAGCGAATTTATCTGGTATTTGGCGCACCCGCAAACGCATGTTTCAATCACAAATGCCGCATTTTCAGGAAGCTTCCGAGCGCTGCCAATACCCCTTCCATGTCCGGCTAACCGGCATCGCCATCGCGTTTTCGATCAGGCGCATGGCGTTGTCGCCGTTTGAGTTGCGGCGATTATCCTCCAGCCACGCGGCGTGGTTCGCGTACTGGTACAGGTAGTGCGGCGATACATGGTGATGCTGGCCGGACACCATGCGGCGCAAACGCGAGAAGAAGCTTTCAACCCAGTTCGTATGCTTGCCTTGGTCGCTGTAGGCTTCCGAGTGATTGACGCGCTCGACTTCCCAACCGGCGTGCAGCATGTCCCAGTGTGACGCTTCGTCGGCTGCGACAACGGCCATGCGGTCAATGTAACGTCAAAAAAAAGTTGTCACGCGGGAAGTTCACTGCCGCCTTCATGCTGCAGTGCCTAGAGGCGGTCGGCTCCCGCACACTGCATCTGAACTAGTCACCCTCGTCCGGCAAGTCCACGATTTGGTGCACTTGTGTCACGACGTATGCAACAATTCGACCATCCCTTAGGCGGGAGTTGGCATCGACCACGAAGCCCTTTTTGTAGATGTTATCGTCGGCTTCTCTGATCTCATGCTTGATCTTTTGTTCGATCAGTTCGGAACCATAAATCAACGCTTTCGGCTTTTCGTTGACCTCTCCGATCACGACTAGTTCGCCGGTCTTATCCAGATCGGTATCTGACTTTCTGGACCGCTCGAAGGTCATCAGAACCCGCTGATAATCGACGTGTTCGATTTGATCGAGAGCGTTCTTCTGTTCTTCCAATGTACGTTGCGCTGCCCGCGCTTCTTTTGTGTCAAATTTGATTTCCAGATTTCGACGCCAAACACCGTCTTCGTATGTGACGGACTCAATCTTCATCTGCCCGCCACTGTCGTTTGAGACCGACTTGATAGTATCGCCGATTTCTTTGATATCTGACTTCTTGGCGTCGTCGATAAATTGTCCGGAGATTAGTGCCCGCACGCGCTTGCTAAAGAGCGCGCCAAATCCCAAGACGATAAGAACATTGTCCATATAGCCAATGAGATCAGGAACATTCGGGAAAATATCGGCGACAATAGAGCCCTTACGGACTTCTTTGACATACATCTGGGCCTTGCCGCGAAGCTCAGGATGAAACTCCCGAAGATAGGCGTCAAATTGGCCGCCCATGCCTGCGAATAGCGAAGCAAAGTCGCCGATCTCAACCGGTTTTTTGATATCTAACCTTACGGTTAGATAGCCTTTGCTCTCCTCCATGAGTTGAGAATACGTTTTCATTTCCAGTTGTCATCCTTTTTGTGACAACCGACATCGAGTAGCCTTAACGACTGGCCTTGCGGCTTGGTGCGTTTGCTACCTAATGCCGGATTTGTCGATTGGAGCGACGAACGCCCGAAACGAAAGTGGAGGGCGGGAGGTCGATCACGCGGTGCCTTGCCTGGGTGATGAACCCCCAAGTCAGGGCGGCATGAAGCGGCGCGCGCAGTCTTGTTTTCCCGGACTTCGTTCCGGGCCGCCGACCGAAGCTGCAAGGTGAGGCCCGTTCCGGCTTCGGGCCCCCGCCAGCAAGCAAAGCGAAGCTTAAGGGTGGGGCAGAAAAGCCGGAGCAATCGATCCAGTGAATCGATTGCAGGGCCGAACGAGCGGGCGGTCAAAAAAATCTATCCACCGCTCCCAAACCCTCGCTTACAATCGCAATTGCCTTCTCACGGAAGTCTGTCGTGCACACCGGCTGATGGAGAGAGGGACGGTGCCCGGTGGGCGGTGCAGAGGTGCATCGCTGGGTGATGAACCCCCACGCCGGGGCGGCATGAAGCGGCGCGCGCAGTCTTGTTTTCCCGGACTTCGTTCCGGGCCGCCGACCGAAGCTGCAAGACCACCGAGCGGGCGGTCCGAGGATCGCTATTACTTGTTAGACGTTGCGATGCTTTGACCGCCCGTCTTCCAGAATATGAACAATCCGGTCTCGGGAAACGAGGCGCGGCGGCGGCGAAGTGTGCCGCTATCTCTCCTCCTGGCAGTGGTGAGGCGGCGGCAAAGCATACAAAGCGGAAGTAGAAGCCGCTCTGCCCAATTGTTTCCACCTAAGCGGGTTAGATCGCAGCTGTAACCGGTCCGGCCCCTGGCCGGCAAACCATCAGCAAGGATACTTTCGATGGCCCGCATCGCAGTCATTCTGACGCAGCAATTCGCCGACTGGGAATACGCCCTGATCGCCGGAACCGGCGGTCCGTTCTTCCAGTTCGAGATCGGCTTCTTCGCACCTGAAGCCGGGGAAGTCACCTCGCAGGGCGGGTTGACTGCCCTCGTCCCGCACACGACAGACGAAATCGCCGACTGGCAGCCCGACGCCATCGCCGTGATCGGTGGGATGGTTTGGGAATCGGACGCGGCACCGGATCTCGCTGATCTGCTCAGATCCCAACATGCGCGCGGCGGCACGGTCGCAGGCATCTGTGGCGGCACGCTGGCGCTGGCGCGCGCCGGGCTGCTCGACGATATCGCACATACGTCGAACGACGCCGAGTTCCTGAAACAGAATTCGAACGCTTATGCAGGCGCAGTGCATTACAAGGCCAGTGCTTCGGCCGTCGCCGACAACCGCATCATTACAGCGCCCGGTTCGGCACCCGTGAGCTTTACGGCAGCGGTGTTTGAAGCTGCCGGCTTGGATCAGGACTCGCTTGGCCAGTTCAGGTCGATGCTTGCGGCCGAGCATGGCTGATGGTCATGCTGGGTGATCGACCGGTTTCAGCACTGTCGCGCCAGCGGCCGCCGGCCGCGCCACATGATCGCGGATCGCATCCTGAACACCCTCGTCTTTCAGAATGCGCCGGTGGCCAAGCCCGCTGGTCGTCACCAGCCTGACATGGTCGCCTGCGCCCGCCATGCGCAGCGCATCCGCGTAAAGCACGTCGCGGTCATCCATGTCGTGCACGACAAGCACCGAACCGTCGTAGTCGCGAAGCTGCTCGGAGGCCACGAAGGTCTCAAGCGCCCGGCCAAGGATTGCCATGACCCGGTCTTCCATCGCCGATTGCGCCAGCTGCGGCAGACCGACAAAGCGGCCAAATCCGTCGAACAACGCCTTCAAAGAGTTCGGTGCGGCCAGCAGCACCAGTTTTTCCGGCGCGCGGGCTGGCACATGCATGGACGCGCCGATCGCCGCGTTCAACGCTATTGCGCCACCGAAGGAATGGCCGACCACGATGTCGAAAGGACCCTGGTCGCGCCAGGCCGCGTCGATGGCTTCGATCCCCTTGCCGAGATGCAGCTGACGGCCGTGCGAAGCGCCGTGGCCCGGCAGATCGAGCAGAACACAGTCGATTCCGGCCTTGTTGAGCGTTTTCGCGATGCCCGCCATGTGAACCGCATTGAACTTCCAGCCATGGATCAGCAGCGCCTTGCGGCCGCTCGTTCGTTCCGCCGGCATCGCCCAGGTGGCGACAACGCCGCTTCTCGTCTGCAGCAGTTTCGGTCCTGCCGCGTCGTTCAGCGTCGGGCGCGAACGCTTTTTCGGCGGACGCTGGACATGGCTGAACAGCCTGAATGCCAGCCGGCCCGTCGTCTTCGGCCAGCGGTTTCCGGAAAATGCGATCATTCGTTTTGCAATTCGGTTCTGCGCATGCAACATCGGATCAGATCCTATGAATGTTCAACGATGAACTAAGTAGTACAACCATGAACGATAAACAAGTAGACATGTGGGAAAATCCGCGATTCAGGAACTGGGTCGCAGTGGCGCGCGCCTGCCAGCTCGTCCAGCAGACGCTGTCCCGCGAACTGCGCCCGCTGGACATCAAGCCGCCGCAGCTCGACATTCTCGTCAACCTCGCCCGCACCGAGGGCATCAGCCAGCAGGAGCTTGCCCGCAAGCTGCTGGTCGGCCGCTCCAACATGACGATGCTCCTGCCGCAGCTCGAAAAACGCGGCGTTATAGAAAGACGGCCCGATGCCGATGATCGCCGCATCCTGCGCCTGTACCTGACCGAAGAAGGTCGCGGTCTCGCCGAGCGCGCTATCGCCACTCAGGCCGAGCTGATCGACGAGATCATGGCGCTGTCGACGGTGGAGGACTGCGAGATCGTCGGCAACACGATGCGCGACATGATCTCCATGCTCCAGGCGCGGGAGAAGGCAGCGAAAACCGAAAAGGATGACGCCGCCTGATGGAAAAGCGCCTGATAACCACCGGTTCGCCCTTCGAAAAAACCGCCGGCTATTCGCGCGCGGTCGTCAAGGGCGATTGGTGCTTTGTCTCCGGCACCACTGGCTACGACTACACCACCATGACCATGCCGGAAGACGTCGAGACCCAGACGCGCAACACACTGGCGACCATTGATGCGACCCTCGCCGAAGCCGGCTTCGCCCGCGCCGATATTGTGCGCGCGCAATACACGGTGACCGACGCCACCTTCGCCGACAGGGTGTTTCCGATCCTTGGTGCGTATTTCGACGGCATCCGCCCGGCCGCCACCATGGTCGTCGCCGGCTTGATCCGTCCGGAAATGAAGATCGAGATCGAAGTCACCGCGCTGCGCGCCTGAACCGCCCCTGCCGCCCTGCGGTTGAATTCCGGCGCCGCTGCCTCTATGCCCACTCGCGACCTTTCAACCGTACGGAAATCCCATTTCATGACAACACGTTCCCTTTTCCTGCTTCCAGGCGACGGCATCGGGCCGGAAGCCATGACCGAAGTCCGCAAGCTGATCGCCCACATGAACGAAGTGGAAGGCGCAGGCTTCGTCACCGATGAAGGGCTTGTCGGGGGTTCGGCCTACGACGCGCATGGCCAGTCGATCTCCGAAGCCGACATGCAAAAGGCGATGGCCGCCGACGCGGTTCTGTTCGGCGCGGTCGGCGGACCGAAATGGGACAGCGTGCCCTATGAGGTTCGCCCCGAAGCCGGCCTCCTGCGGCTGCGCAAGGACATGGCGCTGTTCGCCAATCTGCGCCCGGCCATTTGCTATCCGGCGCTCGCCGCCTCCTCTTCGCTGAAGCCGGAAGTGGTCGAAGGTCTCGATATCCTGATCGTGCGCGAACTAACCGGCGGTGTCTATTTCGGCGAGCCGAAGGAAATCCTCGACCTCGGCAACGGCCAGAAGCGTGGCATCGACACCCAAGTCTACGACACTTTCGAGATTGAGCGCATTTCCGGAGTTGCCTTCGAACTGGCACGCACCCGCGCCAACAAGGTCTGCTCGATGGAAAAGCACAACGTCATGAAATCGGGCGTTTTGTGGAAGGAGGTCGTCGCCGACACCCACAAGGCGAACTACTCCGACGTCGAACTCTCCCACATGCTGGCCGATGCCGGCGGCATGCAGCTGGTGCGCTGGCCCAAGCAGTTCGACGTCATCGTCACCGACAACCTGTTCGGCGACATGCTGTCGGATGTCGCCGCCATGCTGACCGGTTCGCTCGGCATGCTGCCCTCGGCCTCGCTCGGCGCACCAGATCCGGTAAGCGGCAAACGCAAGGCGCTTTACGAGCCGGTGCATGGCTCGGCGCCCGACATCGCCGGTCAGGGAATCGCCAACCCAATAGCCATGATCGCGTCGTTTGCGATGTGCCTGCGCTATTCCTTCGAGTTGATCGCCGAAGCCGACCGGCTGGAAAAGGCGATCTCGGCCGTCCTTGACAGCGGCCTGCGCACCGGCGACATCATGTCGGACGGTTGCACCCAGGTCTCGACCAGCGAGATGGGCGATGCTGTACTGAAAGCCTACGCCGAGGCTTGATGGCCACGCTGACCGGGGCGAAAATCCGCCCCGGCTGGTGCTCTTGGCCGTTACTGCCAGGTCGTGAACCCGATCGACAGCGTTTTCGGCGAGCCCGGCGATACACCGTTGACCCGGAACTGCGAGATCCGCCCCTCGTTGGTGCGCGCGCAGACATAGGAACCGACCGGCAGATCGCTGAGCGACACACGGTCTGTGGTCATCCGGGCCGCGGCACAACCGGCAGCACCGCGATTGGCGCGGTTGCCGACCCCGATGCGCGCGCCGTTGCGTGGCACCAGATAAAGCAGTGATGCGGTTTCCGCCTGGAACCAGAAATCAGCCCCGGTCTGGGTCACGGCGCCGCGGTCGAGGTCAAACAGATAGGTCTGCGGAATATTGAGCCCGCCGGTTGCTATGGTGTTCGCACCACCGCCGGCGCGCGTGCAGTTGAAACCGCCGCCAACGGCTTGGCAGGTCTGCCCCGCTGGCGCCTGGCGCTGCACGCTGCCCGACGATCCGTAGATGCACAAAAGGGCTGGCTTGCCGCCGATGTCCCGGACCTTGGTTTCCGACAGCCGGCTGACCAGAGGCGTGGTCCACCATCCCGAAGGCAACGGATCGGTGATCGTGCGGCGCGCCTGATCGAGTGGGCAGCGGATGAAATCGGCATGGGCGGTGCCGGCGGCACCTATGGCGAGAGCGGCGATGGCCGCGAATTCGAAAACGAGGCGCATGAATGGACTCCTTTGCAAATACTTTTCCGATATCTCGGCAGCATAGGCACGGGCAGGGTCGTCGCGATGTTGACTTTCGCACAGCGCTGACGCAAAGAAGCGCCCACCATGAGCATCATTGTGTCTAAAACCACGAAGACCGTCTGAGCGCTCCGCCCCACACTCTCCCGGGGGCGGGACGAGTGGTGCTTGCCGAAGCAAAGGGGAGAGGGAGCAAAGAGAAGGGCCATGGGCTTTACAATCGCAATCGCAGGCGCGACCGGCAGTGTCGGGCGCGAAATGCTTGAGATCCTCGCCGAACGCGGGTTTCCGGCCGATACCATCGTGCCGCTCGCTTCGCGCCGGTCCATCGGTCAGGAAGTTACCTATGGCGACAAGACGCTGAAGGTGCAGGCGCTCGAGAACTACGATTTTACCGATTGCGACATCTGCCTGATGTCGGCCGGCGGCAATGTCTCCAAGGAGTGGTCGCCGAAGATCGCCGCCAAGGGCTGCGTCGTCATCGACAACTCCTCGGCCTGGCGCTACGACAGTGACGTCCCGCTGATCGTGCCCGAGGTCAACGCCGATGCGATCGAGGGCTTCACGAAAAAGAACATCATCGCCAATCCGAACTGCTCCACGGCCCAGCTCGTCGTCGCGCTGAAGCCGCTGCACGACCATGCGACGGTCAAGCGGATCGTCGTCGCCACTTACCAGTCGGTTTCCGGCGCCGGCAAGGATGGCATGGACGAGCTGTTTTCACAGACCCGCGCGGTGTTCGTCTCCGACCAGGTCGAGAACAAGAAGTTTACCAAGCGGATCGCCTTCAACGTGATCCCGCATATCGATGTCTTCATGGAAGACGGCTACACCAAGGAAGAATGGAAAGTGCTGGCCGAAACCAAGAAAATCCTCGATCCGAAAATCAAGGTCACCTGCACGGCGGTGCGCGTACCCGTCTTCATCGGTCACTCGGAAGCGGTCAACATCGAGTTCGAAAACCCGATCACGGCTGACGAAGCGCGCGAGATCCTGCGCGAGGCGCCGGGCTGCCTTGTCGTCGACAAACCGGAGGACGGCGGCTACACCACGCCCTACGAAAGCGCCGGTGAGGATGCGACCTATATCAGCCGCATCCGCGAAGATGCGACGGTCGAAAACGGCCTCAACATCTGGGTGGTCTCCGACAATCTGCGCAAGGGCGCGGCCCTCAACGCCGTCCAGATCGCCGAAGTCCTGGTCAATCGCGGCCTGATCGCACCGAAAAAGCAGGCGGCTTGACACCTGGCATGCCGGGCGGGGTCCCCCGCCCGTTTCCCTGCTCGTTTCAGTTATACGGCAAAACAAGCCGAGCGAACAATGCCCGATGATCGGAACCGACGGGGCTGCTGACAGCACGCTCCGCTACCGATATATCCTTTGAAACAAGCACGTGGTCAATTGGCAATCCGAACGGAACCTGGCGCATCAGCCAGGTGTTATCGATTCGGTGACCCAATCCACTATCCTTGAGTTCACCCTCGGCAAGCATATCAGCGAACACGGGCGACCACGGAGTGACGTTGAGATCGCCAGCGACGAAGTACGGCGCCTTTTCCGACCGCGCGATTTCAGCGACCTTTTTGAGCGCAATGTCGCGCGATCCGACGCGAAATAGCGGTGACGGCGCGTGGAAGGCGATCATACGCCACTCTGCGCCGAGTGCATTGACCGTCGCGGTTACAACGGGTGACGCTACGCCCTCCCGCCGCACAGCGACATCGCTGAGGCGGTACCGGCTGAAGATCCTTAGCTCCTTGGTGCCGATCCGTCCCGATGATGCGGTGAAAGGGTAACGCTCTCGCAGCAGCGCGCCATACTGTGCGTCGGTCTCGCGGTTGATCTCGGTAAACGCGATGATGTCGGGTTGCCACTCTTCGATGACACCTGCGACGCGCTCCGGCGGCGCCTGTCCGAACAGCAGGTTCAACACCATTCCGTTCAGCGTTGGTCCATCCGGCGTGGCTTCGGCCGCTCGCACCGTTATCTGTGGTAATACAGGTGCCGCGTTCGCCATGAACGCGACGAATGTCAGTACCAGCACCAAGGAACTGCGCGAGACAACGAGCGCTGACGCCAGCAGAAAGACCGAAGTGACGAAGAACTGTATCCGCAAATCGGCCAGCAATCCGCCCCATGGCCAGAAGCCGCCAGTGAAACTCGCGGCGGTCGCTACGGCAAGCGCCATCGCAAATCCGACGGTTGCCACAGCCATGATAGTCCGCCAGGTCCGCATAGCTGGCTGCATCACAGCCGAATATGGCCAAACTGGGGTTTTCGACACGAACCGTTCATCGGGCATTAACCGGAACAGCGCAGATTGACGGCAGGCATGACAGCCGCGCGCAGGACATGAACGGTCCACCGGACACATCCGGTCGCCATGATCCTCGTAACGGCATCCAGACAATCCCGGCACCCCCTGCGCGCGTCTTCATGCGCATTGATGTAAGGGTACTGAAAATGATTGCCACGCTCGCCTACTGGGCTCGCCTTGAAATCCTCGACCGTTATTCGCTGACCAAGATCTTCACGGCCGGCATCCTGATGACGGTCATGACCATCGCCGGGTTCGGCGTCTTCGTCTGCTACGAATTGTCGTCTGTCTCCAACATGATCGGCAAGCTCTACCACTCGCCCTACACTGTCGGCCTGAAGCTGCGCGAGCTCGAGACCGACATCGTGTCGATGAACCGCACCATGCGCGACATCGTGCTGGCCGAAGACGAAACCGGCATCGAAATCGGCCTCTCGGTCGCGGCGGAATACGAGAAGCACGTCGCCGCCGGGTTCGAACTCGTCGGCGAGCGGTTTACCGGCGAACCCGCGCTGGTCGAGGATGCCCGGCTGCTGTTTGCCGAATGGAAACCGATACGCGACGAAATCGTCGCGCTGCGCCGGCAGGGTGACACCGTAAGCGCCGAAGCCATGCTGAAGACCGCCGGCAGCGCCCATATGGCGCAGATCAACGCAGCCCTGCGCAAGCTTCTCGCCGGCGCCAACAGCGCAGCCGAGACCTTCTACGGCAATGCCATCGCGACCCGCGACCTGGCAATGTTGATCACCATCGCGCTGCTGATCGCAGTCGGCGTGTCGATGGCTGGTGCCGGTTACCTGATCTGCGGCTCCATGAACCGCCGATTGCATCGCCTGCGCCTGGCCATGAATGCCATCGCTTCCGACGATCTCGACACCAAAATCCCCTATCTCAACTACGCCACCGAAGCCGGCGCGATGGCCGGGTCGCTGGAAGTCTTCCGCGACAACGCGCTACAGCGCAACCGGTTGGAAGCCGGTGCCGAGGACAGCCGCCGGACAGCGGACGCCGAGCGCCGCCAACGCGAGCAGCTTCGTGTCGATCACGAGAACCGGACGAAACTCGCCGTCGATGCGCTGGGAGGTGGCCTGACGCGGCTCGCGGACGGCGATCTCTCGATCAGCCTCGACGACCCCTTCATCGACGAACTCGACCGTCTGCGACTCGACTTCAACAACTCTGTGCGCAAGCTCAATGCAGCGATAGGCCATGTCCGCGAGGATACGCGATCGATCGACGACAACTCCCATGAGATGCGCTCATCCGTCGACGACCTTTCGAACCGTACCGAACACCAGGCGTCGGCCGTCGAACAGACGAATGCCTCGCTCGGCAAAATGACCGCGATGCTGCAGGATTCCGCCAAGCGAACGGTCGAAGCCGAGAAGATCGCCGGCGAGGCGAAGAACTCCTCGGAGAAGTCGGGCCGCATCGTTGCCGACGCCATCGAAGCGATGACACGTATTGAGGCAGCATCGAGCGAGATCACGAAGATCATCGAGGTCATCGACGCCATCGCGTTCCAGACCAACCTGCTGGCGCTCAATGCAGGCGTCGAGGCCGCACGCGCCGGCGATGCTGGCAAGGGCTTTGCCGTCGTCGCCCAGGAGGTGCGCGAACTGGCGCAGCGTACCGCCAACGCGGCCAAGGACATAAAACAGTTGATCTCGCAGTCCGGCGATGAAGTGACATCCGGCGTCAATCTCGTCTCGCAGACCGGCAAGGCGTTGACCGAAATCGCCGAATTCGTGACGACGATGAACGAACACATTCGTGCCATCGCCGCGACCGCACGTGAGCAATCTGCCGGTCTCGGCGAGATCAACGACACCATGTCCCAGATGGACCAGGTCGCGCAGCGCAATGCCGCAATGGTCGAGCAGATGACAGCTGCCACGCACCGCCTGTCGGAGGACACGGCCCATCTGTCGACCGCGATTGGCCAGTTCAGGCTCGCCGAGGTCGATATGACCAAGCCCGCGGCAGAGGCGGCGCCTGCGCCGGCGGCCTCGCCGGCCCGCGCCATGATCGCTTCGGTCGGCCGGGCGTTTTCCGGGCGCGGCGCCGCAGCGGCGGTCCAAAGCAAGGACTGGCAGGAGTTCTGACCGGCTTGACCGCCGACGACCGGAGCGATCCATCGGTGAAGCCCTGAGCGGGTGCGGACGCGCTGATACGGTTTGCGCGACCTCGACGACACACGCGGTTACCTCTTTCTTTTACACGGAAGAGAAAGCGATTTCGGCGGCTTAGCCGCAGGCCAAGTGCCAGAAATCGCAACAGAGGGATAGCATGCGGCGGCAACGGCGCCGCGGCGGACGCCGCCGAATACATCGGCAGGCGGCCGTTACTCGGCCGCCTTGGGATACTCGACCTTGTCCTTGCCCGCCTCGTCATTCTTGGCGGCCAGGCGGACAACGTCCGCCGTTTGGCCGGCATCCGCGGCTATCGCCGCCTGATCCGCATCCGCCACGCTTTCCACCTCGCCGGAGGCCACTGCTTCGGACGGCCGGCGCCTGAACATCTTCACCAGCAACGGCCGCTGGTCGGCCATCCACTTGTTGTCGCGGGTAAACAGCATCAGCGCCGATGGTGTGACGACAAGCGTGAGCACGGTCGAGAACGCGAGACCGAACACGATGGCGCTAGACAATGCGATCCACCATTGCGTCGACGGCGCGCCGATGGTCGCCTCGTGGCTGAGCAATGCGAGGTTGACGCCGAATGCGATCGGCAGCACGCCGAGGATTGCGGTTACCGCGGTCAGCATGACCGGTCGGACACGCTCGCGGCAGGTTTCCAGAACCGCCTCCAGCTTGTCCCAGCCCTCGTTACGCAGATGCGCATAGGTATCGATCAAAACGATGTTGTTATTCACCACCACTCCGGCGAGCGCGATCGTGCCGACTGCCGTCATCACGATGATGAACGGCATCTGCATGATCAAAAGGCCGAGCAGCACGCCGACCGTCGACATCACAACGGCGGTCAGAACCAGCGCCACATAGGTGAAGCGGTTGAACTGCGCCAGCAGCAGCGCACAGATCAGGAAGATCGCCACGCCGAATGCCTGGCCGAGGAACGCCGAGGCTTCCTCGCTTTCTTCGCTCGACGTTACGTTCCAGCGGATGTTCTCGCCCAGTCCGAGCGTCGGCAGCGCTTCAGCCATCTGAGCTTGGTAGACCGAGTCCTGTTCGCCCTCGATCAGGTTCGCAGACACCGTGATCGTCGGGTTTCCATCGACCCGTTTCAGCGTACCAAGGCTCTTGGCCGGTTCGCGCGATACGAAATTCGACAGCGGCACGGCGCCCTGGGATGTCTCGACCCTGAGCAGATCGAGCATCGACAGGGTGCGGCGGTCTTCCGGTAACCGCAGACGGATATCGACCGCGTCGTCGGCGCCAGCCGGCCGGTAGTCGGAGAGTTTCAGACCGGTCGTCACCAACTGCACCACCGTGCCGACCGAATTCGGCCCGATCCCGTATTTTGCGGCTTCGGTCCGGTCGACCTTCAGCTCCCAGTCGATCGAAGGCGGCGTCGAGCCGTCGGAAAGGTCGATCGCTTGCGGGATCGTCCGGACATAATCGGCAACCTTGGCGGCGGCTTCTTCCAGCCCGTCACGCGATACCGAAGAGATTTCCACGGTGATCGGTTTGGGCTGCGGCGGACCGGCATCGGGAACCGACACCTCGGCTTCGATGCCCGGCATGCCGCGCAGCGCGCTACGCAATTCGGTCAGGATTTCGCTCGCCGGCTGGCGTTCGCGCCAATCGACGAACTCGTACTGCAGCGTGGCAACGACATCCTCGTCGACCTGCGCGCCGAAACCGCCGCCCGTCGATTGCCCGACCCGGGTGTAGACCGTCTCGATACCCGGCCAGCCCAAGAGTTTGTCCTCGACAAGGCGCGCCGCCTCGTCCTGCTCGGCCAGCGAAAGATTGCCGCGCGCATGCACGTAAACCAGGCCGTATTCCGGCTCGACATCGGGGAACAGCTCGACGCCGGCATTGTAACGCGTAAATGCGACCACAATCGCCACCATCAGCGCCGACACCAGTCCGAGCGTGATCAGCGGATGCCGCACCGCCCGCTTGACGACGGCCATGTAGATCCCGTCGGGCGCGCGTTCCTCGACATGCGCCTTGCCGAAGATCGAGCCGAGCGTCGGTGCGAAGAACAAGGCATAGATAATCGACGCCGTCAGCGTGGCGATCAGGGTGAGCGGCAAGTAGCCCATGAACTCGCCCATGATGCCCGGCCAGAACAATAGCGGCGAGAACGCGGCGATGCGTGTCATGGTCGCGACGACCACCGGGCCGAACATGCGCCGGGCGGCTTCGGCGAAAGCCGGACGCGATGCCATGCCTTCGCTCATCCGCCGTTCGGCATATTCGGTCACGATGATCGCATCGTCGACCAGCATGCCGACCGCCAGGATCAGGCTGAACAGCACCACGATATTGACCGTAAAGCCGGCGACCGACAGCGCCAGGATACCCATCAGGAACGAGGTCGGGATCGCCAGGCCGATCAGCATCGACGAGCGGATGCCTAGGAAATAGAGAATAACGATAAAGACAAGGATCACTGCTGTCAGAACCGAGTTCTGCAGGTCTTCCAGCAGCGTACGGATATCGGTCGAGCGGTCCTGCGAGAACGTGATCTCGACGCCTGCGGGCAGCCGCGACTTGAAGTCCTCGGCTGTGGCCTTCACGGTGTCGATCGTCTCGATCAGGTTGGCGCCGGCACGCTTGGATACCTCGATGGCGATTGCCGGCTTGCCGTTGAAGCGGGCGATTGACTCCCGGTCCTCGAAAGTCGAACGCACGGTTGCAAGATCGCGCGCCCGCACGACCGCATTGCCGCTGGCGGCGATCGGCAGGTTGGCAATGTCCTCGACCGTCTCGATCAGCGCCGGAACCTTGACCGCGTATTTGCCGCCATCGCCTTCCATCGTGCCGGCGGCGACCAGTTGGTTGTTGCCGCGCACGCCAGCGATCATCTGATCGAGTTGCAAATTGTAGGACGACAGCTTCACCGGATCTATGATCACCTCGACCATCTCGTCGCGCGCGCCCTGCAAATTGGCTTCCAAAACCCCGGAAACCTCCTCGATAACGTCACGCAGTTCCTTTGCGGTGCGTGTCATCACGCGTTCCGGCGCATTGCCGGACAGCGTTACCACGAGGATCGGAAACTCCGAGATATTGACCTCGTTGACCGACGGCTCGTCCGCACCGTCGGGAAACTCCAGCTTGGCGTCGTCAACCTTGGAACGCACATCCTCGAGCGCTGTCGACAGATCGGCGTTGGGCTCGAACTCGATGACCACATTGCCGCCGCCCTGATAAGCGTTCGAGCTGATGGTATCGACGCTCTTGACGCTCTTCAGTTCGGTTTCGACCGGCCGCACGAGCAGTCGCTCGGCGTCTTCCGGCGAAATCCCCTGCAACGACAGGCTGACATAGACAACCGGAATCTGGACGTCCGGCTCGGCCTCTTTGGGAATGGTGACATAGGCTATCGCGCCGGCGACCAGAATGAACAGGAGGCCGGTGATGGTGAGCCTGGCGTTGTTGACCGCTACTTCGAGAAATCCCATGGGATCAAAGCGCTCCGGACGTTGCTTCCTCGACCAGCTTCCTGATCGTTTCGGAATCGGCTTCGACCGGATCCACCCTGTCGCCGTCGCCTACGAAGTTCTGGCCAGCGACGATGACGCGTGCGCCTTCGGGTATGCCACCCAGTATGAGCGCGCCCGTCGAATCGTCGACAATGTCGATGGGGTGAAACACCACTTCGTCCTCGTCATTGACCGTGCGCACGCCGATATCGCCGTCATCGCTCAGCGCCACGACCGAGCGGGGGACCGGCGTCGCCAGAACCGGATCGCCGCGAAGCACGATTTCGGCGGTCATGCCGTCCGGGATCGACAGATCCGGATTGGCAATCTCGACTTCGACCGCGAATGTCCGGGTCGCGGCATTCGCCGAACGGCTGAGGTAGCGCACCTCGCCCTGAACCACATCGCCACTGACCAGCCTGACATCGGCCGTCGAGCCGATCCGAGCGACCAGGAGATCGCCCTCGTTCACCTCACCGAGCGCGATGATCGGATCGAGCGCAATCAACGTGGCGACCGGCGTTCCGCCGTCGACCGACGCGCCGCGTTCGATCTGCAGAAGGTCGATGACGCCGCCATAGGGCGCGACAACATCAAGACGGTCGAGTTCAGCGCTAGCCTGTTCCAGTTGTGCTTCGGCGACGCGCAACGCCGACAATGCCGCTTCGCCGCGCAGCTTGGGCAAGGTACCTTGCTTGACCAAGCGAAGCTGGGCCTCGGCATCGGCCTTGGCCTGTTCGAGCTGTTGCTCGGCCATCCGCACATTGGCGTCGCGGCCCTCCGGCGCGATCCGCGCAATGACGTCGCCCTCCTTGACGATGGCGCCCTGGGCGATGTTGAGCTCGCCGATGATACCGCCGGTTCGCGCCGTCAATACGGTGCGTTTGTCGGCCTGCGTAACGCCGGAAATCCGTACCGAGCGGGCGTGACTGACCTGCGGAATGACCGCCGTGCCCACGGTTTGAAACTTGGGCGCGGCCTCGGGCGTCTGTCCTTCGGCAGTCTCCTCGACAGCCGGATCGGCTTCGCTCATCGCACTGCCAACGAATGAAAACTCGCCGGTCGCGATCCAAGCCGTCGAGCCCAGAAACACCAGAATGGCAATATACCGGTTCAATTTCATTGCAGTACCTGTAATCCTGTGGGCCAATCAGCGCATTGCAGAAACCCGGCCGCCGGCATTGAGTGGCATGTCTCCGGTCAAATGGCCTGTCGTTTCTGAATATTTTCAGAATCGATTGAAATCGATTCCTACATAGGCACGCGATTTAGGGCTTTCGACCATTCGGATTGATATTTCCTGAATCTTCCTGACTTTCGGAAACGATGCCGACCCTTTCTGACGGATTGACAAAATATCGAAATATGTCATACCGTCAAGACACGATGATGCAAGTGGACCGCGATAAACAAAGCGCCATTCTTTCCGCAGCGTACGATGTCTTCATCAATTACGGCTTTCGGAAAACATCCATGGACGATATTGCCCGTGTTGCCGGGATGTCGCGCCCGGCACTGTATCAGTTGTTTCGCAACAAGACTGACATCTTCCGCGCCTTGAGCATGCGCCTGCTCGACCTGATGGTCAACGATGCCCGCAATGCCCTGCGCAGCGACAAGCCGTTTGGCGAACGCCTGTTCGATGCCATCGACGCCAGCATTCTCGCCCAGCACCGCAAGATCTGCACGACCCCGCACGGTGTCGAACTCATGGGCGTCAACGACGAGTTCGCCGGCGATCTCGAGGTCAAATGGTGCGCCACCATGACGGATACGATCGCCGCAGAGATCGAGGAAGCCCACAAACACGGCGAAATCTCGCTTGATGGCCTGAGTGTCGATGCCGAGGCGGTCGCGGCCATCATCATGCAGGCACTGGAAGGTCTCAAGGCCGATGCGATCCGCGGCAATCCGGTCGAGCAAAAGGTCGAAAGGCTGATCACCTTCGTCGCCAATGCGCTGGTGGTCGAAAATCGCTGACCGGATCAGCCGCGCGTTTTACCACCCTGCATGCGCTTCATCGCATCGCGCACATGTTGACCGACGGATTTGCGGTCGGGCAGGATATCGGCGCTGAGTTCTTCCGACAGATCGAGCGTCGAGCGTTTGCCGATTGCCTCAAAACTCTGATCCAGGAAGTCCTCGGCCGCGGCGCGGCCCATCTCGAACAGATACTGCAGAAAGCTCCATTCGGCGTTGATCTTCGACGATGCGGATAGCTCCTCGACCACCGCATCGGCGGCGATTCGGTGCATGCGGATGGTGCGGTAGCGCGTATTGTCCAGCCGCCCGTCTTCCTTCAGCCGGCGGACGAACTCGATAGCGCGGAATTCGCGAAGCAAGCCGGCATTGAAGGTGATTTCATTGACACGGTCCTGGATCTCCATCGCTGTCTTCGGCGTGCGCCGGCGCTCGATAGGATTGATCTGGACAAGCAGGCAGTCCGAGGCTTCGGTATCGTAGAAGAACGGGTAGAGCACCGGATTACCGCCATAACCGCCGTCCCAATAGGGTTCGCCTTCGATTTCAACCGCCTTGAATACGGAAGGCAGGCAGGCCGAGGCCATCACGATGTCGGCGGATAGCTCATGCGGCATGAACACTCGCGGCTTGCCGTTCCACACATTGGTCGCCGAGATGAACGTCTTGATGTCAGAGCAGTCGTGTACGCGGTCGAAATCGATCTGCCGTTCGACGATCTCGCGCAGCGGGTTGATGTCCAGCGGATTGAGATCGTAGGGCGAAAACACCCGCGACATCAGGTCGTAGGTCCGGTAGGTCGGCGAATAGTCGAGGTTCCAGTTCCCCCACATGACATCGAGCGGTGTGCGCTGGACCGGCGAGAAACGGCCATTGCGGCTGACCGCCCGCCAGAAATCGTGCAACGATTGCCGCGCGCCGTCCGCACCGTCGCGAACCCATCCATCGACCAGCGCGACCGCATTCATCGCGCCGGCGCTGGTGCCCGAAATGCCGTCCGGGCTCAACCGGCCATCCTCCAGCAGCGCATCGAGGACGCCCCAGGTAAACGCGCCATGCGACCCGCCGCCTTGCAGGGCGAAATTGATGCGTTTGGTGTTCCGTTTGGCAGTTTTCTTGGCCATCGCATGCCTCCTGGAGCGTCTCCCGGTTAGCCTTGAACGCACTAAAGCGCCGTCCAGCCGCCATCGACCGAGATGGTGGTACCCGTGATCTGGGCGGCATGGTCCGAACACAGGAAAATCACGGTTCCGCCCAACTGCTCGGTCGTCGCGAACTCTTTGGACGGTTGGCGTTCCAGCAGGATGTCGCGGATCACCGTCTCACGATCCAGATTGTACTGCTTCATCGTGTCGGGGATCTGTTCTTCGACCAGCGGCGTCAGCACATAGCCGGGGCAGATCGCGTTGCAGGTTATCGGATCCTCGGCCGTTTCCAGTGCGATCACCTTTGTAAGGCCAACCATGCCGTGTTTTGCGGCGACATAGGCCGATTTGTAGGGCGAGGCGGTCAAACCGTGCGCCGAAGCCAGGTTGATCACCCGCCCCCAACCGTTTTCGCGCATCATCGGCACGGCGGCAGCGGCCGTGTGAAACGCCGAACTGAGGTTGATCGAAAGGATCGCATCCCACTTGCCAGCCGGAAAATCCTCGACCGGCGCCACATGCTGGATACCGGCATTGTTAATCAGGATATCCACTGCGCCGAAACGCTCGGCCGCCTTTGCGACCAGGGCCCGGCACTGCTCGCCGTCAGACATATCGGCCTTGATGTAGGCGGTATCATTGCCGGCGTCGCGTGAGATTTCGGCGGCCAACGCATGGTCGGCTTCGTTGTCGGTGAACGAATTGATAACCACGTTCATTCCTTCATCCGCGAGCGCGCGCGCGATTCCAAGCCCGATACCGGAGTTCGATCCGGTGACGACTGCTGTTCTGGCCTTTGCCATTGTCTCCAGTTCCTCTATGTGATTGCCGAGCACGGGTGCTGCAGCGCAACATATGCTTTTTTGCACCCATGTCAGATCACAGTTTGGCGAAAACGCGGCGGCTGTCGTGACGGGAGGGATATCGATGTCGATCAGGATCTACGGCTATGCGGGATGCACGACGGTCAAGAAAGCGCGCGACTGGGCGGAAGGGGCCGGTCTGGAGGTTGAGTACCAGCATTTTTCGGCAGTCCCGGCGCTTGAGCGCGAGATCGCCGCTTGGGTCGAGCGCGCCGGCATCGATGCCGTGTTCAATGCGCGCGCCCAGACGTTGCGCAAGCTTCCCGCCAACGAGCAGGCCGCCATCACCGCAAGCCAGGACGCGAAGATCGCCGCCATGGCCGCCGAGCCACGGCTGATCAAGCGGCCTGTCGGCACAGATGGCGCGACCGTGCTGACCGGCTTCGATCCGCACGCCTGGAAAGGCGCGTTTGGCTGAGGGTTGATTGCGAAGCCTGAGCCTCCACTATATGGAGAGGCGGCCACAACCGACATGGACACGATGACGGAACTTCTTACCGAACCCCTCGCACGGCGGACCACAGTCGGCGTCAATGTCGGCGGCGTCACGGTCGGTGGCGGCGCCCATGTCGTTGTCCAGTCCATGACCAATACCGACACGGCGGATATCGACGCCACCGTCGCCCAGGTCGCGGCCCTCCACCGTGCCGGCTCGGAAATCGTCCGCATCACGGTCGACCGTGATGAAAGCGCCGCCGCTGTCCCGAAAATACGCGAGCGGCTGGAACGTGTCGGCGTGTTTGTGCCGCTGGTCGGCGACTTTCACTATATCGGCCACAAGCTTCTGGCCGATCATCCGGCCTGTGCCGAGGCGCTCGCCAAATACCGGATCAATCCCGGCAATGTCGGCTTCCGCGAAAAGCGCGATCGGCAATTCGTCGATATCATCGAGATGGCGAACCGCCATGAAAAGCCGGTGCGCATCGGCGTCAATTGGGGATCGCTCGACCAGGAGCTGCTGACCCGCCTGATGGATGAGAACCAGAAAAATGGCTCGCCGATGAGCGCCCGCGAGGTAACGCGCGAGGCAATCGTCCAGTCGGCCATCCTGTCGGCGGAACTGGCCGAACAGGTCGGCATGCCGCGTTCGAAGATCATCCTGTCGGCCAAAGTCAGTCAGGTGCAGGACCTGATTGCTGTCTATGCCGAACTCGCCAAGCGCACCGATCATGCCCTGCATCTCGGATTGACCGAAGCCGGTATGGGATCCAAAGGCATCGTCGCCTCGTCAGCGGCAATGTCGATCCTCTTGCAGCAGGGCATCGGCGACACGATCCGCATCTCCCTGACGCCGGAACCGGGCGGCGACCGCACGCGGGAAGTCCAGGTCGCCCAGGAATTGCTGCAAACCATGGGTTTCCGGCAATTCGTACCGGTTGTCGCGGCCTGCCCCGGCTGCGGCCGCACCACCTCGACGGTGTTCCAGGAACTGGCCCAGACCATCGAGGAAGATTTGCGCCGCAACATGCCGGTCTGGCGTGATCGTTATCCCGGCGTCGAAAACCTGCAGGTCGCGGTCATGGGGTGCATTGTCAACGGCCCGGGCGAATCCAAACATGCCGATATCGGCATCTCGCTTCCCGGCACCGGTGAAACACCGGCGGCACCCGTGTTTATCGACGGCAAGAAAGCCGCGACGCTGAAAGGCCCGAACATCGCAGCCGACTTCCAGGACATGGTCGCCGATTATATCGAACAGCGCTTCGGCAGTGGTGAGAAGCTGAAGGCCGGCTAAGCGCAGGTCAAGACTGCCGGTAGGCGACAAACCGCGCCGTTTCAACCAGTATACCCGCGCGTTCCCCGAACGGGGCGAGCGCGTCTTCGGCTTGCGCGACAAGCCGGTCGAGTTCACCACGCGCCCAGCCGGTGCCCCGCAATGCGACCAGCGTGCCCTTGCCGGCGGCCGCATCCTTGCCGGTCGCCTTGCCCATGGCGTCCGCCGATTGGGTGACGTCGAGCAGGTCGTCGGCAAGCTGGAAGGCAAGCCCGATGGTCTCGCCGTAGCGCACCAGCCGCCACCGGTCCTCGTCCGCAGCGCCAGCGAGAATCGCGCCCGCTTCGCACGCATAGCGGATCAACGCCCCGGTCTTCATCAACTGCAGCGTGACGATCCCGTTCTCGTCCGGCTTCTCCACCGAAGCCGCAAGATCGAGCGCCTGACCGCCGGCCATGCCGCCAATGCCGGCGGCGCGCGCCAGGCTGCCCGCCAGCTCACAGCGGATCTCCGCCGAAAGCCCGCTCATGGGATCGGTGACCAGATCGAAAGCCAATGTCAAAAGACTGTCGCCTGCCAGAATCGCTGTCGCCTCGTCGAAAGCCTTGTGCACGGTCGGTTGGCCGCGCCGCACATCGTCATCGTCCATTGCCGGCAGATCGTCATGGATCAGCGAATAGCAGTGCACGCATTCCAGCGCGGCCGCCGCATGAAATGCAGCTTTGTCTTCAACGCCAAAAAGTTTCGCCGTTTCCAGGACGAGAAATGGCCGGATTCGTTTTCCGCCATTGAGCGCGCCATGTCGGATCGCCGCGACCAGCCGCTCAGGGCGCGTCACCTCGCCAGCGACCGGCTCGGGGCCGAGCGCAGTCGACAGGAAATGCTCCACCTCGGCGGCACGCGCCAAAAGAACCTTCTGGAACTCGTCATTCATCATCGTCGCTTCGTGGCGGCGACGCCCTCGCCGGTCAAGCCTGTTTCGTAAAACCACTGACGATGTTGCGGCAACGCGCCGTTTTTGCTTAGAGCCACAACGGATCCACATCGAGCGGGATAAGATCGGCTTGACTTCCAGCAAGACGAAAGCGAACCGTGCGCGCGGCAGAGCCCCCGGCAAGAGCCGACGTTCGGCCAAACGGAAGAAGGCGACAAGCTGGCGGACCCGGATCCGGCGGCTGTCGCTGATCGCGCTTGCCGCTATCGTTCTGATTGTTGCCACCCCTTTGATCCTTACAGTCGCGTACCGCGTCGAACTCCTTCGCCCAGTTTCGATGCTGATGCTCGCCGACATTGTGCGGTTTCGCTTTCCCGAGCGCGACTGGATCGAGATCGAGGATGTCCCGCCAGCGCTTCTGCAATCGATCGTCATGTCTGAAGATGGTCAGTTCTGCCGGCACCGCGGCGTCGATTGGGGTGCCTTGAACTTGGTGATTTCCGACGTTCTCGAGGGCGAACGGGCTCGCGGCGCATCGACGATCACCATGCAGACCGTCAAGAACCTCTATCTCTGGAATTCCCGTTCGTTCATCCGCAAGGGGCTGGAGGTGCCACTGGCGCTGTGGTTCGACCTCGTTCTGCCCAAAAAGCGGATCATGGAGATCTACATCAACATCGCAGAGTGGGACGCCGGTGTTTACGGCGTGCAGGCGGCAAGCTGGACCCATTTCGGCAAACCCGCCGAGTTCCTGACGGCACGAGAAGCCGCGCTTCTGACCGTCGCCCTGCCCAATCCGCATGTCCGCGATCCCGCAACGCCAGGGCCCGGTCTCAGCCGGATTGCGGGTATCGTTCAGGAACGTGTCCGCCTTTATGGAGCCCGTGCTAGCTGCGTTTATTGACGGCGGCACAATTTTTCCTGATATGGCTGGTCAAACCGCCAACGAGCGTGTATAGGCGCGCAATCTTTTTTCAGCGAAATCACCGACGAAAGCGGGCCAGACCGGGCAAACCGCACACTCGTCCGGAAAACTGGAGACTAAAATGGCTGTTCCGAAGCGAAAGGTAACGCGCGCCAAACGCGGTATGCGCCGTTCTACCGACGCACTGAAAAACCCGAGCTACGTCGAAGACAAAAACTCCGGCGAACTGCGCCGCCCGCACCACATCGACCTGAAAACGGGCATGTATCGCGGTCGCCAGGTTCTGGAGCCGAAGGAAGGCTGACCAGCCGTCCCGACATGCAGGAAACATGAAACCCGCGGACAAGCCGCGGGTTTTTTTTGTTACTGGTCGATCTGCGCGGCCATGATCGCGATCGCCTTTTGATAGACGCCGGCCGCATTCCAGCCCTGGATCGCCCGAAAGTTTGCCTGGCCGGGCTGATACCCGCGGCCGGGCCGCCAGCCATGCGCGCGCAGGAAATTCGCCGTCGAGGCAAGCGCATCGGCTTTCGACCCGGCAAGATCGATCCGACCGTTGCGATCGCCATCGACACCGTATTTCAGCACGCTGCCCGGCAGAAACTGAGTATGGCCGATTTCGCCATGCATGGCACCCTTGGTGTTGGCGGAGATGATCCCCCGGTCGACCAGTTGCAGGGCCGCGTAGAGATGGCCGGTGAAAAACTTCGACCGGCGGCAATCATAGGCCAGGGTCGCGATTGCCGAGACCACATTGGCGTTGCCCATGAAGCGCCCGAAACCGGTTTCCATGCCGTGGATCGCGAGCAGCGGACCGGCGGGAACGCCGTATTTGCGCTCTATGGATGACAGCAGACGGGCATCGACCCGCTTGCGCTTGCGCCCCTGCGAGACAATCGCATTGGCGCCGCGCACCTGCATGAACTTCGAAAGCGAGTAGCGGAAGGACTTCTGGTTGCGGTCGGCGGCGATGGTCTTGGTCGCGTAGCGCGTGCCAGCCAATGCCTTCAGCCCGCGATTGCCAATTCCCTTGGCCCGCGCCTCCTTGGTAAACTGCACCTTCCAGGCTTCAAACCCCGCGCTCGTGTTGCCGCATTGCGCGGCTGAGGCCGGCATGGCCTGTATGGCGACGGCGGCAAGAGCACATATTGCAATAGTCGCGAGTCTCAACGTCATGCGATTCCCTCCAGCATGGATGCTCACGGTTTGCTTACGCGGCAATACATGACCGATTTGTCGCAGCTTGTCAGGCTTTCAAGTGCATGAATCGAATTGAAAACCGTCAACGTGCGCCGAAAATCGCCGAACCGACACGCACAGATGTCGCGCCGAACGCGACAGCTGTTTCAAAATCGCCCGACATGCCCATCGACAAGCGATCCACGCCGTTTTCCTCGGCCAGCCTGCAAAGCAGCGCGAAATGCGGCCCTGGGTTCTCCTCAAAAGGCGGAATGCACATCAGCCCCTCGATCTCCAAACCGATGTCATTGCGGCAGAGGCGCAGGAAGTCCGAGCACTTCCGCGGATCGATACCCGCCTTCTGGGGCTCCAGGCCGGTATTGATCTGGACATAAAGGCGAGGCCTGCGAGCCTGCTTCGCCATTTCAGCGGCCAGAGCCCGCGCGATCTTCTCGCGGTCGACAGTTTCGATCACATCAAACAGCGCTACCGCGTCGGCAGCCTTGTTGGACTGTAGTGGGCCAATCAGATGCAACTGGAGATCCTCGTGCTCGGCCTTCAGCTGCGGCCACTTGCCCTGCGCTTCTTGAACGCGGTTCTCGCCAAACACCCGCTGACCCGCTTGAATGACCGGGCGAATGTCGTCGACACCGAAGGTCTTCGACACCGCGACGAGTTCAATATCGGCGGGCTGACGGCCCGCTTCCCCTGCTGCGACTGCAATCCGGCTTCGAACATCGGCGAGGCGTTCGGTAGACGACATCGGCAATCCTTCGGTTTGCACGGGGCGCCTCCGCAGCCCGCGATGACCCTGCGGGCTTGTTGACGGCCCTGCCTTTTGTGGGCATGAGACGGTTCATATGCTTTCGCGGCGCAAAACTGCATGTCGCCGCGCAGAATTCAAGAGTTTCACCATCATGGCGACCGAACGATACAACCCCCGTGAAGCGGAACCGAAATGGCAGAAGGCCTGGGACGACGCGGCGATCTTCAAGACCGAAAACGAAGACCCGCGCCCCAAGTATTACGTCCTGGAGATGTTCCCCTACCCGTCGGGACGTATCCATATCGGACACACCCGCAACTACACGATGGGCGATGTGGTCGCCCGGCACAGGCGGGCACTCGGCTACAATGTGCTGCACCCCATGGGGTGGGACGCCTTCGGCATGCCGGCCGAAAACGCCGCCATGCAGAACAAGGTCCATCCTGGCACCTGGACCTATGAAAACATCGCCACGATGCGCGAGCAGCTGAAGCTGATGGGCCTGTCGATCGACTGGGACCGCGAGTTCGCGACCTGCGATCCGGAATATTACCACCAGCAGCAGGCGCTGTTCGTCGATTTCTTCGAGAAGGACCTCGTCTACCGCAAGCAGTCCAAGGTCAATTGGGACCCGGTCGACATGACCGTGCTCGCCAATGAGCAGGTGATCGACGGCTGCGGCTGGCGATCCGGCGCGCCGGTCGAACAACGCGACCTGACGCAATGGTTCTTTGCCATCACCAAGTTCAGCGAAGACCTGCTCGCCTCGCTCGACGATCTGAACGATTGGCCGGATAAGGTGCGCGTCATGCAGCGCAACTGGATCGGCAAATCGCGCGGCATCGAGGTCGATTTCGAACTGACGGCGCCCTTTGCCGGCGAGGAGCAGATCACCTGCTATTCGACCCGGCCCGACACGATGCATGGCGCGAGTTTCCTGGCGATTTCAGCCGATCACCCGATTGCCCGTGCGCTCGAGGCATCCGATCCGAAAATCGCGGAATTCTGCGTTGAGTGTCGGCGGATCGGGACGTCGGAAGAGGATCTGGAACGCGCCGAGAAGAAAGGCCTCGATACCGGCCTGACGGTTCGCCATCCGGCAGAAGACCGTGATCTGCCGGTCTGGATCGGCAATTTCGTGCTGATGGATTACGGCACCGGCGCGGTGTTTGGCTGCCCGGCGCATGACCAGCGCGATCTCGACTTTGCTCGCAAATACGGTCTCTCCGTGCAGAATGCCTTCTACCTGCCGGGTAATCGCGACGAGATCGGCGATGAAGCCCTTGTGCCGGCCAAATCCGAACTGGTCGAATATGTCGAGCACTTCGCAGGTCTCTCCAGGACGACGAGCGAAGACGGCATCGAACAGACCATCGGATGGTTCGAGGAACGCGGCAATGGCCGTGGCACCACGCGCTTCCGCCTGCGCGACTGGGGCATTTCGCGGCAACGCTACTGGGGCTGCCCGATCCCGATGGTGCATTGCGACACCTGCGGCGTGGTGCCCGTGCCGAAAGCCGATCTCCCGGTCAAATTGCCCGACGACATCGATTTCGAGAAACCCGGCAACCCGCTCGACCGGCACCCGACTTGGAGCAAGGTGGACTGCCCGTCCTGTGGAAGACCGGCGCGGCGCGAAACCGACACGATGGACACCTTTGTCGATTCCTCCTGGTATTTTGCACGTTTTACAGCGCCGCAAGCCGACACGCCGACCGATCCGGAAGCCGCCAACGCATGGCTGCCGGTCGACCAGTATATCGGCGGCATCGAGCATGCGATCCTGCATTTGCTCTATTCGCGCTTCTTCACCCGTGCGATGCGCGAAACCGGCCATCTCGATCTCGCCGAGCCGTTCAAGGGACTGTTCACGCAGGGCATGGTCGTGCACGAAACCTACCGGCAGGGTGCCGGCAAGGAGGCGACATGGTTGTCGCCCGCTGAAATTCGGCTGGAGGAGGCCGGCGGCAAGCGCCAGGCCTTCGCCGTCGATACCGGCGAACCGGTCGAGATCGGCGGCCTGGAAAAGATGTCGAAGTCCAAGAAAAACACCATCGGACCGGAAGACATCACCCAAAGCTACGGCGCCGACACGGCGCGCTGGTTCATGCTGTCGGATTCGCCGCCCGACCGCGACGTGGAGTGGAACGACCGCGGCGCCGAAGGCGCGCATCGCTTCGTGCAGCGCATCTGGCGGCTTGTGAACTCGGTGACCGGCAAGATTGAAGCCGGCGAGACGGCCGGGGCATCGGACGACGCCGAAGCGCTTCGCCGGTCGGCCCACAAGGCCCTGAAATCGGTTGGCGAGGATTTCAGCCGGCTCGCTTTCAACCGGGCGATCGCCCGGGTCCACGAACTGGTCAACGAGATTGCACCCTCGCTGGAAAGCGTCGCCGAAGGATCGCCCGCCGACCGGGCCGCAGCCCACGAAGTGCTTGCTATTCTGGTTCAACTGATCGCGCCGGTGATGCCGCATCTGGCCGAGGAGTGTTGGCAATCCCTTGAACATGAAGGCATGGTGGCCGAAGCGTCCTGGCCGCAATTTGATCCCGCACTTGTCGTGGACGCTTCCATTTCGCTGCCGGTCCAGATCAACGGCAAGAAACGCGGTGAAATCCAGGTTGCCAAGGATGCCGAAAAGGGCGATGTCGAGAACGCCGCGCTTGCGGCAGACTTCGTGCGCCAGCATCTCAATGGCGCCGATCCAAAGAAAATCATTGTGGTTCCGAACCGCATCGTCAACATTGTCGCCTGAGGAACCGGGAAGAGCGCGCATCCAGATGAAACGTATCGGTTTGATGAGCACGATGGCCGTATTGGCGGTCTTTGCGGTTACCGGATGCACGGTACAGCCGCTTTACAATCAGCAAACCGCATCGATTGCCGACCAGCCGGCTGCCTTGCGCAGCGTCGAGGTCGCGCAGGTCGACAGCCGCGTTGGGGTGGAGCTGCGCAACCGTTTGATTTTCCTATTGAACGGCGGCGAAGGCCAGCCGGAAAGCCCGCGCTATCGCTTGTCCGTTCAGGTCACGTCGCAATCTTCGTCTGCCCTGGTTTTGCAGCAAAGCAGCCGCGACGGCGAGCCTTCGAAGCGGGATGTCTCGGTTGCCGCCAACTACACGTTGCGCAACATCGAGGATGATTCGATCGTGACAACGCGGCGTGTCTCCGTGACCGCATCCTTCGACGTGTCGCAGCAGGAATTTGGCAATGTGCGGGCCGAACGCGATGCCGAGAACCGTGCCGCGCGCGAAGCAGCCGAACAGATCCACGCATTGTTGGCCGCCGATCTGTCACGCACAGAGTAATGGTGGCTAGACCGGAACAGGGCTGAATTGGCGGAACTCAAGGCCGGCGATGTCGAACGTTATCTGAAGAGCGCCGAAACCGGACAACCGGTCGCCCTCATCTACGGTCCTGATCGCGGGCTTGTTTCCGAGCGCGGGGAGATCCTGGCGAAAAAGTCCGGCGTCGACCTCGCCGACTCCTTCTCCACGATCAAGCTGGATGGCGGGGAAATCGCCTCGGACCTGTCTCGTCTCGTCGACGAAGTCTACACGGTCGGCATGTTCGGCGGCGAGCGGCTTGTCTGGCTGCGCAATGCGGGCAATCAGAAAGACCTTGCCGCGACCGTGGCCGGCATCCTCGCCGACATACCGGACGGCGTTCGCCTCATTATCGAGGCCGGCGACCTCAAGAAGTCGAGCGCCCTGCGTTCCGCGGTGGAGAAGGCCAAGACCGGCATAACTCTGCCCTGTTATGCCGATACCAGTCGGTCATTGAACGCGCTCATCGACGAGATGTTCTCGTCAAGCGGCAAGACGCTGTCGCTCGATGCGCGCCGCTACATCCAGGATCATATCGGCGGGGATCGGCGGGCATCCCGCGGTGAACTCGAAAAACTGCTGCTCTATGCGGGAAGCGAACGGGAGATCACTCTCGATATGGCGCGCGCCAGCCTCGGCGATGCGTCGGCAACTTCGTTCGATGCCGTCGTCGATTCCGTTATCACCGGCGATCTTGCCCGGTTCGACGCGGCCATGCAGCAATTCATCTCCGCCGGAACCAATCCCGCGCCCCTGATGGCCGCGGCAATCCGTCAGTTCCAGCAGCTCGACCTTCTGCGCGCCGAGATGGATCGCTCGGGACGTTCTCCGGCCGCCGTTGTCGCCGGTGCCAAGCCGCCAGTCTTCTTTTCGAGACGCAAAACCGTTGAATCGGCGCTCGGCCGCTGGACCGCAACCGGAATCCGTCACGCCTTGAAGCGTTTGCAGGACGGTGTTCTGGAAAGCCGGATGAAATCGGCGCTCACGGTCGCGGTTGCCCGCACGGCGCTGCTGGCGATCACGATCCAGAGTTCGCGAAGACGTTAGCCGCCTAAAGTTTTTGCAGGCGATTGCAGAGCGCCTCAAGTTGATCGACGGTGCGATACCCGATCCGTAGCTCGCCGCCATTGGAGCGATGGGCAACCTGCACGTTGAGGCCAAGCTGATCGCTCAATTGCTTCTCCAGCGCCAGCGTGTCTGCATCCTTTTCATGCCGCGGAGTGGCACCGCCACCCGGCCGCTTCGGCTCTCCCGACTGGGCAAGCGCTTCGGCCTGGCGGACAGAAAGCCCGTCCTTGACGATCTTTTGAGCCAAAGCCTCCGGGTGTTCTGCGGTCACAAGAGCGCGGGCATGACCGGCGGATAACTCACCATGGCCGACAAGATCGCGCACAGGCTTCGGCAATTTGAGCAACCGCAGCGTGTTGGCGACATGGCTGCGGCTCTTTCCGATCACGTCACCGAGATCGGCCTGGGTGTAGCCGTGCTCGTCGATAAGCCGCTGATAGCCGCCCGCCTCCTCGATCGGATTGAGATCGGAACGCTGAACGTTTTCGATAATCGCCAGCTCAAGCGCGGTCTTGTCATCAACCTCGCGGACAATAACAGGCAAATCCACGACGCTCGCGCGCTGCGCCGCGCGCCAGCGCCGCTCGCCGGCGATGATTTCATAGCGCCCGTCCCCACCCTTGGTCGGCCGCACCACGACCGGTTGCAGAATGCCGTGTTCCTTGATGGAGGATGCAAGATCGGCGAGCTCATCCTCGGAAAACTCGCGCCGCGGATTGTTCGGATTGCGGTCGACGAATTCGATCGGAACCACGCGGTCTCCCGGCGACGGTTTCGGCGCGTCATCCGCCGGACGGTCCATCTCGCCAATCAGCGCGGCAAGACCGCGTCCGAGCCTTTTGCGTGAGCCTTCCTCTGCCATTTGCTTCCGTCGTCTCCGGTTTCTTGTTATCGAGAACGCCCGTCAGGCAGCCGTCAATTGCCTCTCGCGACGAATGACCTCAGACGCCAGCTGGAGATAGGCCTGACTTCCGGCGCAGTTCAGATCATAAAGGATAGCCGGCTTTCCATATGACGGCGCTTCCGACACACGCACATTGCGCGGGATGATCGTCTCATAGACCTTGTCGCCCATATGGGTACGCACATCGTCGACAACCTGCAGGGCCAGGTTGTTGCGCTTGTCGAACATGGTCAGCACGATCCCCTGGATAACCAGCTTCGGATTGATGCTGTGGCGAACCTGGTCGACTGTGTTGAGAAGCTGGCTCAACCCTTCCAGGGCGAAAAACTCGCATTGCAATGGCACCAGGATCGACTGCGCGGCGGCCATGGCGTTGAGCGTCAGAAGGTTGAGCGACGGCGGACAATCGACCAGAACATAGCTAAAGCGCGATCTGGCGCGCTCCATTGAGTTTCGGAGACGAAACACCCGATCGTCAGCGTCGGCGATTTCCATCTCGACACCGAGAAGATCCATCGTGGATGGCACGATCGACAGGTTGGGCACAGCGGTGGGAACCGCCGCATCGATGATATCGGCCTCGCCGAGCAGAATCTCGTGGGATGAGATGTCCCGATCCTCACGATCGATGCCCAGACCCGTGCTGGCATTGCCTTGTGGGTCGAGATCGATGATCAAGACCCGCTCGCCGATCGCTGCGAGTGCGGTTGCCAGATTGATGGCGGTCGTCGTCTTGCCGACACCGCCCTTCTGGTTGGCTATCGTGATCACGCGGCAATTATCCGCCATGACTGGGTTCCTGGCTCGCTAAGGTCAATTCGAATCACGGTCCGGACGAGGCAGCACATTCGAGAGTTCGAGAATCACCGACTCCGCGTCGATCCGGCTTTCATGTACTATCAGATCGAAGGTCCGGTTTGCACGGCTTTCTTCAATCTCGTCGGCATATCCACGGCCTTTGTGAAACAGCGCCCTGGTTCCTTCGGCGAGCCACGGCGCAGTCATGTCGAGAAGCTTGGGGAGGCCCGCCAGCGCCCGAGCGGTAACGATGTCAGGTCGCGCGATGGACGGTATCACTTTCTCGATGCGGTCTGCATGAATGACAGCATGTGGCGCGCAACTGGCTTTGACCGCTTGTAGAAAAGCGGTTTTCTTGCGGTTGCTCTCGATCAACTCCACGCGCCGTTCGGCGTCCGGTTCGGACATGATAGCAATCACCATGCCCGGAAACCCGCCCCCGGAGCCAAGATCGACCCAATGGCCCGCATCGGGAGCCAGGGCGATCAGCTGAGCGCTATCTGCCACATGGCGGGTCCAGAAATCCTCGTGCGTCGATGTCGCGGTCAGGTTGATGCGTGGCGACCACTTGTCATAAAGCCGCGAAAACGCGTCCAGCCGAGCCTGTGTTTCACGTGA